>NZ_JNJF01000016.1:0-92215 GCF_000701565.1 Selenomonas sp. FC4001 | reverse complement strand
GCCAAATACATCTTTTATAGCATCCTGCATTTCCTCCTTATTCTGGGGGTGATACTGCTCCATGATAATTTTGGCGATAGCCTGTCCTTTTTCATTGCCTCTGTTTTTTCGTCTTGCCATAAGTGCTGTACTCCGTTTCTGTCATTCTCATAGATACTGTACCGTACTCTCATATAAAAATTAAGTGCGTAAGTTAGTTACCGGTAACTTACACACTTAATTTTACACACTCTCTTTGACCGGAATTAACCGTTCCATTCTTCACTAGGGTCTATTTCTTCATAACCACATTCTTTCATGACACCTTCAAGATTTTCGTCGATGAAATTTTTTATCTCATCTCGTATTTCTTCTTTAAGCGTCCAGACAATTTCGTCCTCACAAAGCTCCTTATCATAAAGATATTCAACAGCTTCATGAGGAAATTCAACCTTTTCACCATCCGGTGTTTCGAATCCGGTGTCTGTTTCTACCAACCTCAGGTAATCTCGGCTATCAACGCCTTCTAGTTCATAGCATTCGAAATCATAGGCATCAACGACCGGTTGCATATAAACTTTAACCTCACCTTTTGGACAGGTAATATGTGCCATACAATTGAAGTTTGACAATATCCTGCCCCAGTCACTACCACCATAGGTAAGATACTTACCGTTTTGGTTGGTAAATACACCAGAATAGTCAAACTCTACATCAACCTTAACCTTTGCTTTTTCCATAACTATTCCTTCTTTCTTGACTTGTTTTTCGTCTTCGCTAGAGCAACTCCGTACTTTTGGGGGATATGCTCTTTCTCCGATAATCTTCATTATCATCTACCTCATATGTGTAGTTTAGTCTTCTAGTGCTACTGTATTACTTCCATGGTACCAATCCTCCTTAGAATCCCCACTAACTATTATGTCAGCAGGCATAAATACATCTTTCTTCTTCATCAGTACAGCTTCCTTGCCACTATCTTTCGCTAAGCAATCTTCCGTGATTGCCCTCTACTAAGATTCATTCAGACATCCTTGTCCTTGCCAATTCCTTTCGGCAATAACCAGGAGCATTAGAACATCTCCTCGTTACATTTTCTATACTACCTCAAAAACTAATTCTATGTAGAAATCCCGCACCAACTCCCTAAAATTTTTTATCCGCAATCCTTTTTCCATTGGTTTCCTTCATTATATGTACCAAAATTGATTCTCTCACGGATTTCGTGTTATATCTTTTCTAAAATGCCTATCCCTATAGGCTGTCGCCTATTCATTTCGGGTGTCCAGCAAAGCAGGTATGGCTCCCCATACACCAATTCTTTACATCCAAGGATTATTTTTTTGCCAATGGTGCACGAATTCCAGCATAACTTTTCCGTTTGTGATATAATCATGGGTTGATTTTAGGTACTCAGTTTTCTGTCCCGAAATAAGCACCAAAAAAGACAGGCATATCATTCCCTTGCCTGTCTTTTTTTTCAGCCATTGTCAAAAATCTTATCCATCGATATCGCAAACAATATGTATTTTGATTAAAGTTTACTTTTTTCTAAGTTCTAAAATATACTCTTTAACCTTCATGTATTCGTATTCAGTCAGCTTAAACGAACGGGTTTTCTTTACTGGCCCATCTATTTTGGGTCTTCCTGCCCCTATACGGTGTCCACCTTTGCCGGATGCTTTCTTTCGTATGATTTCAGCAACGACCTGATATTTAGACGGAATTTTTTCAAGACGGCTGTAATGTTCCTTCTCTATTCCCTCTCCTATAGTAAAGTCTAAGCCGTTACTCCAAATCTTTGTCCCTTCAACTCTTCCGTAAGCCGTTTGAACTGTCCCTTCTTTTTTGTCAGCTGGAATAATCGTTAATTCTTCTATATCGCTTGCGGTATAATGACCGTTCTTCATATTTTTCCTCTCGCATTCTATTTTATTTGATTTCAATATACCATAATCAAACAATATCATCAACTCTAAATGATTCACCAAAAAGAGCGTTCCCATCGTGGAGTAAGTATGTTTTTATTGTCTCTTTATCGTTTTCGGCAAGAAGACTCCACCCTCGAAGCAAAGCGTATATCTACGGTTGCGGCATAAACCGTCAGAGTTGTAGTAGAAGCCCACGAAGCGGGCCACAACGGACGCAAAACTCCGTTGTGTAGCCTGCTTGGGCAAGCTGAGGAACTTTGTGGCGGTCTTATGACTCCGCAGGGGCGGTCAACACCAATCCCAGACTTTTGTCTGTTGTTCCTCGGCTTGCCGTATCAAACAGGAATCCCCCACTTCTATAAGTGGGGGAGGTTCACAATTTTCTTTAATCTTTAGTCTATATCTATGACAAAAAGGCAAAAGAGAACATTGCATTAAATAAGGAACAAAACATAGTACAAAATTTAACCCTCCGACCAAAATTCCCACCATAACGAATATATAAATGCCTGCGATATGCTCTACCGAACGTTCCATTTAGCCCTAGAATAAGCACTTTTTACCTAACACTTATCTTTTTCCCACTACAAAATATATTTATCATTTGTGGCGAGAAGACTCCCCCCTCTTAGGGTGGGGATGAACCGCCACGTTTTTTGTTCTACAATCGTACCAAATCCCGATGACTCCATACATAGTGTGCTATAATGTATCATATCAATCAAAAGGAGGTGAATCGAATGGCAACGAAAGTAGTGAAATCATCTTTTTCTGCGTCAAAAGAAGACATTGACAAACTATTCGCCTGTAACAGAATCGCCGCAATGATTTGGAATGCTTCTTTGGAAATTTCCAAAAGCTATGCTCTTGCAAATGGCGGGAAATGGATTTCCAAAAGTGGCCTATATAAAGCATTGAAGAACCTATACCCACTGCATTCGCAGAGCGTTCAGATGGTTGCAGACAAGTATTTGGACGCAAGAGACGCTGCTCACGCCGCAATCCTGAAGGGGTATAAAAACAAATATCCGTGGCGGCGTAAGAAAAACTTCAATACGCAATGGAAGGATAAAGCATTTTCTTTCGATTTTGAGAAAAACGTCCTCTCCCTTTCTTTGGGAATTTGGGATGGTAAGCGTCAGCAAGGTATTTGTCTGAAACTTCCCAAGAATATCATGGCAAAAATCAACGAAATCATGTCCCTTAACAAAGATGCGATTTCACAAATCGAGCTTTGCTACGATAATGGCCTCATGCTTTGCATAATCTATGATGACGGCAAGCAGTCACCCGAAAATATCGGGTTCCCCGAAACAGTCGGCGTTGACCTTGGGGAGATTCATTCCATCGCGGCCTGTGCAACGAACGGAAATTCCATCATCATCACGGGTCGAAAGCTGCGGTCTATCAACCGTCTCCGCAACAAAACACTAGCAAGCATAAGCAAGGCACAAGCCAAGTGTACCAAGGGTTCCCGCCGCTGGAAGAAGCTGCAACGCAAAAAACGGTATATCCTCTCTAAATCCAAGCACCAAGTAGCGTACAAAACTCACGAAATCACCAAGAATTTCGTGGACTGGTGTTTAGAAAATAAGGTAGGCAAAGTATTTTGCGGCAATCCAGAGGGCGTCCAACGCAACACTTCGGGACGGAAGAAAAAGAACCGTACCAAAAACAAGAAGAAAATCCGTAACCGCAAAACCTCACAGAAACTTTCGAACTGGAATTTTGGGAAAATTAAGGACTGCCTCAAGTACAAACTTGCCAATGTTGGCATTGAATTTGAGGGAATCAGTGAAGCGTACTCTTCCCAGACCTGTCCGATTTGCGGTCAAAGACACAAGACTAACAGTCGTAACTATAAGTGCAGTTGCGGATACCATGCCCATCGTGACGTTCACGGGGCACATAACATTTTGTCGCTTGGCTTGAACGGTCATTTCGATAAAGTCTGCGACTTTGAGAAACAAAAAACAAAGTATCTACGGTTGGCTGCGTAAGTAGCCAAAGTTGTAGTAGAAGCCCACGAACCGGGCCCAGCGAACTAAAAAATTCGTTGCGTAGCCTGTTTTCGGCGGTCGAAGAACGATTGCGACAGCCCTTCGGGGCTCCGCAGGAAAAGGTCAACACCTTTTCCCGGACTTTGGTCTGTTTGTTCGACGGCTTGTCGTTCAAAAACAGGAAGCCTCCGCTTCAAACGTCGTCAGACGCTAAGCGGGGGAGGTTCACCGACCAAATATACCACCACAAAACAGGACATATACCTTTTCCGAAAGTGCCTCTTATTGAGTTCCGACGATTTATACCACCATAAAATAAAAGGTGGGAATTATGCATCTTACATCACATATCGGTGTAGAAGGAAAAAATTCGGCGAGTGAATATTTTAGTGTACTAAAGTATTCACTCGCCGAATTTTTTTATAGATGACAGACCATCAGTTTATAAACATATCCATTGTAATATACCCAGACATTAGACGCTGTGCAAGATGTTCCCTGAAGAACATTGTTTCCTTATTACGCAAGTCACGTTTTTGAATTTTAACTCTTGCATCGCCGATATCATAAGGGATTCCCATATTGCCGGCCATATTTTCCATTGCAATAGCTGCTGAATCAAAAATCTCTAAAAGATTTTTCATATTGCCTTTTTTGATGATGACACCTGCATTGTTTTTACATGTCTTGTAGACATCTTCCAGTTGCATATCGGTCTTCTGCAATTCAGTTTCCACACTGCTATTTGTATCGGCTTTGCGAAGCCAGGATTTACGTCTGGATTTTGCATAATCCTTTTTGATACAGGTAATCAGATAGCCAGCACTAAGCGGTTCCTGTTCTGGTTTGCGTTTTTTGAGCTGTTCCTTGTAATAAGCCAGGTTGCTCTTTAACACATCAATACTATAAGTATTGATAATCTCTAAGCACGTAGATTCAGGCTTGACGCCAAAAGAGGAAAACTCATCAAATAATCGAAGATGTTCAGAATCTAGATTTGCAATCTTATCTTCTGTAGTGATGATTTTTTTCGGAGCAGGTAATACTTTGCTTTCAACGTCAGTAAGGTGGATAGTTATTGTAGTAGCAGCTCTGCGACCCTTTCCATCATGTGAAAAGTGGAATTGTTTCAAAGAAGTATTTTTCCGTATCTGTTTTTCTGCTTTTTTCAAAACATCTCGCTGAAAATCTCGGAAATTGGCATAGGATGTAACAGGCATGTTCAGACGCTCTTTAAAACGTTCAATGCTGATGGAATAAGTTCCTTCGGCAATAAGCTCTTTGACTACCATAAAGACTTTGAGTTGTGTGATACCTCGGATGGCCAACATTTCATCGATGTCAACTTCAGTAAATTTTTCGGAAAAGTCCTGCAGGTAGGGTAGCATTTTTTGATTTATTGCGACAGAAACTGTATCGTTAAAATCGTTGTACTCAACTGAATTGTATAATGGTATTTTTAACCAATTATGTTTATCTTCCTCACTAGAGTAGCGTTTTACTATTTTTAGACTTTTATCTGAGACCTGGTCTATAGCTTCGCGAATAATATTTCGCCAGCCTTTGTCTTTGTTGACGTTTAGCTTGTCGGCGAGAACAGAGATTTTATATTCATAAAGAACATCATGATTCAATAAAGTTTCTTTTGCTAAAGAAGCCATAGTAAGAAGCCAGATTTTCATTTCGTTTTCACGCATGGAATGCTTAGCGAACATGAGCTCATTGGCAAATTTGGTTGGAGCATCAAAATCTAAGTCTTGGAATACACATGCTTGAGTTTGGGATACTAACTGACCTTTTTTTTGTGGCATAATCAGATATCCTTTCTAGTTTGTAGAATTTACGCTTACTATTATACTATTTATAGTGGAATTCAGCAACAGACATTTCCCACCACAAATAACATGTCCTTATATATTATCTGTTTATATAATAAACAGATAATAATATATATAGGGAACGTTGTGGTGGAGAGATTTGTCGGTTGCCTGAAGTCCCATGTAGTATAAGGGGTGGTGAGCAATTCTAGCGAAAAATTGGGGCTTTTATAGTGGGGACATTTGTCTGAAGAGTAGTTGTTGTGGGATGATTTGTCGGAACTAGTCGTTTCCCCTTTGTAGATAAGGGCTGACGTTGATTTTTAGGCATAGTAGTGGGGGGATTTGTCGGTATTTTATAGTTTGCAGTGGGGGGATTTGTCGGTTATGGTGGGGGAATTTGTCGGTTAAGTCAGTTCATTTTTTTGCTGGAATAGTCGTCATAGCAAGCAGGGAAAGGTTTCATGAGAAACTTTATTGTGGGAAGATTTGTCGGGAAAACAGTTGTAGTGGTATATTTTGTCGGTGAAATAATAGCCTTATTAAGCCAGAAATAGTTTTTGGTGGTATTTTTTGTCGGTTTAATTTTTATGGTGGGGGATTTTGTCGATTTTATCCACATCATATTGTTGATAACACTGACGAACCCAATAAATAAAGGACTTTTTTATCCACACCCTGTTGATAACTTAGGATTGGAGGTTATTTTTCCTGTAAAAATAGAATTATTTCCGACATAACTACCCACAACAAATTTTTATACATACATAAAAGAATTAGCCTAATATGAAGAGAACTGACCTTAAATAGGTCAGTTCTCTTTGAAGTTATTCGGAATCTTCCGGAGAGTCGAGGATATAATCTTTGTATTTGTTTTTGAAAGCAGTGGCTTTCTTATCGGGAATATACATAATAACGAGCTGAGAGGCCTCTGGAGCCTTGCCTGAGAGGTGAATGGTATATCCATCCTTATTTTCAGTTAAAGACTTGATATGGCCAATTCTGAGGCTTTCAGCCTGTTCTTCTTGATTTTTGGTGATGAGCTCATGGAAGATAGCCATAACCTTATTAGATGGGGTCTTGGCAGGGATGCCCATGATTACCTCATCCGTTATATTATCGGACTCCGAGTAAAGCTCTTCCTGAACCTCCTGTGTCCAAGATGCTATTCGGGATGCAACCTTCTGGGTAATGGTACCGTTGTCATACATGGTGAAAAAGGGTGGGATAAGGTTAGCCATTTTATTCCAGTAGAAGGCGGTCGTTCGCTTCATACCCATCTGTTCGGCAGCTTTATCAAGAATTTGCTTTTCGCCACGCTTTTTCAGAATGGTAAGCTTTGTGTGTACAGCAAAACTCTTGTCGCTGCCAGTTAGATTGGCTCTCTGAACATAGTTTGTATCAGAAGCAATTTCTCTGGCCTGGTCATCTGTTAATTCTTTGTATCCGTATACTTTACACTCGATGGAGAGGTATTTATCATCGCCAGTAATCTCGTGAAGAACCTCGTAGATATTCTTTCGAGTGTTACCTGCTAAGATTTCAAACTCTTTGCCCTCTTTATCGAGTGAACGAACAACAAGTGGCTGCTGGAGACCGTTACGGTAAATACTGTCGGCCATCAGTACTTTTTTCTGATTGGAGATAGGGGTGAACTTATTCCAGTCGTCTTTAGTGTTTTTTAGGCAGGATAAGGGTAAGACCTTATAAGTTCCGGTGCTTCCTGCAATGTCTGTTAGAATTTTATCCGTTTTAGCACTAGTTTCCTGGATAGAGGATAACGATTCCTTGGAAGTATCATCTTTGCTGGCTGGGACAGACGCACCATGAGAAGCGAGGCGTTTTCTGGTCATCTCTTTGAAGTCCTCATTCTCAAAACGGTTGCTTACTCCCACGGGCATATTGGAAGTGTCTTCTGTTTGACCGGAAAGGTCCACAAAACTAATGCCCATCATGTTATTGTTCTTTTTATTGTTGCTGCTCAATTCTATTCACCACCTCATCACAAAGTTTTATATATGCTTTAGAAGCCTTGCATGCTGGTTTCCGATAGGTTACGGGAGCACTAAGGTTCTCAGAGTTGATAACGTCCTGATTGTAGGGAATACGAGTTTCGAAGAGCATTTTATCCCAGCCATTCTGCACCATGGGCAGGAATTCGTGGAAGGATTTTGTTCTGTCCACTACTTTGGTCATAAAGGCACCAAGAATCTTCAGCCCCGGACGCTGTTTGGCCGTAGTGAGTACAAAGCGGGCCATGGCATTTGCACCAAGAATGGCGTGTTTGGCAGGTTCCACAGGAATAATGACATAATCCGTGCCCAGGAGGAACATAGCCACTTCGTTGTTCATGGCTGGTCTGCTGTCTACGAGAATATAGTCGTATTTATCCATAGCCTTGGCTTCTTCGATAATATCGGCAATAATATAAGCATAGCGGACGCCGCCGGCATTGAGTTCAGCATAGGTGCCGTCCAGACGGATATCCGAGCAGATGAGGTCAATGCGGGGGAACTCCGTGGAGTTCAGGATATAGTAATCTAGCTTCACGCATTTGTCCGGTGCGTCATCCTGAACGGCCTTCATGCGGTCTTTCAGCAGGTTACCAAGATAGTTATCCAGAATCTGGTTCTGACCTTCACCCATATAGTTAAAGGTATTGGAAAGATTGCCCTGGGGGTCAGCATCAATGAGCAGGACGTTCTTGCCCTTCTTGGAGAGCAGGTCGGCCAAAGCTGCCACGGTGGTGGTTTTGCCGACACCGCCTTTGTTGTTGCTTACGGAAATAACGATTCCTTTATGCTTCTTTGCCTCTTGTTCCATGCTTTCCTCCTTTTCGTAAAGGGTGTTCACAGCATCATCTAAGATTTTAGTCTTGGGGACTCCCTTTTTGGCGGAAAGGGTTTTTAGCTTTTCCACATTGTCGTTGGATAGAGTAGTGGTGAAAGACTTACGGTTGGTTAACTCAGCCATTAGCTACCTTCCTCCTGTATAGTATAATTAAAAACCTAAAACTTAACTAAGTTATGGGTAAATCATACCATTTTTTATAACAGAAATCAAGGAAACTTAATTAAAAATATGTTTATAGAGTATAATAGTGGGAATATTGAAACTATGATTAAGTTCAAATAAAGTAGATATTGAAGATATCGGGAGAAAAAATTCACCGAGCGAACACTTTAGTAAACTAAAATATTCACTCGGCGAATTTTTGGGAAGCATCATTGAGCTTAATGGGAGAAAACTTCTCCCAGCATAGCGGTATAGGAGTTTTTTATATGCACCGTGAAGCTAATAATATCAAGGGGGAGCTAGCGTTTCTTTGTGACATTTTTGTTAAAGTATCTGGTCTGTTTCCGCCCATCTCGGTTTATTCCTTTATAAACGACTATTTTTAACCAAAACACGTCCTAAAAAAGACTATTTTTAACTGAAGTATTACACTTTTAGTTGACAGATACAAAACAACCATTCTGGAACAGTCCATAAAAAGGCGACAGCCCCATGAGGAAAGCTGTCGCTCATTCACCAAAGCTAGGCATGGCAGACAAAGAAATTTTGTCGTATGCTCCGTTTTTCTTGTCTTCTGGATGAGGTTCCAGGCCAATAATGGTAATATCTTGTCGGTTTGGTCCGTATACCCAATACATACGCATGGCACGGCTGGTGTTATTCTCAAGATATGATTGCCATACTTTAATGCCGTATCTTTTGGTAAGTGGCTCGATTTCATGTGATTGAAGACTGGGATAGGTCGGGTCTTGGGATAGGAGCTTTAGAGCTTTACCCCATTTTTTTAAGAGAGACAATTCCTTTTTGGAAATGGTGCCATTGACATGCTTATTAGATAAATCTGTCCATAATTGCATCATCTCAGGGATGCCCATACGAATAGCAAAACTCATGTTCAAAAACCCGTCAAATCAATTGGTGCAGATACTTTGCCAACCTTGTAATTGCGGATGGACTCATCCATCATGTCAAGGGTTTTCTTGGAAATCTCCTTTGGAACTACTAATTCTCTTGGCTCAAGGACAATGTAGCCATTTTCATATTCCTTTACTTGGTAATAATCATATTTGGCTCCACGTAATGTCAAGCGGTGCTTGGCGTCAAGATGTGCCGTATAATCAACGACTACTGATGCGTCCATGATGATTTCTCCTTTCACGTGGGATATCCCACCTTCTATATCTATATTTTAGAGGATATGGTAAATTATGGCAAGTAAAATCTGGTCGAAATCTCGGCCGTTCACAATTTCGTCAATATTAACGTTCCTGCATTGCCCCGTCATATACCAATTTCGTACGCTCGTCGAACAGCACTCAGAGGATTTCGTCAAAGGCCTTTGGGGGCTCTTTGTTACAGCCATGACGGTTTTGAAGGCAATTTCCGTCGTCTGCTGGACTGGGTAGGAATACATCCCTGTGGAGATGGAGAGGAAAGCCACACTACGTATGAGGCAGGGGCTTTACGTTGCAAATTGGTAAAGAGTATAGAACTGAATTTGCCCGGCAGGGAGTGACGGAAGTCTGGAAGTATGGTATTGCCTTTTGCGGGAAAAAGATGTGGCTGGAACATAGATAACATAAATGACCTAATTTAAGAGAATAAAGCTAAAAGCTTTACAAAAGCCATTTATTTTGAGAGGATGGAGTCTGTGGGGCATAAGCTTTGGTAGAGAGCGAGGTTGATGGTATGAGCAAGATTATATTTATAGATGTGGATGGCACACTGGTGGATTATGACAACATTTTGCCTTCCTCGGCGGTAGAGGCTATTCGCAAGGCCAGGGCAAATGGCCACAAAGTATATATCAGCACTGGCCGCAGTAGGGCAGAGGTCTATCAGGAGATTTGGGATATTGGCCTTGACGGCATGATAGGCGGCAATGGCAGCTATGTGGAGGACAACGGGCAGGTGGTCATGCATCAGTTGCTTACGCCGGAACAGAGTAGACGCATCGTGGACTGGCTCCATGACCGCAAGCTGGAATTCTATTTGGAAAGCAACAACGGCCTCTTTGCCAGCGAAAACTTTGAGACAAGAGGAGAACCGGTCATGCAGGAATACTCAGCCCGCAAGGGACAGGAAAATGCCACGAAGATGACCGTTCGGCAGGCCTTCCCGGAAATGATTTTCGACGGGGAACTTTATCGGGATGACCTGAACAAGGTCAGCTTCATTCTGGAAAGCTACGATGACTTCCTGGCAGCTAAGGATGCCTTCCCGGACCTTCAGGCAGGTACCTGGGGCGGTGTAGGAGAAACGGCACTGTTCGGCGATTTGGGTGTCAAGGGCATCACCAAGGCCCATGCTATTGATGAACTGTTAAAGCATATCGGCGGCAGGATTGAGGATACCATCGCCTTTGGTGACGCCAAGATTGATATTCCCATGTTGGAATATTGCCATGTGGGGGTGGCCATGGGCAACGGCGGCGAGGAAATCAAGGCCATAGCGGATTTCGTGACAGATGCCGTGGCAGAGGATGGACTGGCCCATGCTTTTCAGCGGTTGGGGCTGATTTGATAGGGAAAACAACAGCAAAAAAGCCATGTCTTTATCTGGGAAGATATGGCTTTTTTTATTAGCGAAAAAATAGAATTGACAATTGGTACGACAACGTAGTATTATAACGTTACGTTAACGTACTATTGTGCAATCTGAACACGAGGATATGACTATGACAAAGATTGACAACACCCTGGGGTATATGATTTGCCGGACAGCTCGTAAGGTACATCGGCATATGGAAAAAATCTTTTCGCCTTACGGTCTGACGCTGGAGCAATGGGTCGCCTTGAAGGTTATCTCGGAGAATCCCGGCTGTAGCCAAAAGGAACTGGCTGCTTTGCTGGACAAAGACCAAAACACGGTAAAGGCCATGGTAGACCGCCTGCTGCAAAAGGAATATGTGCAGCGGATGGTGAACCCCAATGACCGCCGGGCCTTTATTCTGGAGATAGCACCACTGGGAGAAAAGACGATTGTCGAGCTGTCGGCACAGGATGAACAGGAAAATCGCATTTTGGAAACAGGCTTGGGGCCGGAGCAAACTGCACAGCTTAGAATGCTGTTACAAGCGGCAGAAAAACTGGTGCAGGAGTAAGTCCCTAACTTTCCATGATTTATGAGGAGCAACACCATGAATAAACACATTTCCCGGAAAACTTTCTTGAAGGGCAGCCTGGCTCTTACTGCAGGTCTGCTGCTTGGACAATTCAATTCGCTGGCCGAAGCAGCCAGTACGGAAAAGGCATGGCCCAAAGCACCGGACCAGGCCACCGGTGACACGGCCATGTCCTTCCTTTTTGACCGTACCCCCATTGAGCCTGTGCAGGTTTTCGACAACCTGTATTACATCGGTTCCATCTCTGTAGCTCAGTTTGTCGTGCGTACCAGCAAGGGGCTTATCCTTATCGATTCCGGTTGGGACGAGGCGGATGCTGATTACGCGGCAGAGAGCATGAAAAAGCTGGGGCTTGACCCGGCTGCTACCAAATATATTCTGCTCACCCATGGTCACAGCGACCATTACGGCGGAGCTCAGTTCTTCAAGGATAAATATGCCCCTAAGGCTAAAATTGCCATGAACCTTGTAGACAGCAACTGGGATTCCGTGATTCCGACAGAAAAAGGCGGCTTTGGCGGTGTCCGTCCGAAACTTGATATGTATCTGGAGGATAAGCAGGTCGTTACCCTTGGCGATACCAATATCTACATCGTTCTGACTCCTGGTCATACGCCGGGCTGCGTTTCCATGATTGTCCCCGTTACGGACCACGGCGAAAAACATACCGTGGCCATCTGGGGGGGAACAGGAACCCCGGCCAATCTGGAAATGAATTATCTCTACCTGAGTGCCGTAAACTACTTTGCTCAGTTCACGGAGTTGCACCATGTGGATGTAGAGATGAGTGCTCACGGTTGGGTAGATGATACCTTCACGCGGCTTGAACAGCTGAAAAATCGTCAGCCGGGCCAGCCCCATCCCTTTGTTATCGGTCAGGATAAATACCGTGCCTACGAACAGACCTTCCGTACTATGGCGGAAAAGGCCATTGAGTCATTTGCCACGAAACGCTCATAATTGGAAAGGAAGTTGTTTTCATGAATTGGATAAGAAAAGCACTGGTGGCAGGTACCATAGCTTTGACCATGACGGTTCAAGGCGGCGTTGGCTCTTGTGCAACGCCCGCTAAGGACAAGCAGGCGGAAAAGAATTCTTTGCCGATTACGGTTCAGGGGGAGACGAATCTGCCTGGTAATTTCTGTCTCTCCTTTGTACGCAGCAAAAATCTTGTCCTGCTGGATGGGAAAGGAAAGGTAGTCTGGTCTAAGCATGAAGAACAGCCCAAGGATGGAAGCAAAACTGGCTGGTGGGATTTCAAGAAACACAAGGTCGATGGGAAGACATATTACAGCTATCATGATGAGACTGGAAAAGATGATAACTATGGAATGCAGGGCTATGCCCCAGGCGAGCGGGTTATCCTGGATGACAAGTTCAAGGAGATTAAGCGAATTCGCTTTGAAGAATCGGCGGTAACCAAAAAAGGCGACCCGCTGGATGGCCATGATTTCCTGATGATTACCCCGGACCATTATATCCTTTCTGGTTATCTGCACGATACGGTTTATAACGTACCCGGGTATCCGGAGGGAAGTCAGGTGGTATATTCTTATTTGCAGGAAGTAGACCATGGAAAAGTGGTCTGGGACTGGAAGAGCATCGATTATCCGGAGCTCTATGGTCTTACCGTAACCGATTCAAAAGATACGGCGGCAGATTTTGGGAATAAAAAGACCAATGTGCCGGATTATATCCATTTCAATGCGATGCAGCTTGATAAAGATGGCAATCTTATTTGCTCCTTTCGGCATTTGAGCAGCATTATCTGTCTGGACAGGCACAAGCGTGAAAATCAGATTCTCTGGAAGTTGTCCGGACGTGGGGACGAGTTTGGCTTAGCCGAAGACCAGAAGACCTCTTGCCAGCACTATGTGACAGTGGATGGAAACTATCTGACGGCTTTTGACAATAATAATCGCGGCAAGATGACCCGCATCCAGTCTTATAGTTTGGATATTCCCAATCGCAAATTGCAGGCAGTTCGCAGCTTCTCGTTCCCGGATAAGTATTCCTTTGCCTGTGGCTCTGTCCAGCATTTGCCGAATGATTTATTTGTTATTGGCTGGGGCTGGCAAACAAAAGGCAACGAATGCATGTCGGTTTACGACATGAAACAGGGCAAGAAACTCATGAGTGTTTCGCTGGTCAACCCCAAGAATATAACGTATCGGTGCGTGTATTTTGATTAAGGGTTGATTGGACTCTTGCTGCATGGTAATATAGAAACATAAGAGCATAAACAGGTGCCTGCTGCCACCGGGTAGCAGGAAAGACGCCATATCTTTATCGTTAGGTCAAAGAAGATAGAGATATGGCGTTCTTTGTATATAATAAGGGGGATATGATGATGTTCAGGAAAATGAGACGCTTTAAGCAGCAGATTACCGAAGAGGAATGCCGTGAGGTGCTAAAGAATGCCAAAAGAGGTGTGCTCTCCCTGTTGGGGGAGGATGGCTATCCCTATGGCCTGCCTATCAACCATTGGTACTGCGAGGAAGATGGCAAGCTGTATTTCCATGGGGCCAAGGCTGGACATAAAATCGAGGCAATAAGAAAATGTGACAAGGCCAGTTTCTGTGCTTATGATGAAGGTTATTGCAAAGAGGGTGAATGGGCCCTTAATATCAAAAGCGTCATTGCCTTTGGCAGAATCAGACTGGTGGAGGACGAAGACCTGTCCTGCAGGATATGCACCCATCTCGTAGGCAAATTTACCGACGACGAAGAATATCTGGAGAAGGAACTGAAAAATGCCTTGCCGCGGGTTCAATGTCTGGAGATGAGAATTGAACACATGACAGGCAAACTGGTGAATGAGTCATAAGGAAGGTGAAGAAGATGGACTTGAAAAGAATAGATGGGCTGCTGACGGTCTGCAAGCTCAAATCGACGGCAGATATTGACCTGAGCCATGATTTCTATTTCATCGGCAAAACAGATGAAGAGATATCCCTTGTGTGCAAGAACGAAGACACCCCAGCAGAAACGTTGGAAAGTGACGATGGCTGGCGGGCTTTTCGCATACAGGGCACCCTTGATTTTTCACTGATAGGTATTCTGGCGAAAATATCATCCATTCTGGCCGAAAACAAGATAGGAATTTTTGCAGTATCGACCTACAACACAGATTATATTCTGGTCAAGGAAAATAGTTTTGAGGCAGCATTGCTGGCTTTGCAGAAAAATGGATATAATGTATTATGAGTATGTGATAGAAATTTGTCTGGAGGATTATGTATGAAAACGTCGATTATTTATGATTCAAGAACGCATACAACAGAAACGGCGGCAGCATTTATTGCCAAGGGCATTATGGAAACTGGATACAGCGAAGTAAGGTGCTTTAATATCGACGAGGCTGATTTAGATTATATTAAGCAATCCGACATGGTTATCTTTGGTTCACCTACATATATGGCTTCTGTTACGGGGAAAATGAAAAATTGGCTGGAAAGCAATATCAAGAGGCTGAATTTGGCAGGAAAGCTGGGGGGAGCCTATGCTACAGAGCAGTATATCCACGGCGGTGCCGAAAATGCCATCAAGGAAATGATTGTGTTTATGATGGTGGCGGGGATGGTGGTTTATTCCGGAGGCAGTTCCTGCGGAAAGCCTGTCATTCATCTCGGCCCTGTAGGTATGAGCCAGGATATTGAAGGATTCGAGGATTTATTTATCATCTATGGAAAGAGAATGGGGGAACAGTTGGGCAAATTGCAGAAGACATTATAAGTTGTAGGGGCTGCCCTGTAGGCCGCTAGGCGTGCCCGCATTCCCCCAAGCGAATGTGGCCCAACGGTCGTTTGCGTTGGGGAGAAGTAGAGCGAATAGTTTTCCACGTAGACTATATTTTTTCATTTCTTCATTAAAACTATGCTCCTCAAGAAGACGGATTCCGTTGGTCAAATTTGCAATTTCCTGGGCGGAGTCAGTACCGGAACGGAAATGTGCATTAGTGTTTTTGACTGTATCATGGTGTTTTTCGTTTCGCATCATCAGTTTGCTGTTTTGCTCGGCAATTAAGATGCCACGAGGAAAATTATCTTTTAGAAGGTTCAGTAGGGTACGGATTTGCTCCAAAGTGAAGTACATGAATAGTCCTTCTGCGAGAAAGACTGGCGGTGATTGTCTATCAGCAATCACCTTTTTCACTTCTCTGCACCAGGTATCCTCCAGCACATTGCCGGACAGCATCGTCACGCGGTCTTGCTCGGGAAAGGCTTTTCGTCGTGCGGCAATAGAGTCAGGCAAATCCAGGT
Organism: Selenomonas sp. FC4001; assembly: GCF_000701565.1. Lineage (NCBI taxonomy): Bacteria > Bacillati > Bacillota > Negativicutes > Selenomonadales > Selenomonadaceae > Selenomonas > Selenomonas sp. FC4001. The sequence continues at coordinate 76,087 of NZ_JNJF01000016.1, read as the reverse complement.
CAAACCACCAGATTTTGCCATTATCCATACGGGAAAAGCGGTTATCAAAACCGGCACCAATATTTACGACCACGGTGTCTGGGGCTTGGTCGATAATTCCTTTTAGCTGGCGGTCTAGCATGATGGTTCGAGCTACCACGCCCTCGTGGGATAAAAATTTGTCGTAGGGCTTGGTGTCAATATCCAAAGCGTTGATGATTTCCACAGCTTTGTGGTCTATGATGCGTGCATTGGGACGCAGTGTCTCATTGGCCTTGATTGCAAGGGGGATGAGTGCTGTTGTCTGAACATCACCTAATTTAAGCTCCATGGTTTACCTCCAATCGTTTTTGTCACCAGATTACCAAAAAGCGGCCGTATGAGCAGTACGGCCGCTTTTTAGCTGTGTATTATATTTTAGGAGAGCTTTAACGAAAGCCTATAGATAATATAACACCATTGAGAATGAAAATCAATAGATAATAGAAAATTATTTTTAATAACAAAAACCTGAGGTTTCCCAATAGCATTATATTATTTTTTTGGCCACCAAATACAATCTGAATTTCTTTGCAGCCTCCAACTTTTCGACATAGAATCCCGCATTATCACAGAATACCTGTATCTGGTTCAGGGACTATACGCATACATTACCATGACCATTGGATAAATATTTGGACAATAGCATCCGGACATGATAGAATAGCATTAGGAGAGTATTTTATACGTGATAGAGTCCTCAGGGTTTTGTGTATTACCTGAGGGCTCTTTTCGTTATGTGATTCCTAAAAAGCCAAACTCATCATGTCCTGTGAAATGGGTATCTATTATTTGTCACGAATTTGTATCGGGGACAAGTTCCAGAATTTTCTCCATCCAAATCATGTTGTAGTAGCGGTCGAACTTGCGGCCGCATTTATGGAAGGTGCCAACTTTGGTAAAGCCTAGATGGGCATGGAAATTTTCGCTATTGTGGGTGAGGTATTCGTCAGGCGTAATGGGGGAGCCGATGCAGGCGTAGAGATTGGTTATGCCCATGACGGAAAGTTCCTGCTCCAAAGCTGTGTAAAGCTTGCGGCCCGTGCCATGGCCTTTTTCCTCTGGGGAAAGATAGATGGTGAGTTCCGCTGAATGATTGTAGGCTTCTCTGCCTACGAAAGCTCCGGCATAGGCGTAGCCGACAATTATGCCGTTCCTTATGGCAACAAGATAGGGATAGCGGGTGAGAGTTCCGGCAATACGTTGCTGGAATTCATCAAGGGTTGGCATGCTGATTTCAAAGGTGATGGCGGTGTTTTTCACGTAATAGCTGTAAATAGTAAGGATGGCCTCGGCATCTTCGCAGGTCGCGTTGCGGATAGTGACATCATTCATAGGGCAAACTCCTTTTACGTTTTTGATGGTTCTGATTGGATTATATCATGAAATAGGTGAGGGGAAGATTTTTAGATTTTTCTGGTGATTATATTTATTCATAATATTGATACATCTGTCCAATATCGCAGTAGTAAAAAGATTATTTGGGGTCAGTGGTAAGTATTTCAGGAAAAAATATTTACGCAAGCCCACGTTAGACAAGGATTTGAGGTCTTTTTCTAAAAAAATTAAAAAAAAACAGGGAAAACAGGAAAAAATTCCTAGAAACAGGCTCAAGTTTTGCTACATTTAGGGTGTAAGCAAGAAACAACCGTTGCTTGCACGGACAAAAAAATGACAATATAGAAAGGAGACCAAAAATGGTCAAAGTTATCAACGGAAAAAAATATAGTACAGACACAGCGAAAATCGTGGCGTACTACAACAACATCGACGGATTCAGAATTCTGCAATGTAATGATGCAAAGTTCTTCGAAAAGACGTTGTACAAGAAAAAGACAGGTGAATATTTCATCTGCACTGATGGAAGAAATCGTTCTGGTGTAGAAAATGGCATTGAGCCTGTTAGTGAAGAAGGAGCCAAAAAGTGGTCCGAAATATACCTCGATGCAGATGAATACGAAAGCATTTGGGGAGAAGTTGAAGAATAATTCTCCACTGTGTAGAACAGCTCTAAGATGAATCCCATATTCTTTCCAGCAACGGTGTTGGTCACGGTGCTCTGGCTACCCTTTTGCGGGAGGAAGACATCAATACCCTGATTTGCGGTGGCATTGGCGGCGGTGCTCAGAATGCCCTGGCTCAGGCAGGTATTACTCTGTACGGCGGTGTTCAGGGTGATGCAGATGCAGCAGTAAATGATTTTCTGGCAGGAAAATTGGCTTACGACCCTGCTGTTCACTGCGACCATCATGGTCACGGCCATGGCGAAGGTCATAGCTGCGGTGGTCACGGTCATGGCCATGGTTGTCACTGATTATTTCCCATAAAAAAAATTAAGGTGCTCGGCAAATTGCCTGGCACCTTTTTCTGATATAATTTAGGAGGATTTCATCATGAAAGTTGATTGTGCAAATTACAAGACCCAGGCCTGCTATACCAAGGGCGTAAACTGCACCGGCATTGACCGGGAACCTATTCCAGTAGTATTCATTTTCTGATTAAAGTAAACCAAAATCAAAAACAATAAATACAGTATTAGGTATCTGCTCCCTGCTTAATGTTTCGCCATTGAAGCGGGGGTTTGCATTTTGGACAAATCATTAGGGGGACAAGTGATTCCGATTAAGGAATCGCCTTTCATTCCGGTTGTATTGGGGGGCAGCAATGGCCAGCAAGCCTCGTCGTGTGACAAAATAAGACTTTAAGGTAATTTTTTAAGGGACGTAACAAGTTAAGTTAAGGAAGTTTATGGAACCATGCGGAGAAAAAAGACAAGATAGGGCAGTTTTTCCTTAATTTTGTCACATTTAGACGAAGAAATAGCAAGGGTCATCCTTAATCTGTCACGCAAAGGAGATGCAGGGAAAAGAATAAGAAGTTCGCTCGATATTTCTTATGGATATACGGCAATATAAATGCCATTTGATTAAAGTAAACCAAAATCAAATGGTATCTATTGTCACCACTGAAAAAAATAGCCACCTTGTGGTGGCTATTAGTCAAGACTGCAAAGGTATGCCGTTGGCTTCTGCTATAGACCTCGGGGTTATGAAAATCCTGCTGTTATTGTTGCTGTTCCCAATTATTAGTCAACGGATTATAGATGTAGGGCGTTCCTGGAGGAGTGTCTGATGAATAGGTACGTTTGACTACTTCTTCGCGTTTTTCCTTCGCTCGTTTCAAAAGAACATTTAGGAATTTGCCGAGGTTATTGTTTGGTGTTATTTTCATGGTTCGGCTCCAATTCCTTTTCTCGCCTAGCTTATTTTGAGCAGTGTCGAACATACAGACGGTGCCAACGGTGCAGGTGTGGTTCATAAGGTTAATCTTTAGCAGGGAAAACTCACCAAGTGGATTCAGCTTTCTGGATAATCCTTTTTGGTACATTTTTTCAATGTAATCAGAACCGTAAGTGATTTTTGTCCAAACGTAGATATTCTTGTCTTCCAAGCGGTTGCTGTTAAAATTTTTATCAAGGCCTATACTTTCTTCATCGAATTCAACGGAATCACCTTGAAGGCCTGTGCTTGGCTGCCAGTTGGTGGCGAAGGCCGTGGAGGACAGGGCAAGCAGAATAGTAAGCAAGAGAAGCAATTTTTTCATGGATTGTCCTTTCTACACCATTATAAGTGTATAAGCAGGTGTTGAATAGCTTAGAAACGAAATAATGTTTGTAAGTACGAACATTAAACAGGATAATGTTCACAATTATAAACATTAAAAGATATTATATAGGCGGAAGAAGAAAAGTTAGAGACAGTTCCCTTCAAACGCAGGGCTCATTCGCTCCATAGCTGTACGGGACAGACCATACTTTTTAGCCAAGATATGCCAGTTCTCAGCTACGACGCTCTTAGTGTTGGCGATAATGTTCTTGGCATCTGCTTGTTTGATTTGGTAGAATTCCGCCATTTCCAGAGCCAGGTCCATATCCAGGGTGCTATCTTCTTCGGTAATGCCCAAAGATAAATTGTTGCCATAGGGATTAGGATTTACATCAAACAGTGGGGAAAGATGCCAGCCGTCCTTATGCAGAAGGAAGCCATGATTCCGCAGATGGTCGTCTGTATTTGAGATTGCGATGTTAAACACGATGCGACACCAAAGTTCCTTCAGGTCAGCAGAAGCATTGGCACTATGTGCTGTCAGCCAGTCGGCAATATCAAGATAAGAGGCATCTTTATCGCTATCGGTTTTGCCCAGCATGGTCATAGCAGAGGCCATGTGGATTCGGGCTTTTCCTATGCGGTCAAACCGTTTTACCAAAAAAGTGGTGCCTTCCTTGGTCAGGGATAAAGCCTGAGCTTCCGCCACGTTCAGGTTACACATTTCGGCCAAATCGTGGGCTACCATTTCCCAGGCTCCAGCATTTTCTGTGTCGTGTTTGGAGGGAAATTTTGCAATCCACAAATTGCCCTTCGCATCAGCAACAGTTGCCTTGGGACGGGCACCGCCTAGTGAAGAACCGGGAGCCATCAGTAGGGAGAGCCATGTTTCGTCGAAACCGTTGTCATCTTCGAAATTTCGGGACGCATCCTGTAATTGACGCAGCTCCGTCCATGGGGGCGTTGCTAGGGAAACATCATTGGCCTGAAAATCACCCTGAGGTTCCAGACGAAAACGTAATGCTCCCATGCGGCTTTCATCGTGGACTCCAAGCAAAAAGTCACTTTCCAGCAGGGCAGAGGGTTTCCTGGCTTCCTTTCTTGCCCTAATAGATTCACGCCTTTTCATGAGAAGTCTGCCCCAGCGGTCTGGGCAGGAGTCAGAAAACATGCCGAAAATCTGATTGTCCGCATATTGACGGCCAGGAATATCAACTTGTAGCTGCGGGTCCAGAAGCAAATGTTCCTTATTTGCCAGGAAATCAGGCGTAAATTCAAAGGAATAAACTTCTTTTCCACGAGCTTTTTGTACATATAAATTTCCGAGGTGGAGTTGACCGCGGTAGTAATCGTCCAAGTAGCAGTATATCGTCTTATTATTCATCTTTCTTCCTCTTTGGTGCCCTATGGGCAACAGTTAAGTTTAAGTCTTGTATCAAGCGGCCTTTAGCGTCGTCCTTGCAAATAAGCAGCAAGTCTTTATCCATACCTTCTATCGCATGAAGGACTTTGGCGTAGGCTCCCATGGAAACGGACGGGCTGCCTTTTTCGATGGCCCAAACAGTCGTTCTGCCCAGACCGGAACGCTCGGCAACTATTTCCATCGAGATATTACGGCGTAGGCGGGCCAGTTTGATTTGCTCTCCCATACGCTGAAGGATTCGTTGGATGCTCGGTGTCAGGACTATTTTCTTGCCCATTATCTATTCCCCTCCATGATAACGTTTTTATTTATGAACATTATATCGCAAAATGTTTATAAATACAAACGTTATCATAAAAAGTAAAGGGGGAAAGACATACGGCCTCTCGTTTTAGGGAAGCAAGCGGGGGAGAACTGTTATTGAAGTTGTTTTGAAGTTGATATTGAAGTAGCGTTGAAGTAAAATTGAAGTAAGTTCAACGATAATCAGGCAGGATTCCCCCACCTTTAAGGTAGTGGGAGGAATGCCCGTTTTTGTCAAAACTTACCACTTCAATATAAGTGATTAGAGTGAAGAAAGATGGCTCCAAATCCTACTACTTTAGTAGTAGGCTAGAATATACTTTCTACTTTTGGAGGATTGTTTACAATTCCGGATAGTCGTAGAATAGCCTTTGTCACTTGGGGAAGTGATAACACATATATACACCTTCAAGAGTGGGGAAGCTCGCAGGTAAAGGAAAAACGCATACGCATAGGGCTGTTGCAATAGCAACAGCCCTGTTTCTTATCGGCACCTTTTCAGCATTTCGTCATTTTGTTATTTATATCCTGCATTGCATGATTTCTGATTAAAGTAAACTAAAATCAAAACACTATGAGTATAGTTGAAGTAGTTCATTGAGTGAGTCGAAGCCAATCGGGGCCAATAGTAGCGGTGTAATGTTTAGGCTATTGAGCCACTATACCTATTTGCTCAGATTGTCCATCTTCAAAAAACTCGCACCTGTGCCAGTAGTTCTTCCTCGGTGTCATATGGATGAATATGGAAATACTCGTTTCCAGAAAGCATAGCAGAAAGCTGGGTTTTCTTAGGACGGTAGAAAATATGCACTTCTTTGCCATGGGCCTCGGCATAAGCCAGCTCATAGCCCACTCCCAATGATACCTGAGTACATTCAGCCACCACCAAATCAGATTCTCGCAGCCATGCCATGTCTTGTTCGTAGATGGCTTTATCGCCTTTATTTTCAACAGTGGAAAGGCTCAAGTCTCCTACATGTTCGGTGAGCACCTGGTGCTTATCCTTTAGTGCGGCAATAACTTTACGGTAGAGTTCCGCGTCTTGTCTGCCTCCACGGATAGAACCGGCAAAATATATTTTCATTGGTTTCACGCCTCATTTCATTTTCAAATCTAACAGTACCTTATCGGTTTCCCATGGGGATATGATGGTATAGTTGATACCAGCTCCATCAAGAACTGCCTTGATTTCATCATCTTTGACTTTAGCTCGCTCCAGATTGGTTTCTTTGCGGCCATCAATACTGATGAACTCGTCATTGCGTCGCAGCAGATATTCCACATTATCGAATTTTGCATGTTCGTGCATTACCAGCTGGTCAAAGAGGTCATCCGGCGTGTTGTTATAGATAATATTCAGCGGGAGAGGGGAATCGCACACCGCATACTCCACACCATAGCGTTCCAAGGTCTTCAGTCTGTGAACCTGCTCGGCAAACAGATAGAGCTGGTCTTGCACAATATCCGTGGCATTCTGGTACCAAAGCCACTTGGCATATTCACCAACTAGTTCCGTTTTGTGTCCTTTTCGTTTCAGTTTCGAAAAAATATCTGCGGCGATGGTGCTCTTGCCGATGCCGGCACCTCCGTAAAAATTTAATACTTTCAATGAGTTACCGTCCTTCCACAAAATAAAGGCACAGGGCAAAAACTGATGCCTGAATGTGCTGCATATATACAATAAGTATACCATGTTTGGGCAAAACAATGGATTGTGATTGAGAAGCCAGATTAAGAAATTAGACAATGTCATTTCGTTGTGGTAAGGTTAGGAGCAAAGGGGGAAGACAATGGACTACAAGGTAACAGAAGAAAAGGAAATACTGCGGGAAGTTTTTGCCGGACTGTTGGCGGACTTGGACAGAGAAATCGAAAGCCGCAAGATTTCGGATGTGCGACATCCACTTTGTGTATTTCAACGAAGAATAAACCGGATATGGGCTGAAATCCTAACAGAAAAGTATTTGACGATGGAAGATATGCAGAAAGTACGCGGTATCTTTGAGTTTGCACAGGATTATGTGGAGGATTTGGCCCGATAGCTTGGCAGTAATTTTCTATACTATAATGGAAAAATATCTCATGACCTCATCAGCACTACTGGCGAGGAAGGATGCAGAAATCCGTTACATCGATTTCGATACCTTCAAAAAAAGTTCAGCGGGCTGCCTGCAGGAGACGTAATCCCCATAAGCGATTAGTTCTGCTTATGGGGATTTTTGTTTTTTCTATCCTTGTACTGTTCTGTTTTTTGATTAAAGTAAACCAAAATCAAAAAACAATATAATTATCTTAGTTTTGAGAACCGAACTTAGAAGTATATCTTTTTGAGAGGTGTTCTGTTAGATGGGCAGATTATAAAGAGTGGTGTTATTTTGACCTCAAAAATGGGTGGTAACAGCGAAATCCTTTGAAAAAGTGCAAAAATCCCCAAAAACTCCATAGAAAAAATGTAAAACATTGAATATAAAGGGCAATGTAGCACGGATTCCGACATTGCTGATGAATCCGTGCTACAATACTATCATAGGATTCGACAATATGTTCTAAGCTATGGCACCGTCAGCGTGTTGCATGTGAGGTGGTGGAAAGTTGGATAAAATTGAAAGACTTCTAGTGTTTGGCGATATACATGGGAAATGGGAAAGATTTTTGAATGTATACCAGAAGGTGGGATTCAACCCGGAACATGACTTGATGGTGTTTTTGGGTGACTATCTGGATAGAGGAGAAAATCCTGTACCAGTGATGGAATGGGTTCTGGAACACTTTGGAAGCAAGAATATGATATTTCTCCGGGGGAATCATGAACAAATGTTTTATGAGGCATTGAGGAATGAGAGCCTCAAGGATGGATTGGTTGATTTTCGGATAGAGTCGCCTAAATATCTGTGGGGAGATAATGGCGGTAAGGAAACCTATAGAGCTATGGAAGCAACTGGAAGATTGGAAGAAATTACTACGGCATGGCTGCGGTTGATAGAAAAGATGCCTTTGTATGCGGAAGTCGAAGTGGATGGACATAAGTATTGGTTTGTGCACGCAGATTGCAATCCGGAGCAACCTTTGGAGAATCAGAAGGCAAAAACCTTGTTGTGGAGCAGGAACCTGGCTAAGTATCCTAGCCTGCATCAAGGGGAGCAAATTATTGTTTTGGGGCATACTCCTGTGCAGGCGTTACGTCTTGGCTCCAAGCCATGTTGGCTGAGTCAGGGACAATTAGTGCTTATGGATACAGGCAGCTTTTTGGAAAATGGCCATATATCTTGTGCGAACCTGCTGACAAAGGAAGTCTGGCAGTCTAATTGAGGGGGATGGAAGCAATGAGAAGGAAAAAGGAAGTCTTAAAATACGCACCTGATGTTGATTCTGCATTGCATATAATTGAGAGGTCAGGCACTATAAGCGGCCACGAGCTATGCTATAGGAGAGAAAGGCTGCTGTTAGAGCAAATTGGGCAAGTTTTGGAAATACTTGATAACAGCCGTGATGAAGAAGATACTCGTATCAACTTGTGGTTTACCGCTGAACGCGGAGATATAACAGATTGGCGAACATATGATGATGCAGTAGAGTACGAAGAAATAAATTCGAGGGAAGAGTACGAGCAATTCTGGCTCGATTATTATCCTGATGAGATAAAGTTCTACGAGTGTTATTTTTTTAGACATGGGAAATTTATGGCCATTGCTCTGGGAGAAAGAGGTCTGATAGAATCTCCGGAGGAGATAACTCAAGATAAGTCTGGAATTTGTGCAGATACAACGCCATTGCTGAAATGGGTCCTGGAACAGTGCAGGAAGGCCGTGCAGCAGATAATATCAGGTAAGTATGATGGTTTCATCAACAATAATCTTCCATACTATTACCGTACGGGGACAATTCCGAGGAAGGAATATTGGAAGATAGTTCCAGAAGGTCGGAAATATGACCTGGCAGGCAGGGACGATAAAATTCTTTCAGAAGAGGAAATCAAGATTTTCGAAAAACTGGTGGCAGAGCAAAAGACCTTCAGCGATGATGATTTTATCATCGAAGACATGACCGCAGCTAAATATTTTGCCTATTGCCGTCTTGGCTATGAGGCAAACAACTTCCCGCACTGCAAAAAGATTGAAGACGATGTAGAGCTGTACAAGCGAATCGCTGATGGCCGGGATAATGGCTTGACGGAAATAGCCCTTGACTCACCTGAAGAGTTCAATAGGTGGAAGAATGGAAAGCTGCAGGTGTTCAATGGCAATCATCCATGGGAAGTAATACGTGGTGGGAGTTCGACACATGTGACTTTTTCTGTGAGTCATCGTCTTGGTGAAAACAAGGAGGGAAGGTACTATTTGTATCTTGCTGGCTTGCACCGTCCTGGCGAAGTAATAAGATTTTTTATCGCCTTGAGGCAGCACGGTATCATGGTTAAGCTCGGGGATATGGAGGAATTGCTGGCAAGATGTCTGGGGACAGATAAAGTGGGAATAGTTCCTAATGGAGTGTTGCCACGATACTGCGAAAAGTTTTTCCCGGGGGAAAAGGTCGTTGATTTCATGAATATCCACTATTGGGATGACGAATATGCAGATTTTGTTGAGAAAACCATATGGCAGGAGGTTAAGACTCCCCAGCTGGTCAGAGATTGGATGACAGTAAAGGAATTGCTCCAATTTGTGGATATGGAAAAATTAGTAGATAAAGAATGCAGAACAGACGAAAATGAATCCGCTGACAGAGCTGACGTATATAGGCTGTGGCAAACTTTTCTAAGGAAGATGTCAGAATATCATTGTCAGGATTCAGAGGATATGCTGGTCTTCATGAGAACCTGGGATGGATTGGGTGACGAAGTGGAAGAGTTTGTTGACGTTTCTCTGTATAGGCGGCTAGACTTGGATAAATTCCGTGATAAAGTTCCCAATGTGGTTCTCTTGCCTGAGGAAAGGCTGCAACAGCTGTCAGAAAAAGAGCTGATAGAGTATCACAAGGGTGTGTATGCTGAAGTGCCAGAGGGCTATGCATGCGATTTCACGCCTTGGGAGGAAATGCTTGGCTTTAAGGTCAGCATAGGCAATTTGCGGCGAGTTGGTCTTCAGGAATGTATCCATGCTGTCCTGACAGAAATGACTTTCCATGGTATGACGGAAGATGACCAAAGTGAGCGGCGTCAGGAACTGGATGAAGCCATAGAGGAAATCGAGGATATTCGTAATTTGCCGCAGGAGGAACAAGAGAAGCATCTTAAGAGTTATGAGGACGTTTGTGAAGAGTTGGGCTGGAAAGACGAACGTAGTCCTGAAGTGCAGGCTGCCGGACGTAAGCGATTCTGGTATTATAACGCTGTTACGGCCAACTCCGTTGTTAGCGAGCTTCGAGAAATACTCAAGTAATGGATTACCTGGAGGGCATCAATATGATATATCTTGTTTCGGATACGCATTTTTACCACAAAAACATCATAGAGTATTGCCATCGCCCCTTCAAGCACATTGGGGAGATGAATCAGACTCTTATTTCGAACTGGAATAGTGTTGTTTGTCCTGATGATGAGGTATTCCATCTTGGAGACTTCACGATGGCCCATTTTGTGGAAGGTAAGTGGGAAAGTTACAAGCAAGCTTATATCAGGACATGCCGAGAGCTTCTGGCACAGCTGAACGGACATAAGACACTTATTCTAGGGAACCATGACGCAAAAGCGAGGGTAAGCCGGGAGTGCGGATGGGAAGCTGTGGAGAAGCAAATGGTTTTGGACGGATTTCTGCTGACGCATAGGCCGTGTGAACCAACAGGGTATCTCGCCAACATTCATGGACATGTCCATGATAAACTACCATTCTATCGGCGAGAGCAGGAAGGGATATACTTCAATATTAGCGTTGATAAGACGGGGTTCAGCCCTGTGTCCCTTGCTTATCTCCAAGAAATAATTGAGGCGAACGAGGCAGGGCCGCAATTGTTGGAATAAGTAAGTCTACGCAGTTGTTTTAGATGTTCCATATTTTTCCCATGATGTTAATAACACAATAAGTGTTGTTTATGTTAACCAATTCAGAAACTAGGATAAAAGTCATCCTAGAAAACGTGGAGGTGTTTGTGATGAAGGATGATAAGAGTGATGATTATAAAAAATGCTTAGGTTCAGAGATATATTTGCTAAATCAGGATTATGGTTTGAGAAGTGGTTGTCTGTGGAACTATGAGTACAAAGGGAAATCGGTTGTCTTGTATCCGCGTCCGTTTGGAGTAGATGAAGAGACTTATAATGACTATAGTGATGCATGTAGCAATATAAGACATAAAATAAAAGAAGAAGAAACAGCAATGAGCGGCTACATGTTCAGACGTGAGTTTAAATCAGAGGAAGAGGCTTTTGCTTATATCAATGGTGTAAGAATGGGAGTTGACCTAATGATAGAATCAATATTAGGAGCAAATTCGAAGATAAAAATGATATTCTGAGACTGATGGGCAACGGTGGAGAGGAAATAAAGGCCATTGCTGATTTTGTGACGGATGCCGTGGCAGAGGATGGACTTACCCATGCTTTCCAACGGCTAGGATTGGTTTGAAAAGCTGTGATTTAGGTACAGGCATAGAACATTCTAAAGAGCGGAAGGCTATGTTGGAAAAGTGAGGTATCGTACATGAACATTGTTGTGGCAGTTGATTCGTTTAAGGGAAGCCTTAGCTCCGCAGAAGCAGGGGAGGCTGTAAAAAAGGGCATCATGAAAGCGTGCCCTCAGGCAGATGTTTATGTTTCGCCTCTTGCTGATGGCGGAGAGGGAACGGTGGATGCCCTGGTGAGCGGCATGGGGGGCATCATTAAGCATCTGGAAGCTACCGGGCCGTTGGGAAACAAAGTATCCACTTATTATGGAATTTTACCACAAAACCAAACCGCCGTCATAGAAATGGCTTCTGTTGCCGGTCTTACCTTAGTTCCGACAGATAAAAGGAAACCCCTGTACACTACCACTTACGGTGTGGGGGAAATTATAATGGATGCTATCCGCAGCGGCTGTCGTAATTTTATTATCGGTATTGGCGGCAGTGCCACCAATGATGGCGGTATAGGCATGTTGCAGGCTCTAGGGGTTGATATGCTGGATGAAAACGGTGTAGCTGTTCCTTTTGGTGCAATAGGGCTACAGAAATTGGCAAGCATTGATGATGCCCGTGTGTTACCGGAGCTGAGGGAATGTCATTTTCGCATTGCCTGCGATGTAAAGAACCCCCTGTGCGGACAGGATGGATGCAGTGCCGTCTTTGCTCCACAAAAGGGAGCCAATGCGGCTGAGATAGTGCAGATGGATGAGTGGCTGGAGAGATATGCGAAGATAGCACAGGCAAAATATCCTCGTGCCAATCCACAGACTCCCGGCTGTGGAGCCGCTGGAGGATTGGGATTTGCGTTTTGCACATTCATGGATGCTGCCTTGGAATCGGGCATAGACATTGTGCTGGATGAGATAAATCTCGAAGGTCATATAGCTAAGGCTGACCTTGTCATTACAGGGGAAGGCCGCTTGGACAGGCAAACGGTTATGGGCAAAGCCCCAATTGGGGTAGCCAGAATTGCCCAGAGGTACAATAAGCCGGTCATAGCCTTTGCCGGTTGCGTAACCCGGGAGGCCAGGGTGTGTAATGAGCACGGCATAGATGCTTTCTTCCCCATCCTGCGGGAGCCTGTTACAGTCCAAGAAGCTATGGAGACGGTAACTGCCAGACGGAATATGGCAGATACCGTAGAGCAGGTGATGCGGCTGATACTGAGATGTAGGAAAGAAACATAGAGTCAGCAACCCCACGGCTGAAAGCCGGGGGCTTGGGGATAGCGAAAGCTGCTCATCGAGCCCTTGCTGACTAGCCTCGGTCTGGGAATGTGAGAAACTATTTTCTGGACTCCGTTATCCGAGAATATATAGGCACCAGTGGACGTGAGTCCGAATCCACTGCTCTGCGGCTTGTGATTAAACAGTTCTGAGGGTAGGAACAGTGTTGCAGGCATCAAACCTTGGATAACATTGGCTACGGACAACCTACCGCCCTTTGGGGCGAGACGCCCCTGCTTCGATAGGGGCAAACTTAAAATTTTAGGAAAGGAGCGACCGCATCGTGGTCTATATATTAAGTAAAAATGGACAACCGATTATGCCTACAGAAAACCATGCGAAGGTGCGGCTGCTCTTAAAATCTAGCAAGGCTGTGGTTGTCAAAAGAACCCCATTCACCGTCAAACTGATAGGGACGAACAAGACTTTTGTGCAGGATGTGACGCTGGGTGTGGACGCAGGTAGTAAGCACGTTGGGCTATCCGCTACGACTACTAAGAAAGAGTTGTTTTCAGCAGAACTTCGCCCTCGCAACGATGTTGTGGAATTGATGTCGTCCCGCCGAGAGATGCGTCGTTCCCGTCGTAACCGCACGACTCGCTACCGTGAGCCACGGTTCAACAATCGTGTCCACTTAAAAAACAAAGGCTGGCTTGCACCGTCGGTTGAGGTCAAGATTTGGAATCATATCCAAGCCATCAAGCTCGTTGCGAAACTATTGCCTTTAGCTGTGATTCGTGTCGAGACAGCAGAATTCGACCTGCAACGCATCAAAGCAATGGAACAGGGCAAGCCTTCACCTGTCGGCACAGACTACCAGCTTGGCGAGCAGTACGACCACTACAACACGAGACAATATGTGTTGCACCGTGACGGGTACAAATGTGCCTGCTGCGGGGCGAAGCCCACTTCCAAGAAAGAAGTCAAATTTCACGTCGATAAGGTTAAGCTAAACACCCATCACATTGAATCCCGCAAGACGGGCGGGGACGCTCCCGATAACTTGATAACTCTTTGTGATAAGTGTCACAAACTGCATCATGCGGGCAAACTGGATATTCCCGAAAAGAAGCGTAGGCTCCGTTCCACAAGGGACGCTGCGTTCATGGGAATCATGCGTAAGACATTGATTCAGAGACTCAAAATGATGTTTCCGACAATCAAGGTCTGTGAAACTTATGGGTACATCACAAAATACTGGCGGGAACGCAAGAACATTGAAAAGACGCACATCAGCGACGCCTTCGTTGTGGCGAAGAATTTTGACGCCGCCCGCTTGGATAAATCACTGCTGGTTGTTCCAAAACGCCAGCACAACCGACAGATTTACAAGTGCAAAATCAACAAAGGCGGCGTTCGCAAGCTGAACCAGACGCCTAAGTTTGTGTTCGGTTATCAACTTTTTGACAGGGTGCTTTGCAAAGGTCAGGAAGGATTTGTTTTCGGCAGAAGAGCAAAAGGTTCTTTCGATATTCGTAAATTGGACGGAATGAGGATAGCCGAAATCTCCTACAAGAAACTCCGACGTATCGAGCATCGAAAACCTTTGCTAATTGCGTACAACTAAGGTTAAATTTAGAAAGGAGGGATGTGGTGGCTCCTCCCCATAGCTAAAGCTAGGGGTTCCCGCCACCACGACTTTGGATGGTGAACAAGCTTGACTCGATGGCACTGACTGGATTTGTTTTACGGTATAGATAACGCGAAATTAACGGGGCTGCCGCTGGAAGTGATATGCTCCCCCTATGAGAGACAGTAAAAAATAAAACTGTCATCATAAGGGGAGCATATCAGAGTGTAATTCCGCCAACGCTTTCAGTTTCTGCCCTTCTCTAATTCTCCTATAATTATGAAATGATATGATAAGTCCATAATGAAAAATATAGCCTTGGGGAGGAATAAAGATGATAGTATCCATCAACCGTGACGGTGTCTGCATGGGGGACGACGCCATGGACCACCACAGGGACATCGAAATGGAAGACAGGGCCACTGGCCGGGACCTTTTGGAAAAACTGCTGGAAATGAACTACCTGCCAGACCTTAGCGATGCCATCTGGTACACATGGAGCCTGCGAGCCCCATGCATCGTCGCTTGGTCCTGCAAAAAGAAGAAAATTATCGCAGAACTAAAGAATGTTCCTTTAATGCAGATAGACGGCGACAAGACTTGGTACGATTTCCGCCACATCCTCAAGGAAGACCTTTATCTCCTTAGAGATGATATAAAGAATACCCCGGGTATCTGGTACGACAAGGACTTCTTCGGGGGCAGTCTGTAATGCCGCAGAAACGCGGGGACTGTTGCATGAGTGTAATTTCACTTGATATGCTCCCCCTATGATGACAGTTTTATTGTCTCATAGTGGGAACATATCAATAAGCGGGGAAGGTTCACATGCGAGAGGAGAAAAAATTATGGAATACGCCAAACTGGGAAGTTCTGAACTGAGTGTTTCCCGCATTTGTCTGGGGTGCATGGGCTTTGGCAATGCTGTTACGGGACAGCACAGCTGGACGGTAGACGAGACTGCTACCCGTGAGATAGTAAAACATGCTTTGGATTTGGGTGTGAATTTTTTTGACACCGCTATTGCCTATCAGAATGGCACCAGTGAAGAATACTTGGGCAGGGCTTTGAAGGACTATGCCCAGCGTGATGAGGTTGTGGTGGCCACGAAATTCCTGCCCCGCAGCCAGCAGGAGATAGAGGCTGGTGTCAGCGGTCAGGAGCATATCAGACGGCAGCTGGACTTAAGCCTGCAACATCTGGGTATGGACTATGTTGACCTGTATATCTACCATATGTGGGATTATCAGACACCCCTGTATGATATTTTGGATGGCATGAATCAGTTGGTAAAGGCTGGCAAGGTTCGTTATATAGGCATTGCCAACTGCTACGCTTATCAGTTTGCCAAAGCCAACGCTTTGGCAGAAAAGGAAGGGTTCGCCAAATTTGTATCTGTCCAGAACCACTACAACCTTCTGTTCCGGGAAGAAGAGCGGGAGATGGCAAAACTCTGCGATGAGGATAATATTGCTATGACTCCGTATAGTGCTTTGGCCAGTGGCCGCCTTTCCAGAAGGCCGGGGGAAACAAGCAAGCGACTGGCAGAGGACAGCTATGCCAAGCTCAAGTATGATGGCACTGCTGCAGCAGATGAAAAAATCATCCTGCGTGTAGCGGAACTGGCAGATAAATATGGTGTATCCATGACGGAAATCGCTTTGTCCTGGCTTTTGACCAGGGTAACGGCTCCTGTAGCCGGAGCCACGAAGCTGCATCATATTGATGGTGCGGTGAAGGCTGTAGAACTGAATCTGGCAGCTGAAGATATTGCCTATCTGGAGGAACTCTATGTGCCGCACAATCTGGTGGGGGTCATGGCTCAAAATACCCGTGTCGGGAACAAGAAAGAACAGGTTTGGATGAAAAACGCCCCAAAGGGCATGCAGTAAATACGGATATGCAAAAGAGCCCGCCATAAATCAGAAATAAGTCTGTTTTATGGCGGGCTCTCTCTTTTGTTCACTACTTTTGACAGCTGCAGCATCATTTCTGCTGGTATGGTGTTCAGCAAATATTTCAGAGCGGCCAGAAGCTGGGTAATATGCGATTTATAACGAGGAATAAGATGTCCCCCACCTCTGCGGGTGGGGGTGGCGAATATAATAACAGGCGGTGAGCACATATCTCCTGCCTCATTGAAACGCCAATAGGAAGTTTTGCCTACGGCAAAACTGGAACAACGGCGTTATAATATCCCCGTCAGGTACTGTACCAATAGCGACATACAGGCCACTGCCACCCAACAGCAGAACCCCAAAGCTATAGGTGCCAAGCCATGTCGCACAAGTTCCAATAACTTGGTATTTAAGCCGATTGCACACATAGCCAGTACAATGGCAAATTTGCCTAAGCTGCCCAAAGCATGACTAACCTCCAAGGGAAGAAAACCGGTGGTATTGATGATGGAAGCCACCACGAACCAAAGGATAAACCAAGGAAAAATTTTCCTCAACTTGAACCCCTGCCCCTGGCCAGCCTTTTCCCGAGTCATGAGCAGTGCGAAGATGAGGCAGACGGGAACAATCATCAATGCACGGGTCAACTTAACGATGGTGGCAAAGCCACCTGCTTCCTCGCTGTAAGAATAGCCAGCCGCTACCACGGAAGAAGTATCATTCACCGCCGTACCTGCCCACATGCCGAAGCCAAAATCCGACATATTCATAAGATGCCCCAAAAAAGGGAAGATGAATACAGCGAGCACATTGAACAGGAATATGGTGGAAATGGAAAAGGCAATGTCCTTGTCTTTTGCTCCGATAACCGGAGCCACCGCCGCAATGGCCGACCCACCGCAAATAGCTGTACCTGCACCAATGAGGGTGGTAGTATTTCTTTCCAGCTTCAGCAGCTTTCCCACCCAAAAGGCCACAGCAAAAGCAGTGAGAAGGGTGAAAATCATCACGGAAAGGGACTGGGAGCCAACTTCCAACACATGAAACAGATTCATTTCAAAACCCAGCAGGATAATAGCATACTGGAGTATTTTTTTTCCCGTAAAGGTAATGCCCGTCTCTACTGCACTGGAGCGGTGCAAACCTGCAAAACTCATGCCTATCAAGATGCCGAAAACTGGCCCGCCAATAATGGGGAATTTCTGCCCCAGCAGCCAAGCCGGTACCGCAAATACCAGAGTAAAGATAATTCCCCGGATATGTTCTTTCTTCATAAAGGTTCCTCCATGCAATAATTTCATTGACAAGGGCTATCTTAGCATTTACATTATAATATGTAAAATACTATTATATGATTGTTTGGATAAGCTTTTACCTATATATGAGAGGAATTATCATGACACTGCGGCATTTCCAAATCTTCCTTAAAGTCTATGATGAAGGTGGCATGACTAGAGCTGCTGACAAAATGCACATCTCCCAACCATCCATCAGTCAGGCTATTAGAGAACTGGAGGAACACTATCAGGCAAGGCTTTTTGAGCGGCTGGGCAAACGCTTGTTTCTAACGGCAGCAGGGCAGGAACTCATGCACTATGCTCGGCATGTGATAAGCTTGACCAATCAGGCGGAATCTGCTTTGCGGGGATACTCTCTTCATTCGCCCCTTCGTATTGGTGCCACACTTTCCATTGGAGAAAGTGTCTTTATCCCCCTCTTGCGGAGACTTAAAGAAAAGGTGCCTGAGCAGCCCATCTTTTCCCGCATACACAATACGGCTACCCTTGAGCAATATCTGTTGCAGGATGAACTGGACATCGCCTTGGTCGAAGGAAATATAGAATCTGAATATTTGCGAGAAATTCCTTTTCTTGAAGACGAACTGATACTTGTGGCTGCTCCAGGCAACAAGGATGTGTTGACCAAGGATGAGATTGCCAGTTGTGACTTCATCATGCGGGAAGAAGGCAGCGGCACGAGGAATCTCTTTGAACAGGTCATGAGGGAGAAAAAACTAACACCACATGTTGTCGGTGTATACAACAATTCCGCTAGTATTAAGCAGGCAGTCATGGCCAATCTAGGTATCACTGCGTTATCTCGTAAATTGGTGGAAAAAGAAATCGGAGATGGCAGCCTCATCAGGCTCACCGTCCCTGGCATACAATTCAAGAGAGATTTTCGGCTGGTTTATCATGTAAACAAATACATCACACCCAGTCTTAAGCTATTCATGGAAATTTGCCAATGCGAGTACTAACATAAGGCTTGGTGCAAGGGATGTAGCAATAACACAAATAACTCTAATCACCGCATATGAGTGATTAGAGTTATTTGTGTTATCTTAATGTATCATGCCCCAGCCTACTCATAGAGCAAGAATGCTTTCTGTAGCTGCTCCAGGAATCGCTCCGCTATAGGCGAAAAGGTGGGGGATTTTTTCCAGACGATGTAAGGTTACGGCCAACGGTTACTTTGATTACGACAAAGATGAGGCCACCATCAAGCGTGAACGCATGGAGAACCGCAAGAAGCTGAACGCCCAGTCGTACCATTGATTATAAGAATGGCACCTATGCTCACGAAGGCGGCGTTCCCGACAATATGCCGGATGATGCCCCGGATATGTTCAAGCAGTATTACGATTACTACAAGACCGAGCGTGGCTACCATCCTCGTTCCTTGAACTCCAATAACGGCAGGAATCTGACTTCGCAGCTGGTCTTCCTCAATACGCCCCAGCTGGCCTATGCAGATGAGATTGACCGCCCAGTACTCCTGGTGCATGGTGAAAAGGCCCACAGCCGCTATTTCTCTGAGTACGCCTTTGAAAAATGACGGGTGTAAAGCCGGAAGGCAAGAGCATGACAGTTGGCAACAAAGAACTTGTCATCGTCCCTGGTGCTATCCACTGCGACCTTTATGATGGCGGTGGCAAGAACGCTATCCCCTTCGACAAGATTGAGCAGTTCGTGAACCCTCACCCGACTAAAGTCGGGTGCTTCCAACGGCATGAATAAGTTCGTGTCATGCTGTCTTTAGGACAGCGGATTGCCTTTCTACGATAAGGCTCTGAACTCAGAAATCTTGTCGGCATTACGCCGCAAGCTCCGCATTCAGGCTAAGTAACGTAGACAAGGTGCAGGTGGTTTTCTTGGTACATTGAGGAACTTTTGCCTCAATGCCCAACCTCGCCTTCGCAGGTAAGGATTTTAGGAGTTCCCGGATAAATTACCGGGCACCAATGTTATAACTGGCGGAAAGGTCACAATGATACCTCTTTATAATTTTCCATAGTGGTAGACAGCATCAAGAATACCCACTCTGGCACCATCAGGGTAGTGGGCGTGAAGGAAGTCATCATGGATGATGAAGCAGCCAAAGGCTGCATTACTTTTACACGGTCTGCCCACTGTGCCTGACATCCTTGCAGGCAGCCAAGAATTGCCGCTGAGTTTCCCGAAGGGATTGCCAGCCTTTTGCAAAATAGGCAAATCTTTTATGGGGAATCCATACAAAATAGCTAAATCTTAAGCTGGACATACTGGTGTAGCTCTTGAGCGAATGCAAAACAAAGTGATAAGAGCATATAACATAAGTCACTCAAAACACTGCATATAAGTGATTCGAGTGACTTGTGTTACCTTTTTTATCTATTTTCCCTTAAAAATAGCCATATTATAATGGGAAATGTGAACGTAGAGAATCAATCTTTCAGTTTCAGCCCGTCATGGAAGGCCTTGCCTACTACCGGCCCCACCAGTCGGTAGGTCTTGGTGGCAATATCGAAAATGATGGGCTGCAGCTTGTCGTAGTCCACTACGCCGTCCGTCAGAACTGCTTCATCTGCTTGCTGAGCAATGATTTTGCCTACCAGAATGCTCGGTTAGCAGCAAGCAGAGCTGTTAGAAGAACGGTTCGTCGCGTTCTATGTGTTTTCAGAACAATTGGGAATGAGCATAAGGAACACTTGCCGTGCAAAAGATGGAAATTTTCGCTCATTTTTAGTATAATTAAAAAAGACGAAGGGATATAATGCTGGCATGACCTGAGAACAGTTTTAGGATGTACTGGTGAGTAAAATTGAGGAGTGAATAGTCAGTGAGAGTATATCTCGATATGTGCTGTTATAACAGGCCGTATGATGACCAATCAAGCCTGAAAGTAGCTATGGAGACACAATCAAAGATTCATATACAAAATCTCATTAAGAAGGGAGTATATGACCTTATAGGTTCATATACATTGGACTATGAGGTAAGCAAGAATCCCTTCGAAATGCGAAGAAAATCCATAGTCAAATTTATCAATGACAATATCAAAGGATACGTAGGTACCGAAAGAGCAGAACTCCTCAAGCCCATTGCTGAGGAACTGATGGGGATGGGAGCTAAGGAAAAGGATGCATACCATGTTGCTTCGGCTATTTATGCCAAATGTGAATACTTTATATCGACAGATATTCGACTGATAAAATGCAAAACTGATAAAATAAAAATGGTCACTCCTATAGAATTTGTAGTTGAAACGGAGGGCGAAAATGATGATGGCGACAAATGATATTATGAATCGTGGTATGGAATGCCTTACGGCTTCATTGGGCATAGTGGAGGCAGAGCACTTCATTTCTACAATCATTAGGGAAAAATTTGACTATACCACTTGGCAGAGACAGTATTTTGATGCTATGGAACCGGGGGCGTTCCATAAAAACGCTGTAGAATATGCAAATGCACATCCTTATAAAGGAAATGCCGAAAGACTTTGAAGTGATAAGAGTAAATAACACAAGTCACTCAAATCACTTATATGCAGTGGTTTGAGTGACTTGTGTTACCCTTATTCATCTGCTTTCCCCTTAAAAATAGACGTATTATAAGGGGAAGTGGAGGTTGATGGCATCATTCACCGGGAGGTTTATCCAGTGGTTCCGCCGAAAACAGAATATAGCCTGACGGACTTTGGTCGCACCATGTCCCCGGTGCTGAATGCTATGTGTGAGTGGGGCAAGGACATATGGCCGATAAAATTCGGCAGGATGCCGTGTGAAAATGGCAAGGAGAGGGGTGTTCAGCGTGAAGGCTACTGATGATTTGGCGAGAATACTTAAGGATAGCACCAGAGCTGTATTCTTCGGTGGTGCTGGTATGTCCACGGAATCTGGCATTCCGGATTTTAGAGGAGCTGGGGGCATATATAGTCAATCCCTCCATCGTGAGTTTCGTCCCGAGGAGATGGCTTCGCATAGTTTCTTGGTGAATCACCCAGAAGAGTTTTTCGATTTCTATCGTAATCGAATGCTGTTCATGAACGCTGAACCTAATGCCGGCCACATGGCTCTGGCTAAGCTGGAGCGGGAAGGCGTACTTCAGGCTGTGGTCACCCAGAATATTGATGGTCTGCACCAGCTGGCAGGGAGTAAAAGGGTTTATGAGCTGCATGGTTCCAGTCTACGCTGGCCCTGTATGAAATGCGGCAAGGTTTATCCCATGGAATATGCCTTAAGAGAAGAAAATAAGCCCATTCCTCATTGTGAAACCTGCGGAGGCGTTGTGCGTCCTGGCGTTGTTCTCTACGAGGAAGGGCTGGATGAGGAAGTTCTAGAAAATGCTGTTAAAGCCATCAGAGAGGCTGATACGCTTATTGTTGGCGGTACATCATTGGTGGTTTATCCGGCGGCAGGGCTGATTGATTATTTCCGTGGCAAACATCTTGTGCTTATAAATAAGACCGCAACAAAAGCAGATTCAATGGCGGAACTGGTTATTCGTGATGCCATAGGAAAAGTGCTGAGCGAGGCAGCGGGGCGTGTTTTTCCTGTCTAATCATGCATTACAAAACTAGCATTCCAACGCTTCGCTAAGACTGTGGGGGATTCCCCTCGGTCCCCTCACAGCATAGATACCATATTGAAATATGCAGAGGCTAATCATGCGGCACCAATCTGGATGTATACCTTTTCGTCAACCGGTCGGCAACATGAGCGTAACGGGCTGTTATCTTCGGGTCCCGGTGCCGCAGCACTTCCTGAACAAGCCGCAAATCCTTGGTTTCCTGATACTCAATGTTTCGCAGTCCCTCTATCCCATCAGGTATAGGATGAGCTTGTTCCTGTATCTGGTAAAATACACAGAAATAAAGAAAATATATTGTATTTTTCTTTATATATGATAGAATATAGATAGATAAGGATGGAGGAGGTGGTTTGCATGGCACAGACAGTAAGTGTAAATTTCAAACTGGATTATGATGTCAAGAAAAGTATGGAACAGGCTTGTGCGGATATGGGACTTTCCATGAGTGCAGCATTTACTATTTTCGCCAAGACGGTAGGTCGGGAAAGAAGAATACCTTTTGAAGTGTCTGCTGACCCGTTTTACTCTGCGGCAAATATCCGCTACTTGGAGAAAAAGATGGAAGCTTACAAGGCTGGGCACTTGCAGGTGGCTGAACATGAACTGATTGAGGATTGACCATGCAGATAAGACGGTTAGAATGGGATATCGATGCGTGGGAAGATTACATGTACTGGCATATGCAGGACAAGAAAACGTTGAAGCGTATCAATGAACTCATAAAAGATATGTTGCGGCATCCATTTGATGGTAAAGGCAAGCCGGAACCCTTGAAGCGAAATTTGCAGGGATTCTGGAGCCGAAGGATTGATGGCACAAATAGAATTGTATACGCAGTCGAGGATGAAAAGGTCATAGTAATCGCTTGCCGTAATCATTATGATAACTGAGCAAAGTCGCAGGAAAGAGAATCTTCTGCGACTTTGTTGTGCGTGTGTATAGAAACAGCTACCGTTCGGTGGCTGTCTAGCAGGTTGGTAAATCTATAGAGACTAATCATGCGGCACCAGTCTAGATGTATATCGTTTCGTCAAACGGTCGGCCACATGAGCGTAGCGAGCGGTAATCTTCGGGTCCCGGTGCCGCAGCACTTCCTGAACAAGCCGCAAATCCTTGGTTTCCTGATACAAATTAGTCCCGCAGCTGTGACGGAAAATATGGCAGGAGCAGCCCGGATTCTTTAGGCCACAGACATCCAGAGTTTTGTTCATGATAGACCGAATCCCGTTACGGGAAATGCGTCCCATCAGGTTCCTATTGGAGGAGGAAAGAATCAGCGGCGTAAGTACGCCGTCTTTTTTTATCGTTCGGTCAGTGGGGATGGCCTTCAGATATTCTTCAAGAACAGCAAAGGTCTCGTCACAGGGATAGATAGGCTCCAGTCTGCCCTTGTGCCCCTTTCCACGAATCATAATTGCCTTAGCCTCCCAGTTGATATCTTCCACGCAGGCCCGGTGAACCTCAATATTTCGCAATCCCTCTACTCCCATAAGATACAGGATGAGCTTGTTTCTGTATCTGGTAAAAGGAACCTTATCCTCATCAATGACGCGGACTATCTCATTCATCTGCTGGGGGGTATAGATGTGCAGAAGGGAATCATCTCTGCTCCCGGCAGTAGGGGCTTCGACTTTAGCAGCTGGATTGACCTGGATAAGCTCCAGTCTCTTGGCGGCAGCATAGAATGCCCGCACAGAGGTTAACATAATTTGGATGCTGTCCGGTTTGTACTGCCGGTTCAGCAGAAATTCCCGGTACATGAGCATCTGGTATTCGTTCATTGCCAACGGGCTGCGTTCGTGGGATAAGCACCAGCGAATAAAGAAATCAATCTGGTTGATGTAGTGCCGCATGGTATCTTCAGACGGATTTCCCTTGGCAATGACCCGGGGAATGAATTCGGCATAATGCAGGATAAAGTATTCCGGGGTAATTTGGTGGACATCCAGAGTCTGGGCTAATGTATTAGTTGTGGTTGTCAAGTTCCTGTTGGACATAGAATACCTCCTCTCAAAAATAGTCAGATAATTATGGGAATATCAATTGGCACGAAAAAGATGGTGGAAATGTTTCTATTTATATTTTAGTGTGGCTTTGAGGAATTAGCAACACTAAATATAACAAAATTCACTTTTGGAAATCAGCTCCACATATACTTGCATTATATCATGAATTTGGTATGGAATCCGAATTCGTTGATATAGAGTACCAGGCTTCCAAGTCCAACTTCAATCAAAAGATATGGAACATGAGCCAAAGCTGCTACAAAGGATTAAGAATAACTTCCTCAAGTACATACTGCCCCTCGATGAGGTCAACGCAACAGCTGACTACGATGGGATAAGGAAGACAAATGTCCTGAAGTGGCTGCTTGAAGGATAAGTATGAGCAGTAATCCAGGTCAAGACAAACAACGCTATATCCCATTCAATCGGTCATAAAATGTATTTTTACGCTCATAAAGGAATGCAAAATGGCAAGAGCCGATTTAAGGCACCTGACAGCCCCTGTGAGCGTTTTTATAATTTAAGCGACAGTTTATATACACGATAGAGATATCATGGCTTACAGACGATTCTACGAGGTCAATTTTTCTGAGAGCCAAGTGAAATTAGCAAATGTTGAGTTGTTAGCATCATCAACTTTAATACTGTTATTAAAGTTGATGACTCTATTAGTGTTTCTAACTCAAAAAATCTCAAAAAAATATCGTACAGGTACCGGATTCCAGCGAGCCCTCCAAAAATATAGTACCATTTATATAGAAGGCAGTGCGAAAAACTGCGAGACAATCTTAGACTCGCTCATGTGGCGAATTACAAAGAAGAGGAGGACTTTGCTATGGAAATAGTTGACTTCATGAGCGGCAGGGAATATCGGGTCAAGCATCAGAAGCTTCGCATCACGAAGATTACTGACCTGCAGGATGCTCACAAGTTGCTTGTGGAAGCATATTTTCGTGTCAGCTACAATCAACGTATCAATCTGAAGGGCTTTATTCCCTACAGTGCTATTGCCAATGAGGCTCGCGGCAAGGGCAAAGACGCATATACCGTCACGCATCATGCTACTGATGACATGATTGACTCGGTTATCTTGAAACTGCCTGTGGGCATTCCCTCAAAAGAGCTCACCCTCTTTGAGCACAACCTGATGAAAGCAGTCTGCCGCACCCTTGTAATGGCTACCCCCACGCTCTCCATTAAGGATATCCGTACAGCTCCCCCTGCTATTGTGGCTCTTATTGAACGTATCGAGAAAAATGGTTATCGTGACCTAAACCTTCCTTTGGATGAAATTATTCGAGCCGTCGAAAAAGATGAGGTTGAAACTGAGATGGAGCTGTGGTCCGGGAGGTCTTTCGTGAATATCCGCTGCGTCAATGGTGTTGATATGGTTTCTGCATCCGCAGAGCTGGTATCCCTGTTCTATATTGTTTCCAATCGTCCACTTTTCGCTGAAGAGGATATCATTGATGAGTACTACTTCTATGACGAAGTTCCCGAAGCACCTGAGGACCTTGGCCAAGAACATGATATCCCTGATAGTCTTTAATGATGATGGCCATCAGAAAGGAGTTCTAACGTGAACCATTTCGTAACCATGTCTTTCCAACAAGTGATTGCAGATTTGCCCCTATATATCCGAAGCTTTTTCTCGAAGGCCGCCATATATAGAGCTAGTTACATCAAAAAAGAAGTCCGTTCTATCGGTTCCAAGTCTTCTGTCAGTATTTGTCTACATCCTGTCCTTTTTGCAGAAGGCGACCAAATCCATACCCCGCAGCTGGCAGGAGCGGAAGTCATTCCAGGTTCCAGCCTCATTCGGACAAGAATTCATGGAGACTTGATATACGACGAGGAAAATAAGATTTTGTTCTTTTTGGAAGCCAAACTTATTGGAAAAAAGAAGCAGACTTCGCAGCTGGATATTCGCCAGAATCACAAAAATAAAACCCGAAAAATCCTTACGTTTTTGTCACATCTTATCCATTATGATGGAGACAATGTGAAGTTACGTTCTATCCAAAATAAACCCCATGTCAATTATAGAACTGTGACTTCATTGGGTCGATAATCTAACTTTTTAGAGCAAAAGAATAAACAAAGCCTATTTAGACAAAAAATCCCAAACATGAGCATTGATATACAGCTCATGTTTGGGATTTTTTTAGATTTTTTCCATTTCAACTTTCATGGATATTCTACGCGGAGTATTCATCTTATCAAACTGGATAATGTAAACAGCCATATCTGTATCTACAGAGACGATTTCTCCCATCCCAAATACTTTATGTGCCACCTTGTCACCTTTATGATAATGGCCGGTTTTCTCTTCTGCTGTACGTTCCATAAGACCTTCCATATCTTTGATATAGCCCAATGCATCTTGCTTTTCTGTATCAGAGATAGTGGTAACATACTCCAGAAGGTTCTCATCAATATCCAAAAGGAAACGTGACGGATATCTGACAGATTCATCGAAATTAACTCCACCTGCAGAAGACAAGTACAACCGCTTTTCTGCTCTGGTCACAGCCACAAAAGCCAGCCTCCGCTCTTCTTCCATTCCTTCGATAGTTTTGACATTCCTGGAAGGAAAAACTCCCTCATTTAGGCCGCATAGGAATACATAAGGAAACTCCAGCCCCTTGGCCGCATGAATAGTCATCAGCTTTACATTGTCGCCGTTCTTTGCTGTGTCGTTGTTAGTGAAAAGAGCCACCCGAGCTAAGTAATCGTCTAACATGGCTTCTTCGCCACAGGATGCTTCATAATCATAGATGGACTGCTCCAGCTCTGCTAAATTGTCTAATCTTTCTTGGTTGCCCTCAGTACGAAGCATTTCCTCATAGCCACTGACCTCAAGAACATCAGACAACAATTCAGAAATCGGCTTGCCCCTGTAACTGGAAGAGAACTCCTCTATCAGTGAGACAAAGGCCCCTGCCTTCGTTCCTTTAAACATCTCATGCTCCAAATTATCAGTCAACGCCTCATAAAGAGTGCAATTGTTCTGCTTCGCATAATCCTGAAGAAACTTCATTCGTGTCTTCCCAACCTTTCTTTTGGGCTCGTTTACAACACGCTTAAAAGACAAATCATCCTTGTAAACAAGCATCCTAAGATAAGATACAGCGTCTTTGATTTCTTTTCTATCGAAAAAATTAGTTCCGCTGTAAAGCACGTAAGGCAGTTTTTCCTTAATAAATAATTCTTCTAATGGGCGTGTAAGATAATGGGCTCTGTAGAGAATAGCAATATCCTTATAAGATACTCCTAATTCGTGAAGTTTGGCAATTTCTCCACATATCCACTTAGCTTCATTTTCTGGAGAATTCCAACTGGAACAAAGAACCGATTCGCCTGCTGACAGCATAGGAATCAAACTCTTCTTAATACGGTTTTTGTTCCTGTCAATAAGAGCATTAGCAACAGCTATAATTTCTGGGGTAGAACGATAATTCTCTACCATATAAATGGTCTTAGCTGGTGAAAACTCTTGGTCAAAATTCTGAATGTATCGGATATTAGCCCCACGCCATGTATATATCGTTTGGTCTGGGTCCCCTACCACAAAGAGATTCTTATGATAACCGCTAAGAACTTTCATTAAGCGGTACTGGAGTTCGTCAATATCCTGGAACTCATCTATCATGATATACTCCAGCTTTTCTTGCCACTTTAAGCGTATTTCTTCAAAGTGCTCTAAAACGTGCAATGTGACTGTGATTAAGTCCGTGTAATCAAGACCGAAACACTTTTTTTCATGATAAAGATAGCCATAGAAGATAATATCTTCAGTGTCAATAGCCTGCTCGTATTTTTCCTTGATTGCTTCCCGAGTCAGGGCAATAATATCCATATAATAATTGGGTTCAGTGCTGGTTTTCCTGTTTTGAATCATCCCCCGAGCCTTAGCATAGGTCATGTCTCTAAGGGACAGACTCCGCTCTTCATAGATTGTCTTCAGCATCGCATCAATATCGCTATTGTCAAGCACGATAAAATTGCGAGGATACTGTATTGCAAAGCTTTCCTCTTTCAGCACCAACAAACAAAAGCTGTGAAATGTGCTTATATATCCTGTATCATGTTCTCCAACAAGCTTACGAATCCGCTTTCTCATTTCCATGGCAGATTTATTGGTAAAGGTAATGCACAGAATATTGCCTGGCATAATGCCAACTTCTTCCACTAGGTAGGCATACCTATGGGAAAGTGCTCGTGTCTTTCCTGCCCCTGCACCAGCAATAACACGTACATATCCTTCTGTTGTCGTCACAGCCTCCACCTGGGCAGCATTAAGACCTACAAGTATCGCATCTTTTTTCATCTTCTCAATTCCTTTCTTTTTACCTCAATCCATCTCGACAAGCAAAATATAGCAAAAAGGATGCCCTTTCTATGGGATTTTTTAAAAAAAGTTTTTTTTTGCAAACCGCGAAAACTCCTGAGGATATACCGGTTTTTCCTTCGTCTTTACATTATTTGCAGTCTGCTTCCCATAAAGAACAACAGAAAGCCGCCATGACGCACAACGTGAATCCGTTGCATGCCATGGCGGCTTTGTACACTCTCTATGAAATTCTTGTTTCCTAATGGCTTATCCTTTGAGTTTTAGCCCGTCATGAAAAGCCTTACCCACAACCGGCCCCACCAGACGGTAGGTCTTGGTGGCGATGTCAAAGACAATCGGCTGGAGCTTGTCATAATCAACTACTCCATTTGTCAGCACCGCTTCATCGGCCTGCTGGGCTACGATTTTCCCAACCAGAATCCCCGTCTCGTCGCTGTAGCTTACGCACTCGCACTCCAGAGTCACGGGAAATTCCTCGATAATGGGAGCGTTGACATGAGCACTCTTGTGGACATGACAGCCAGCCTTCTCTATCTTGTTGACCTTGTTGCCAGTTTCCACGCCAAAGTAGTCAGCGATTTCCACCGTGTCCTTGGTGGCAAAAGCTACGGTGAAGGCATTGGTATGCTTGATGTTCTCCGTGGTCTTGTGCTTGGCCAGAAACAAGGTGATTTCATCAAAATCCGACTGTGCTCCCCAGGCTGCGTTCATGGCGTTGGGAACTCCGTTCTCGTCATAGGTGCCGATGATGAATACGCCCTCCGGGGCGATGCAGGCTTTCTTGCAGGTGAATTCTACACTCATAATTTTACATCCTCCATACCTTCGCTTTCCTTCATATAAGAAATATATTCCTTTCCCCAGACTTCCATGGCCTCCAGCACAGGATGAAACTTCTGGCCGATTTCGCTTAGGGAGTATTCCACCCGTGGTGGTATGGATTCGTACTGGTGACGGATAACCAGCCCATGCTCTATCAGGGTCTTCAGCTGGACGAACAGGGTGGCGTGCGTCATCTTCGGCAACTGACGTTGCAAATCGTTGAAACGCACCGGGCCATCTTCCAGGCTATGCAGAATAAGCATAGCCCACTTGCCGGATATGAGCTTCTGAACCGTAGCATAGGGACACTTCCCGAACCACTCATCCATGAGAACAGGGGGATTTTCGCCATTTTACCCTCAGACATCAAATTCTTCCTTCATGTCCAAAATACCACGAATCTCAGCATGGCCGTTCTCAAGATAAAAGAGCCCCATTTCCCAGCCATTCTTGTCGTACATGTCCATTATCTGGGGCATTATCTCCCGCACCTTAGCCAGCAGGGCATCATCCTTTACTACCTTGGCCAAGCCGTCATAACGCATGAACTCGCCGCCGACCACGGCCAGAACCTCCACCTTGGGATTAGCCACCAGCTGTTTGTAAACATTCTTAAAGGTGCCGCAGCCAAAATATACCTTGCCATCCACCAACATGTGAAAGCCAAAAGGACGCCCCTTCGGCTGGTCACCGTCCGTGGTCAGGAAATAGAAGGTCTTTGCCTTGTCCAGGAATTCGTTTACCTTTTCTGCATTAGTCATAATAGGAAGCCTCCCCAAGTCACTTTATTGAACTGCTTTAATTATACGACTCCCAAAATCACCGTACAAGTACGATTATTTATGATAGTAGGTATCTTTGATGATACCTGCCTGCCATTGACATTTGGGACTTTCTGCGATAAATTCTTACCTATGAGAAAGAACACCAAAACCACCATCAAAGAACAGGGAAAAGCATACCTTGATACCATCCGAGCTATCGAGGACACTCTGCTTGCCACCTATGGCTGCCTGCTCCCCTCCGGGGAAGTTAACGGTCACCCTTGTCATGCCGTGGACGAAAGAGGGTGTTCTGGGCGAACTTAAACGGCAGGGTAAGATTTTGGCGTGGAAGTTGGATAAGGATTATGAAGACGGTAATAACCGCCGGTACTTTATCACACTAGACTCAGACAGGATTTGAAGACGGCGAAAGGCCCCGACATACTGATTGATGTATGTCGGGGCCTTTACTATGGCCTGGCATAAGCCGGATTAGCCCTGCGTACCCCATAGAATTCACGCAAATAAAGGAATGCCTCCCTAACTGTAGGTGGCATATCTACGTGGGCGATGAAATTCTTTCCTTTGGGTCCATAGCCATCGGGAGTATCCTGTAGCCGCTGTGCATCACCCATAAGCAGTTCCACATATCGGTCAATATCCCACATGCCTGCTGGAACTTCTTCATAAGCCAGTCCCTTTTCGCTACCTGTTACCTTCACCTTGTAAGCAGCGTAGTTTACCACCAGCCCCCCGCCTGCATGATGTCGCCAGCCAGCTTCCATGCGTCTTTGCATGGTGGCATCCTGTACCATCAGCACGCTGTCATGGGGAAGTTTTTCCCTTTCCAACAGAGAAAGCAAGAAGGTGATGTTATTACCGCAGTTAGTGGATTCCTTCTCCAGATAATCTGCCGACAGACCATGCTTTTCTTGCAGATACTCATTGAAAAGCTCCGCCTCACAGGCGTCAGAAGGAATTTCACTGCTCAAACAGGCCACCATTTTCCTCCGCAATGTCTCCGTTGTATGCCCTGCCCCACCTACTATTATGTATTTTTCGGCCAGTTGGTTTTCCATAATCTCCGCAAAGACTTCACCGCCAGCCAGTATGCTGCCACCAAAAAGCACGGCCACATCTACCCGTGTAATATGGTACTTATCCTCTAAGGCTGCTGTAGTCAGTTTATCGATATCCCTCGGCCCGCAGAAATTGCCCAATATATTGACGGCCTCTGCAATTTTTGCCATTTCTTCTTGCCCCATAACGCTCCGTCCTTTACACTACTTCAGCAGCCTAGCAAAGGCCCTGGCAGTCCTAAACTCCGGCTCCTTAAAATGGCCGCCCTTATTCCACTCCAGCGTGCAGTCGATGCCATGTTCCTTTAGCCATGCATATCCGTCCCTAATGCAGTCCCCGACTTTGGCCATAACAGCATTCTTGGTCTTCTCTTCCTTATCTCCAAGGCTCAGATATATGTTGGAACATCGAATGGCATGACTCTTCATATAATCAACAAATCCCGGAAACCATATGGAGGGGGAGGCTGCAGCAATGCCCGCAAATCTATCGGTCTGGTATGCCGCCCATAGAGAAAACAGAGCCGCCAGGGAGTAGCCGCCAAGACAATAAACCTTGTCCTCATCCTGACACAACTCCAATATCTCAGTCAGCATTTCCCCCGCACCGTTGCCGAAATCGTCATTTCCAAACACTGCCGAGGCCGGCCAAGGGGATAAATCTTGATTCCAATCATCCACCTTTACCGCCAGAAGGCGAAATTCTTTGTTTGCCAGCCTTCGAATTTCGGCCACTTCTGCCTCAAGTCCTGCCAAATCATGGTCGCCAACTAGCTGAATCAAAACAATATCCGACTGAAGATTGCCGTACTCGTATATACACATCATGACTCTCCTAGAATTTCGTGGCAAAAACACCGAACATTGGCGTTTCACCGTAAAGCAGCCGTTCCTTTTCGTCCCAAAGCCTTTCCGTTAGGTCAAATTCTGCGTGTACTTCGCCAAAGCCCATGCTGCGAAGCAGTTCCACATCCCAATAGGGACGCTTCGTGCCACTTAAAGGCAGCTGCAGCGGGTCGAGGGGTTCCGTAACCTCATCAGCAGTCTCCAGAGCATCGCCATACTGCCTCAGGCATTCCTGCCGCCTGTTTTCTGCCCGCTTAGCCATCCTCTCATCATACAGTGGCATATTCCAATTGGCATCAAACAGCAATAAGCGGCCCCCTGGTCGTAGCAATTTCTGGCATTCTTCGTAGACCTGCCAGGGATGGGACAAAGTCCAGGTAACATTGCGGCTCACGATAACATCAAAGGAGCTTGCGGCAAAATCCAAATGGTTGATATCCATTTGCTGCAAGTCTACACTTACCCCGGTCAAGCCAATCAGCTGTCGTGCCTGAGCCAGCATGCCCTCAGCACAGTCTACGGCCGTCACTTCCAGCCCCATTTTGGCCAGGATGATAGAGAAAAAGGCCGGACCACAGCCTAGGTCCAGCACCCTATGAGTGTCAGCGGGCATCTTTTCCCGCAAAAGCTTCTGCCATGCCTCCACACGAAAACTGGCCAGTTCATCCTGTATGATATTGCCATAATTCTCCGCGTCCTGAGACCAATAACGGGCCATACTTTCTATGTCCATTTTCGTCACCCATATCCTTACAAATCTGCACTTATCCTTGAGTTATCAATAGTTAAACAATCCATCTCGGTATTACATCCGAGTAAAATTATTTTAACTCCGGCAGCCTTTGCTTCTTCCAATGCTTCACCAAAGGCTGGATGTGTTTCGATATTAGCCCGTACTTCCTTTACTTGGGGCATCTGGATGACAAAGGCTAATCCACACCAGAAACCTTCCTGCCGTGCCCTGATTAACTCACGAATGTGCTTTACGCCCCGTTCTGTAGGAGCGTCAGGAAAATAGCCAATGCCATCCTTTTCCAAAGTACAACCTTTAACTTCCAGCAGGTATTTCTTCCCCTGTCGCTCCATATAGAAATCAATACGGGAATCCCCATATTTGTACTCCGGCTTGACGTAGTCAAAGTTTTGCCCTGCCAGCCATTCCTGCACAATTTTGTTGGGTGCTTGACTATCGATATTGACAAGCCCCAGCCCTGTCTTTTCCACCGCAATCAAATCATAGCGTGTCTTGCGATTGGGGTTATCGGCCTCGGATAAGATTACCTTCACACCGGGCAGAAGCAGTTCCCGGCAGCGACCCGTGTTCTTCACATGAACCGTTTCGACGCTTCCATCCACCTCGACTTTAGCCACAAAGCGATTAGGACGTTCAAGAAATTTAGCTTCTTTTGTCTTTGGATATTTCATCAACACCATCTTTCCAGCCGCCTAATGCCATCAATTCCTTTTCTGTAGTTTCACCGGGCCTATGGTAATTAGGAGCACCAATCAAAAAATCCTTCATATGAGCCGCCATAACAGCTGGCAGGGGTTCAACATCACCATGGCATTCAACGACATAATCTGCCGCTGCCCATTGCAAAGACTGAGCCATTTCCTTATGCAGGCCCAGCTGTTTTCTGTTGCCAGACTTGGTAAAAATCACAGGCTCTGCTAAATAACGTTCTACAAATTCCTCTGTGGCTCCATAAGCCATCAATGTAGTACGGACAGCCTTTTTTACCTCGTTGACAAAATCCTTATAGGTTGCCGCCCTTGCGGCAATAATTACTGCTGGTGCATGGGAAACATTATTGGTCAACAGCACCGAATTACGGATTGCCTTAAATCCTGGGATTTTGTTGGCATCCGTATACTGGGAATGATTTTGGTCAAAGGGGTGAATATTGGCATGCCAGGCAAAAAAGTCATTGAGGCTGCCTGCATTTTCATTTTGGGCCTGAATGGCCTCCAAATCCGCTATCTCCACGTATTTATTTATCTTAGCCTGCAAGGCCGCTGTGCATTGTATAAGCATTCCGTATTTTCCCTCCGAATCCAATCATCCAAAAATGCCATTTGTTCCTCCGTATGAAACCAATGCTCTCCATTTTCCATAACCGTCAGCCCTGCATGATACTTTTCTACAAAATCCTTCATGGTTGCCAGCGATGTCAGCTGGTCTTTTTCTCCGAACAGAATCTGCGTCGGTACATTCCATTTGATGGGATGGCTTCTGACGTAGCTCAGATATTCCCAGGACAAATCCTCGCCGAATTCAGTATGTATTATTTCCCGGGCCTCCAGTTCCGCCTCCGTCACATTGGCCCATTTCATCATGTCCATAATAAGCTTTTCCATATCCACGATAGGAGATATGAAATACGCCTTCTGGATAAGCCCGTCTAGTCCAGCATTCATGCTGAAAAATGCCCCAATGCTGTTAGCAATCAGGCAAATATCCTCATGCTTTCTCGCCAGTTCATCCACTGCTGCTCGAATTTCCACCCCCGTTTCCCAGGGTGAAAAGGTATGGTAATCCAACCCAATAACTTCATCATTCGGAAACAACGGCTTGTAGTGCTCGCTTTCGCCGGCACTTCCACTTTTGCCATGTACGTATAATATCTGCATTCGTCTTATCTCCCAACAAAAGTTTTCCAATTCTTAGAACAGCCTTTGATTTCCATCTGCAACTGTTCCAAGAAGCTCGCCGCATGCCCGCCATCCATCTGCACGTGATGGAACTGGAAGGACACGGGCAAAACCGTTTTGAAAAGCCCTTGGCGGTATTTGCCCCACATCACCAGCGGGTTGGAGAATTTTTCTGTATACTGATTCACAATACAATCCAGTTCTGTCTGTATCATGGCCGATGTGCCGATAATCATGCAATCTTCGATAAAACTGCTTTTACATTCCGTCGCTGACCTTTGGGTGAGTTCCAAATAATCCCGATTGAATTGCTCCAAATCATCAGCAAACGGAATGTCGCAAGAGTTAATCCCACTCTGCTTGTTGGCCACAATGACATTTATAGCCATCTTGTCATAGCGAAATAGCTTTCCATCTTCAGGCAACAAATAAAACTCTTCTATCCTGCTGGCAGCTCTGCCGATACACCAGCACATCAGTGCCGTGAATTTTATACCACTCTTTTTCCTCATTTTCAGCAAAGGGCTGACATTCAGCGTCTTTACCAATGTCACCATCGGCATGGGCGATGACATCCACAAGGAAAAGGCCTCTGCACGGCTGCTTTCCTGGGGTGAAATCTCAGTTTTCATCATACCTCCTGCCTTTCAGACACCAGACCGTTTCTTCGGCTTGGACAGTTCAAAGCTCTCGTCTATTCTTCGCTGGCTGACCTTTACATGAAGCCTAAAACTTCCCGCCAGCAACTCATCTGCGTAGAAATAGGCATCTCCATCACGGAGTAAAGCTAACTGCTCCAGCTTATCTGCCAGCAGCTATGGCATTTCCCCGGCTGCCATCTCATGCCATACATCTGTCTCTCTCATTGATATTTTTTCCTCAGTTGACGTTTCAGCCATTCCCTAAGAACCATGGCATGATTCTCCTGCTCATTCTTTGCCGCAAATATCAGCGTCAGATTCTGTGATTTCAGCAAGTTCTGGCATTTGCCCACAAACTCCTCCGCAACTTTATTTCCATCCAGTTCTTCGATATAAGCCTGGGAAAACCCTTCGAAGGGCATTTCTCCCTGATGATAAAGCTTGCGTATTTCCGTACTGGGCGTGATTTCCTTGGCCCACTCGTCAAGATGAGCCGCTTCCTTTTTTATTCCTCTGGGCCAGAGCCTGTCCACCAGCACCCTGTAACCATCCTGTTCTTCATGGGGCTCATATATACGCTTTAATAATATTTCGTGAGTCATAATTCCTTACCTTCTTACATAGCGAGGCCCTTCCTCGCCCATGATTCCACTGGGAACAAAGCCACATTTTGCCAGGACACGCTGTGAAGCTTTATTATCCGGCTCTGTTTCGGCCTCTACACGCAATACTCCAGCCTGTTTCAAAGCCCAATTCACAGCTGCTTTAACGGCTTCTGTAGCATAGCCCTGTCCTTGGAATTCATCGATTATACCATACCCTATTTCCACGGAACCATCTTCATTAAAGCCCTTGAAAGACAAATCTCCAACCTGCACACCATCGTGGCGTGTCACCATCCATATTGCGTACCACTCTCCCCGCTCAGGATGGGCCAGATAACCATCCAACATTTCCTGATAGGCTTTTCTAAGTTCCTCATCAGTCTGCCTCTCGATAATCTGCTCCATTTCCACTTGTGAGGCTACATATAACCTTAACCGTTTTGTTTCTAACGCTATACGATTCATAAAGTATCCACCTGCTCCATCAATTTGGCAAGCAATCTCTCCAGTTTAACGTAACGTGGCAGAAGTCCCCCACCTCTTAGGTGGGGGATGAATGCCACACCATCAAACTAACTTGCAACAAAATATTGCCATGTATTGTTGTGACAAATTTTTGTTGCATTACTCAAAGTCACTTGTTTGTAATTCTTGTTTGGCATCTGAATATACTGACCGTCACCATCTACGATGTATGCAGAAGATGTCCCTGTAAATCCAGAAATCCACCCACGTTTACCAAAACAAGCAACCTCATCGTTCAGATGCCATCCACGAAGTTTCTTCGTGTTCTTGCTGTTCCGTTTCTGCGTAGCATTAGGAGCTTTCCTGCCCTTTCGGGGCGTAGCCTCATGCAATGAACGTTTTTTCTTGCGAAATTGCTTGATATAGAACACATCTTCTGCGTTTTCATTGATACTCTCCACGCCCGTTATGGCAACAGCATCGTTGTAGTGGGTCTTCTCCAACCCCAAATCCTTGCGTTTAGGAGACGTTTC
Source organism: Selenomonas sp. FC4001 (assembly GCF_000701565.1). Lineage (NCBI taxonomy): Bacteria > Bacillati > Bacillota > Negativicutes > Selenomonadales > Selenomonadaceae > Selenomonas > Selenomonas sp. FC4001. The sequence continues at coordinate 38,825 of NZ_JNJF01000016.1, read as the reverse complement.
AGAACCATAGGTTATCTCGGCATCAGGATATTTCCTGAACGTCCGAATACGAAGCGTATTCATGAACGGTGACTCCTTGTATTGCTTGACCTTCTTGTGCTCCTTCATCCACTTCCAAAGGATACCTCCTTGTTTATGGTTTTCGCTTGTATGGCAATCAGTGCAGACCGTGATGAGGTTATCTGCCCTGTCTGTACCACCTTCACTTCGATAAACAATATGGTGTGTATGCAGGATTTTACCTTTCTTTTTGCAGACCTGACAGGTGTACTCATCCCTTGCAAAGACGTAGTATCGCACGTCGTAATACCCATAAGTTTGACCATGCTGATAATCTACGCCCTGAATCTCAGGGTTAATCATCTTTGCAGTGTCGAACTTGCCAACTTCAATACGGAGCTTCGGATTCGGAACAAGATTACAAAACTTATCTACCCATGCGAAATTAGCGTCCAGCTTGGCTTGGATACTTGGCGGTAGCCACCCTTCGGGCTTTCTGCGGTTCAGGAAACGTGCCTTGCGGTATCTGGTTTTGCGAAACCGTCTGCTACGGCGGTACTGTACTCTTGTCATAAGCAAAGAATGTACATCCTGCCGAAGCTCAATCTCGCCTTTAGCTAATACCTTGTCTTTGCTAACGACGGCGATGCCAATATGTCTCGCACCCTCGTCAACACCAACAGTCACTTCTTGTTTTGCTTCTCCTGTGGCGTAAGTTAGCTGGATTGTGAATGGCTTGTAACCTACAATCTTAGCTTTCTTTTGTTTTAGGAGAAGCCGTGCTTTTCTTTGGGAACAGGGCATAAGAGCCTGTCCTCGCATATTCTTGACGAATACTCTCAAGATTCGTCCCTCCTTTCAGAGTTAGTTACCCTTCGCCAATGTTGCAAATGCTTGTCGTAATCGACCACTCTAGGTTGACCGTCCCTACCTCACAGGACTTTTACAGACGAGGTTTCCCTCGTACTACCACATGGCAGTGCCTACACAGAGCTATCCGTAAAACAGATACGTCATTTCTGACGCACGGACTAGGGTATCATCCGTGGGTGTGATAACATAAGCAACGTAGTTCCCGAAGAACTTAGGCTAGTCAACTCAGGCTCTTTCAAGCCTCCACCTCAAACGCCGTTGGCGTTAGGTGGGGGTAGTTGACCCTTGAATTGCAGATTATCTTCATCTGAGCGTCTTCGCGGCTCTTTCAGATGATGCTTGCCTGATGCCCGGCGAGCCTTCTTGGCAAGGTGGCGTTCCATCAGCAACCTCTCAATGTTTTCGTTAGTATATTGCCAGCCATTCTGGTGCATGGCATAGGCCCGCTTGCCCAGGGCCATAGCAGCTACTCCATAATCCTGAGTAATCACCACGTCCCCGGCCCGGCAGAGATTGACCAGAGCAAAGTCTACGGCATCCGCTCAGGCCCCGATGACTTTGACCTCACAGTAATCAGACTGCAATATATGATTGGTATCGCAAAGCAGTGTGACCGGCACGCTGTATTTCTTGGCAACTTCCTCCGTCTGCCGCACTACAGGGCAGGCGTCCGCATCAACAAAAATTCTCATATTCTGGCTCCAGCAAATCTTCCATACGACAACACATAGCTTTATCAAGCTTGTACAGAGTGACAGCAGCTGTCTTGTTTATATCCCGATGCCTTTTCTCAAAAAGCTGAATCTGATGCAGTGGAACCCCTCTGAGCCATGGATAACAATCACAGCCTTCGCCCCCTGTTATCATTACTATATCGTTACAAAGAAATTCAATCAATTGACATACTCCCACGGCTAGAAGGCCGTGGTATTCTAGCGTCAATAAACCTTACTTACTGGACGCCATTTGGGGCCTTGAGCGTCACATTATCAAAGCCCCAAATCTTCATCTACCAGCAGCACTTCCACCTGCGTTCCTGACATAGGCCCCCAGAGTGTTACCATGCCCCGGCAAATGCGTTCGGGGCTTTTGCAGTCGTAGCACTTGTCGGCCTTCAGGGCACAGGGCGTCTTGCGTTTCATTTGCTGAGCACGCTTGGGAGCGGCCACATTGCGGGCACGCCAAACACCTGAATCGTAATCAGCGGTCAGCTTGTTGCGGCCGATAATATAGTAGATTCTCTGATGACCAAAGAACATAGAGGCACAACGGTTGCCGGAGCCATCAATGTTAATGATTTCTCCAGTCTCAGCCAAAGCATTGGCCGAAGTAAGATAAACTTCTGTCTGCATAGCCTCTACCCGTGCAGCGGCCTTATCTTCTACTCGCCAATGCCATACCACCTTGTTTTGAGCAACCAGCTTATCGTATACATTAAGAGCCTCTACTGTTGCCGAACCGCCTATGCCCACCGTGGTCTGCTGTATGTTCTCCAGCAAATATGCTGCCACATCTTCAGTTCCAGCGAAAGTATGCACACGAAACCCACGCTCCTCCAAATTTTTACTTACATTGACAAACTCCATGATTCTCCCCCTTCATAATACAAAAAAGCCGAAACAGCTCGCAGTGTTCCGGCTTTGCTTCATATTCATGAATTCGACAAATTCTGTCGAATTCCTTTCCTGATGGTTATCTTAGAAAGGACAATCATCCATTACCCCGTCTAGCTCTTCTCTCGAGCATACCCTCGTTTCGATTTCGTCAATATACTTAGAATACAGTCTCCTTTCAGGGTCAAGGAATTGGTCTGCACATTCTAAAAATAACACCCTTGACGCTATAAAGTCCTTATAATCAAAATTATAATTCACGGCTGCCTTTACAAGGTCTTCCTGTTCAACGCCATTTATTTTGACAAGTTCCATGTAATTCTCTTGAGCCTTGTCTCTGCCTGTTTTCCTTGGATAAACAGCCCAGAACATATCAAAACCTGTATAATAGATTTCGTCTGAATCTGTAGAGTCTATCTCCATCATTAAGGATTCTCTGACCTTTTCATGATGCACAATCTGTATGGCTTTTTCTCCAGAAATACAATCGCTAAGCCAACGAAAGCATTTCCTAAATGCCCCAGAAATTGGCATCGTATCAAAAATGTCAAGCGACATACTATTCATGTCAAATCCAAAATAATTCTTGTAGTTTGCTATGGCGACTGTCGATGCGGAATAGTCGTAAACGATAAAACCTTTCTCTACCAGACCATTGATAGCTTCTTCTACATTGGTTCTAGCCAGATTAAGGTCCGACGTCATATATTCCTCTGGTAAATAATAATATCCGATTGGATTCGTATGCGAATTGGTAAGCAAGTACTCTAAGACATATTTTTCTTTTGGTTTCAATTTATTCAGTTGCCAAACAATGCTTTTCATTTACAACATTCCCTTCTTACCTGTTTTGAAAAAAATGCTCCTTATCGGTTAAAAATCTCATTCGAGATAAGTCGTCACGGCATAAACAAGCCACAACGTTGGACTGCCACAGACTAGACATGATTATACAGAGCGGCGGCTTGGCATCACCGCTTTCGGTGTTTGGAACTTAATCCTTTCATGTCATGTCTCTGCTCAACTACGCCTGCAAATTCATAAGAACCAGAGGGAGAGTTGACTGCTATATTTTGAGAATGTAAAATCTATAAATTTTTCCTAAACATACACTAATGATTTTCTCTGCACAAAGACACAATCCTTGGCTGGAAAAAGCTTTTCCTGTCCATATGCTTCAAGATATTTTCTCTTGGATTTATATGCTTTAAGTACATATCTTTTTCCCTCATACAAAAATATCGCTCCGTCCATTATCCGTTTGGTGTCATTATATCCACGACGAGATTTAGCGACTTTAAGTTTGGATAATACTCCTCTTGCTTCGCTTTCTCCTATCGTATCACACAACTTCTTATACCAATCGCTTAATGCAGGTGTTTTCTTATCCTGCTCAAAGCGAGGCTTGCGATTTTTGGCAATAACAACACCATCAAGTTTATACGTTCTTTCGTACTGTGTCTTTATTATGGCCCTGTCATGATTCCTGAACTGAATGATTGTGAATGCACTACTATCATTAACATTTATCAGCGGAATTCTGCCACCAATAGAAGCTACACAAACAGCATCAAAGCCATGCTCTTTACCGATACCATATTCGCTGCGAAGCTTGGCCGTATTCCGTCCTTTGCAAACGCACAGATTGTTGCCAAAAATATTCTTAAGGCCATCGTATATATGCGGCATGGCAATATTTACGATGGATGCTCCCACATACTTTTTCCTTTTACCAACACGGTCAAGTTCGGCCTTATTTGTATGGACTTTCGTATGACAATCATCACAGAGTCCAACAATATTTTCGGGTCCGTCACTTCCGCCTTTATGCTTCGGAATAATGTGGTGATGATGTTTTATGCTGTTACAACCGCACAAAATACAACGTCCTTCCTGCAAATAATCTATGTAGTCGTTAACGTTGTCGAACTGTTTCGTCTTATTATTCTGATAATCTATTCCCCGAATAGAACCATCGTCCATCCTTTTGAAAGCAAATCTATTGTACTCCAAAGTCCAATATTTTACAGGCAAAATTTTACAAATCTGCCTTACCCCATTTATATGCGTCTGAACGCACTGCCGGGCTGTTGGTGTCAACCAGCCGGCTGGACGTTTTCGGTTGTTGAATTTGGCTTCTGTGTTTATAATGTCTTTCACAGCCAGCACACCATCTTTGTAACCGGGCAGCTTTCTTCCTTCAGGAAACATTGTTGTTGTACCGCATTTCCTTGCCCGCCGTTTCCTACGAAGGCGTTCACCACGGCGGGAAGCCTGACGATATGCCTTGCGTTTGGCCATCAATCTTGGAATTCTCTTGTTCCTGGTGATGATATGAGCCTCATATACAACTTCGCCTTTTTCGTTTATAACAGCCTCGCCGATGTTGATTCTACCTGGGTCTGTACCTCCGTAAAGTGGCTGGGTATATTCCGTGGAATCATACAGAAGCTGGATAACGAATGGTTTTGTTGAGACAGCTTTTGCCTGTCCAGATTTAAGCATCCGACGCACATGACCAAACCGTTTCGTCGGCATCAGCGGGCTGCCGTCCTTATTCAGAACATAAACTACATACATCTCTAAATCCCCCTTCAGAGATAAAGCTTCATGAAAAACATCATGAAGTTGAATTGCCATAGAGACTCGGCGTAGCTTTATGCATTGCGATAGGCTTGGCATCACCTCTCGGTACTTCGGAGTTTGTCCCATGCTACGTCATGTCTCTGCTCAGCTACGCCTGCAGGAGCATTCACAAGCTTTAGCTTCGAAGCTCTATAGGGGCAGCTGCCTCTAAATGGTTAATAATTATAAACTCTTATGGATTAAAGGTAATTTTTATTAACCACATCCTTATTATAGTTTATTTTTTTTAACTAGTCAACGTTTTTTAATAAAAAACTTTACTATGCTTTTTCCGGCGTTGAAGATATTCTCCGAAAATGTTAGTATTTATTTAGTAGTCTACTTGATAAAAAGTATATTCTAAAGTAAATTCTATTTAACTATTCTATATTAAGCAAAATTTTATATACTCAGGATGGTGAATAGCTAATTGGAGGAATTAACGTGTCATTCTACACTAGGTACGAAGAGTGCTGCCGGAGGAAGAATATCTCCCCCGTAAGCCAGACAGCAGCAGACAGCTTACAATGTACTAAGGCCAATATATCAACGTTGGCCAGAACTGGAGCTATGCCCCGGGGCGATATTATTGCAAGAGCAGCCCAAATGCTGGATGTTTCAGCCGATTATCTCTTGGGCCTGACAGATGTTCCCAGTTCCCTAAACGACAGCCTTAAAGTTCTGCCAGAGGAGAAAGAGGCCGTATTGCTGTTCCATGATTTGAACAAAGAGGGACAAAAGGCAGCCATTTCCATGCTAAAAGGATTGTCTTTTCAAAAAGATTATACTTTATTATCAGATAGTTAATAAATTTTAACTATCTGATAATATCCATAGTTCCCATCAACTGCTCGACAGGGTTACATAGACTTGTCGGGCTATTTTTTTGCAGCTTGATATACGACCATGATGTTCCTGAAGAGTATCCCGCCCCAAAATCAAAAAAATAGCAGCCACCATATTACTGGCGACTGCCTGCACTCCCTGTCAAAACAATGGACTGCTGTTTTCATCCTCGTCCATATCAATATTGTTAGGGTCAAAATCAAGAGCACGATACTTCTCCTGATTCTGAAGCTCATTGCGTTTCAGCTCACGACGGCGTTCTTTCGTCTCGTTAATCTGCTCGCTGACTTCATCATACATCTCGTTCAAATTGTCCTCGGGGCTGGGCATACCAGTCAGGAGGGTGTAAACTATGATGTTGCTGATGTTCTCGTTCTTGTTCTCGTAAATGCATGAATAAGCATTGGCCTGCGGGCTGATTTCCTCGACGTAAGTGATATTGTCGTTGACGAGCTCATAAACGCCCTTTTGCCGATAGAACTTCTGCGGAACAATCACTAAGTTTGCAACACCCAAAGCATCTTCGGGGCTGAACTTAGCAAAAGCAGAACGTTTCCACGATTCTCTGATTGCCTTTGCGAAAGCGTCCGTGCCTTTAAGTGCTTCCTTTTCAACAGTAGAGCGAACAACGGATACAAGACCTTTGTAGCTCAAGAGACGTGCAAAGTCCGTGTCGTCAAATGCTGAGTCAGCGGGGATATTTGTGGTCGTCTTCGTGAACCGAACGAAGTCCTTGACAATAAGTTCATTTGCGGAAGCAAGACCACCGTCGAATTGTTCATTATCAATAACAACGTAGGGAACGATATTCTGCCTGTCTGCGTCCACGATGGTCAAGATGTTCGTCAGGGCTTTGATGGCGTTCATGCGAACAATCCAGCTTTCCTTCTTGCGGGGGATTGTCATGCCCAGCATTACCTTATGACCTTTAGATACAAGGTGCTGCATAAGTGGAGCGATACCACCAGTACCCGTACCGCCACCGAGGCCAGCCCACAGAACGTAGCGGTCAACACCCTCGTCCTTGGTTGCCTTCATGATGGATTCGTAAACCTTGTCGAGGTTGGCTTCCATGCTCTCCCTGCCAATATCAGGGTTACGGCCCGCACCGTCTTTGTTGCCAGAGAGAGCAATATGAATCTGATTTTTTGGGGCAATAGCCTTATTGTCAATACCCGACATATCAATGCGGGCTGTGTTGATGGCAAAAGCCAGCTTGCCGTTCTTGCCGAACTGTTCGGCGATGCGGTTACCGCACTGACCAATGCCGATATGAACAAAATTCAACATTGTTATCGAAAACCTTCTTTCTTCTTTGCTTCTAAAATAGCTGCTATCTTCTTCTTTCTTCCAAGGAAATTGCACTCATCGAGCATAAAGCTCAAAGCGTCATTCCCCTCTTGGGTGATAGAATAGACCCATTTGTGACCAATCTTCTTCCGTCGAATGAAGTCTTGAGCGTCCAAAATCATCAGTAACTCCCTGATTTTAGTAGTATTCAGCATTGTGTTTTTTAGAATACTATCAAAAGTAACCGCATCAGGAAATTGGGCACTACTATTTGGGGCGTGGCTATTGTTACAAGCTTCCTTAGTGTATGCAAGAACAAGAGCCATTTCTTCGGATGATTTTGCTGCCATCCTTTGTAGATAGTCCTTCTGATAAAGCCTTGCCTCTCTGGATAGGTGATTGTTTCCTGTCTCCATCTTTTTCCTTCCTTTCATTCTGTTGGTTCCAGGTTCTAACTACCTAAAAGATAGCAAAAGCAAAACCGCATTCCTAATTATTCCCTACTAACGATAATCGTCGCTCGTGATACACGTACCACAAGACGCTGTACGATTCAAGAAATACAACTGTCGTGCTGCGTCACATACAGTACGACAGTTGTATTCCAGAATTCGCAAGTTCCCGTATATAATGACAAGATTTCCGGTTTCCCCATATATATGAGTCAAGAAAAATATACATTGAAAGCTAACCAACCTGAATAATCTGATTTTCTGAACCAAAATCTTATTCTGCTTATCTTCGTTATTCTACATTTTTGAGAAGAAGATTCCTTCTTCCTATCGTACACTCACAACGTACAATATTATTTTTTCCATACTACAAACATGGTGGAAAAAAATGCGTTATAGTAAGGTAATGTATCAAAAACCCCCTTGGAATTAAAAAAAATAGGCCTAAAAAGGCAATAAAGTACCATGGAAAATAAGAGTACTATTTTTTCCACGCACAAAAACCACTAAAAGGCCCCGATTTTGACACTTTCTAAATAACCCTCAATATGTGTGGGAAAAAATAAAAACCCCCGCCTTTTCATAAAGACGGGAGTTCCAATTACCGATATTTACTCTACCCCAAGAGCCTTGAATACCGCATCCTCAGCACTGCTGTAGAAGATAAGATTGAAGCAGCCAATCAGCTCTGCCGGGACAGTGCCGATATCCGCTGCCGACGTAATAGGCAACAGAACCTTCTTGGCCCCGCTATCAAGACAAACCTGTAGGGAGCTGGCCAGTTCCTCAACCTTAATCATTGTGCCACCAATGCTAATGTCGCCCATTACCACCGTGGAGCTGAGCACCGGTTTACCCAGGGCTATAGAGCACAAAGCTATAAGCGTAGGCAACGCCAGCGTGCTGGTCATGCCTAGCCCCTGCAAGTCCTGGTAGTTGATGATGTAGTCTTTGGTGGTGGTGCTGATGGTGCCGCTGATGCGATTGCCATTAGCCTTCAGGAAGTTGAACGCCGTGTTGGAAGCTTCCTTGGCATCCCGGTCAGAACCAATGCCCGTTCGCTCGAACTTGCCATTCCCCGGCAGCATCTGGGATTCCAACCGATAGACGCCAATCATCCCAGACTTGCCCTGGCCAACGGTGTAGACCTGGCCTGGATTCCCCAGGCCCTCAGGAATAAGCTTGCCGCCACCCTGCTCAGGCACTGACACATAATGCTCTTCAAAGCTTTCATTGTCGATGTAGGAGAAATTCACATCATAGAACTCCATCCCGCCGAGCTTCTTCAGCTGCTCTTTCACACGGCGACGCATTTCCAATGCTAGTCGCAGAATTTCTTCCAGTTCTTCTTTTGAGAACTCGCCATGAGGATAGAGCAACTTCAAGAGTCCGCCAACCATCTTCCTAACGGCAATGGTATCCCGCTGATTCAGATTCTTACCAAGGCGGAAATACTTGTCCAAGGCATCACCGTACTGTTCCTTCCGCAGTTCCCTAACGAACTCGGCCAGATAATCCGTAATAAAGCCGTAGTCGTCTGTGAAATATTCGGGGCGGAACTTCGGTATCTCCCAACCAGGGATATAGCAATGCATACGGTCAAGGAAGGCCGTATCAGTACCCATTTCCGGCGGGAACGGGTCAAACAGGCTGGAGGTCTTCAATAACACATCCACGCTCTGATTGATATTCCCGACAAACACCATGGACGCAGACGCAGCTTTCTCCTCTTTGCCACGGGCGAAGGAGCCGGAAGCCATATAGTCCTTCATAATCTGGATGCCGTCTTTGTCCTTGAAGTTGATGCCCGCCACTTCGTCAAAAGCCACACAATCCCACAAACCAACCAAACCTACGGTCTTGCGAGCCATATTGTAAAAGAGGTTGGCCACGGTGGTTTGCCCGCCGGACACCAAGATACTATTGGGCGAAATCTCCTTGAACAGATGGGACTTGCCTGTGCTGCGAGGCCCCAGCTCGCAGAGATTGAAGTTGTTCTCCACCAGCGGAATCATGCGGGCAATAAGCAGCCACTTCTCCCGCTCCTGCAACGAATCCGGCTCCATGCCAATGGAACGGAGCAACACGTCCATCCATTCTTCTTTGGTAAAGGCTTTACGACCTTCCTTCAGCTCATTGATGTCAACATGGGGCATTTGGATAGGCGTGAGCTTCCGAATCTGAATAGGTGTACCGTTCTTCTTGTCCTCTTCGACATATTCATACTCCAACTGCACAATGCACCAGATGCCGCCGCAGAGCAGGCGGTCATACTTCTCCGGGTATTCGTCAGCGATGGGTATCCCCTTCAACCCCAGGTTGGAGAACTCTGCCTCATAGACGTTCTTCTTGATGTTCAGGCTGACGGTGAGCTTATCTATGACCGTATGGCTTCCCTTGGAGCGAAGCACCGACAGGATTTTCTGGGCCTCGTCGGGCCGGACGAAGTTATCGGCCAAAATGTGCTTAACGGTATTTACACCAGCCTCAATCACATTCTCATCATCGGAGCTGCAATACTGCCCCAGCAGAAACTCCAGAACATAGACGGGGACATTGGCCCCTTCCTTGATTTTCTTCGTCAAATCCTTGCGAACGATTTTGCCGTCGAAATGCTCACGAAGTTTTGTTTTTATAATAGTGCGGGCGTCCTGTTCACCCTCCAAAATCTCTTCCATCTTCTTCCTCCGCCTGCCTTAGCTGAAGAAATCGAACTCATCTACAGCAAAGGCGATGTCTATCTGGAATTCCTCACGGGAGAGCGGCAGGCCGTTCTCATCCGCAATGACGAGATAGTACGTTTCCGTGTTATCGTATTTCAGCGATTTTAGGTTAAAACTGCAACGGAATGTCCGCTCCTGCACGTCCTCACTAGTCTTGTCAGCAATAACCGTCACAATATCGCTGATGGTCTTGCCTGAGCTATCCGCAAAGTAAAGCTGGTAGGTAGCAGCCTCCAGATTAGCAGCCACCGGCTCTTTTTGGTAGAAGTTCAGAGAGACAATCATATTGCTGACTTTGCGGCTGGACGAATAGAGGCTGAGCGTCACCGGCTTGGTGTCATACTTGCTCCTGTTGCGTTGGTACTCTTTGGAGTCATTACGCAGGAAGCGATATTCAATTAAGGGAACGACCATCTCCTGCAAACTAATGCCGCCGTGGACAAAGTTCAGCCCCCCCCCCTTAATCTTGATGCGGATGCTCTCTCTGGGAGCGAAGCCTTCATACTCCGTTTCTCCATCAAGAAGCTTCACCGGCATCAGATACTCTGGATTTGCCCCCTTCTTCATGATAGCATAGCGTCTGCCAATCTCCACGTCCTGACTGCTTTCCGTAGTCTTGTCCACCTTAGAATCTTCCTTCAGAGGACTGTTGGTATAAAGAAAACCATGGTCAGCAGTGATGAAAATACGGGTGCCGCTGAATTCATTGGTGATGATTCGCACCATGTTCTTCAACTCGTCAATAGCATCGTCGCAGGCTCCAAAGATGGAGCTATCCATATGACCTGCATCGTCAATGGTATCGTGGTAAATATAAACCACATCGCTGCCACGCACCAAAGCCTGACGTTCTGCTCGTTTCATGCCAATGATTTCCTTGTATTTCAAAGCTACACTCTTTGGGTTGACTGCCTTGAGAAGTTTGTCCCGATTGCCGGCCTCAGAAGACTGGCCATCCGCCAATACGGAAAGTCTATCAGCCTTGCCCGTAAGTTCCAGCGACAGTTTTTCATGGGGCAGCAGAGCCGCCATGCCAAACTTGGTAATAGTGGGAAAAATCCCCTGCATGGAGCTGAGCTCCACCTGACTCTGGGTGCTACGGCGAAGTTCATCCGCAAGGGTTGTGGCCACTTCGTACCGCATAGCATCCGAGATAATGACATACACCCGATTATCCGCTGGAGCCACCTTCATGCGATAGAAATCCGTCTGTCTCGGCACTTCAAGGATTTTGCCGTATTCCCGCAGATTATCCTCACTAGCCACAGACCAGCATTTACCCAGTTCTCCCAGGAACCAGGTGGTATACAGACCCTCTACCCGTTCAACCACAGTGTTGAACAAGTCGGACAAGTCCGCATGATAGTCCTTTAGGATTTCCCCATAACATTTGTGGAACTGGCGGTAGAAGCCATCCATCTGATAGTAATCGGTGGTATATTCCTCCCATAACTCCTTGGGAGCCACCGTATGGAAACCATCTGCATGGTTCTTGTAAAACTCCTGCATATTGGCCACTTGGAGAAGCCCATCATAGAAGTTACGGACATCATCATACCACACGCAGGTGCGACGTTTCTCCACAACGCTCTTGATGCTGGCATCGTCTATGAGATGGTCGCCAATGTCCCTCATGATTTTTACGAGAATTACCTCATTCACGCATGGGAAAACTTCCGTATCCACCAAGTCAGCCACAGACAGCTTAATAAAACGCTTGTGGAGATTCAACTCCTCTTCCACCGTCAAAGCTATATCCTTCAGGTCATGGTCATCCCAGTCATGAAGCCAATCGGAAACAAAGTCATAGCAGTATGACTGGTGCGGCACAGAGATACTTTCCTCTACCCCCTTCAAAAGCTCTGGCCTGATTGTCCGGGTAGCGGCAGTAAGCAGAATATGCGTAGATAACTTGCCTAAATCTGGCTTCTCTGCCTGATAACCAGTGCCCTGGTCCACCATTTTCCAAAAGTCCTCGTCAATCCCATAATTTACGAAATCCTGATAGACACGATTTTCTTCAGCAGCCAATCCACCTTTGAGTACTGCCTTGATGATATGATTTGGCTTTGCTTCCTTGCTCCCAGAAAGAGCTGCCATAATTGCCTTCTTAAGACCTGGCAGTGTGGAAATATTTCCCTTCTGGCTCTTCACTTTATTGCGGCGGTCTTTAGCGTTAAAGAACTTGCGATATTTCTTGAAGCCACTGCGGAGAGCCGGTGTCTGAGCCATCCCCATCTCCTCCATCCAGATGGAGACAAGGTCAGCCCGGAATTCCTCACTGTAAAGCTCGATGTCCAGCAGCCAGTTATCCTCCAGAGATTCAAAGGACAGCGGCACATAGAGAAGATAGTTGCTGTCCGTGTCGTCAATACCCAGCAGCTTCTTGGCCTGAAAGAAATTAGAGCCATTCAGCACCAGCAGCTTGGCATTCTCCAGCTTGATATCCTCCAGCTTATCCGCAAACTCCTTGTCATCGTCGTGCCAGACGATGATGCGGCGTTTGTAGAACTCAGGCAAAGGTTCTGCAAAGCGGCGATTCAGTTCCTCGTTTATTTTTTGTGTATCCATATCATTTATTTATCTCCTGCCACCATTTTCCAGCATTTTCCTGACTTCTTTATCGAAATCGGAGTCAATACGCTGATGCTTGTTAAATTCGTTGTACTCCTCAATAGCCTTAGCATCTGCCTTAGCCTTGGAGATACTGCCCTTATTCGTAAGTATCTTGTATCTACGGAACTCCAGAAAAGCATTGACACTTTCAGCAAACTGCTCCATAGAAAAAGCCTGCTCGTTTTCAATAAGGTCTTCAATGTAATCGAAATATCCCGTTACAGCCCTTTCCAATTTCCTTATCTGAGCCTCGTCCAAATAGTTCTTGGCAACCGTCACATCGGATTTCAAGATACGACCATCAGGAGCATTCTTCCAAGTATTCAGCCCCATGTGCTCTTTGGCTCTATCCGCACGGTGATAGATGATTTCTGCTGCGGTCTCTCCTACAATGGCGTAATGGAATTTATTCTGCACCATGGCATAGAAATCGTGCGTCACCTGCGAATTCCGGTCATAGTCAATGCTACATTCAGCGAAGATGTCCGTAATCTGCTGCCAGATACGACGCTCGCTGGCACGGATAGAACGTACCCGCTCCAAGAGTTCACGGAAATAATCCTTGCCAAAGGCCGTCTTACCTTGCTTCAAACGGTCATCATCCATGACGAAGCCCTTCAGCATATATTCTTTCAGAACTTTGGTGGCCCAGATGCGGAAATTTGTCGCCCGCTTGGAATTCACACGATAGCCGACAGAAATAATGGCATCCAGATTGTAAAACTTTGCTTCTTTGTGCTGCGTCTTACCAGGAATTGCTCCATGTTCAGTGGTTATTTCCATTTTGGAAACAACCACTTGCTCATCCAATTCACCTTCATCGAATATGTTTTTCAGATGCTTACTGATAGCAGGCACCTGCACTGCAAAAAGAGTGGCCATAGCCTTTTGGGTCAGCCAGATGTTGTCATCTTTGATAAACGCATTGACCGAGACTTGCTCCTCTTCCGCCTGATACAGCAGGAACTGCATTTCCTTATCTGCCATTAACGTATTCCTCCAACATTTATTTTGCATCCAACCATATCAACTTACAAGCTCTTGAAATTCCTTATATTCACTCTGATGCTCCCGGATGTAATCCCGCTTAAAGGCCGCAAAGGCCGACTTCGTGCTCAGTCTGGCACGAATCTTTCTTCTCGTGTAAGCTGATTTGTCCTTCCGATAATCACGAAGCAGCTTTTGGAATATGTCCCACTCCTGCTTCAAGTCCTGCATCCGCCGACTCTGAGCAATAATTCTGATGCCAGTATTCGCCTCGTTGAAGACCTTTTCCAAAAGTTTTGCCGTCACAACAGACGATGTTTCCTTATCTCTGGCCTTCACAACCACCATACTGGAAAAAGGGTCATAGCAGCATCTGAGATGCTGTTCCGGGTCTTCGTGGCAGCAGTCAATCACGTCTGTCTCAAATTCCTTCTGATTCTTCCACAGATTGCAGTGAGGGCAGGACCAGAAGAGATTATCCCAGTCATACATCAAATTCGCATTGCCTTTATGGGAAATCCGATGCTCAACCACTGGGTCCTGAAGGTTCTTAGTTCCACAAACATAACACTTATCATGAAATATCGCCTTCAATGCAGTCGTTACATCTGGTTCATTGTAGGACTTCCTTTTGGCCAGCGATTCAGGAGCCGGGTAGGTTCGTTCGCACTTTACCATTACGCCTTCCCCTCTTCCCTTGCCTGCAATTCGGACTGAATCTGCCTGTAGTCTGCCATGATGCCCAGGGCAAGGAAATCTGGAATATCATCCAAGATGTTCTCCAGGTTCCCCAGTTCCTCATAGTCGTCATCAGTCAGTTCATCCTTTTTGGCCAGCTCCTTATAGCGTTCAAAATCCTTTTTCAGCTGGGCGGAAAGCTCCGAAGCTCCAAAATACCCCTCCACAATGCCAGAATAAGGCAGCTTGGACAAACCAGCTTCGCTGCCGACACGCTGTTTCCTGCCCAAATCGTAGATAACCGCATTATCCACCGAACTCAGCACGAAGGGGGAATGGGTGGTTACGATAAACTGGATATTTGGGAACAGCTTCGTCAGATTCTTGAGGACATTGCGTTGCATGGCAAGATGCAGGTGAGCATCCACCTCATCAATCATGACTATCCCTGGCAGGTCGTAGGCATCCGTTACCTTCTTCTCCATCCGCATCATCAAGTCGAGGACAATAGAAAGAATCGCTGCATAGCCACTGGCCAGCTCGTTGAAGCCGTACGGCTGCTTTTCCGGCTCCTTGATACGCAGGTTCATGTTGGCAATGTCAAAGTCGAAATCTATGGCTTCATTGTCATAGATATTCCGCAGCATCTCCTTGACACGTTCCACCCGCTGCCGCAGGCCTTCCACCAATACCGCATTCTCCTGTTGGTTGCGATACATATTCTCCTGAATGATAAGCGTCTTAATATACTCGACAAAATCCTCTCCCGGTGATTCGCTTACGGTATAGGCATCCTTCAGGTCTACTTTCCTTGTTCCCTTCTGGCTTGCTATATCATATTCCCGTTCAGCTTTGTAATAGGAGACTATGAATTTCCCTTGGAGATATTCTTCCCTCATCTTATCAAAATTGCTGAAGTCTACATCTATCCCCGATATTTCAGATATACGTCGTCTTAGCTCCTCATCCTCAGGCGGGTTCAATATAACCTCAATACTATCCTTTACCTCAGCATCATCAGCTACAGTTGCCTTGCCCATAAGGAACTGATTCTTTAAGGGATTATCCCCTAACGTCACCACCTCGCTGTCCCATTTCAGCCTATTGGTGATATTCAGCCGCAATGCCTCCAACAGGCTGGTCTTACCGCTGCCATTAGGCCCGGTTATGATAAGATTCTTGGCTTCCGTATCAGACAGTTCAATGACTGTATCCTTTATATTTCTTACTCTGTTTATACTTATCTTCGCAACAAACGAATCATTCATCCATAACACCTTCCCTTCGTAGCTTTGAAAATCCGAGACACTGTCTCGGATTTTTCTTATGCAGCACATCACTTAATCTTCGCCCCTAAAGGGACTAGATAAAATAACCATTTACGGTTATTTTATATTCGCCAACACATCCTTGAAGATGGCGTAGTTGTGCTTCACGCCGTCGTCCAGGTCAATCTTTATCATCTGGTCGGCCAGGTGGTGGACTTTTTCTTCGTACTCCCTTATCTCCTTGGCCTGGGCCTGACGGGTGTTCAGGAGCTTGGTGAGCTTCACCTTCTCGGAGGATGAGCCTGCGGCGGCGATACGCTGCTCAAGGCTCTCGATAACGGTGCGGTAGCGGGACTGCTGCTCGTGGATGTAGTCGGTGCGGATACGGGCGAGGGTGTCCGGCTGGTAGCGGTGCATATAGATAAGGCACTTGAAGCCGTTTTTCTTGCCGCTGTCAAAGAGCCAATAGATGGGGCGTTTCTTGTAGGTCTTCACATGGTCAGTGTAGAAACCGCTGACGAAGTAATTGCGAATAACCTCACGGGAAGTCCCCCTGCCCCCCAGAGCATCGGCAATGAATTGGAGGTTCTCTTCCAGCGTGTCCTTGCCATAGACCACTTCCACGAACTTTACGAAACGGCCTACAATGTCGTCCTCGAAGTATTCATCATCACAGATAGGAATAATGGCGTCCCTATCCGGCAGGAAGGTCTTGTACTTGCTGTCATCCCATTCGCCGCCGGCGTAGGCCAGCCCCTCCACATCAAGGGAGTAACGGCCAAACATACAGCCTACGGCGTAGGAGATAAAGGACTTTATCACGTCTTCTTTAGTGAGGACGTAGTTGTTCCCCTTTATAGAGTCAGGGATTTCTTCCTTGGTGTCATAGATACGGGCTACGGTTACATCCTTATCGTCAACATCTGGAGCGAGTTCTTCACCAAGGCCATAGATTTCGATGAATATACGATTCAGTTCCTCCTCATTGGATTTCAATTTAGAGAATCGAGCATTAAACTCTTGCTTATATAATTCATACACATTGTTCAAAAAAATGACTTTGTGCTTTGTATTAAGTAATGGATGCTTAATAAAGTCCCACGATTTCTCAAAAGAATCCCAATCTGCTTTTACCAATGCTACACTATCTCTTACGATACAATCCACATTATAATTATCAGACTTTATTATAGGAACCAAGGCCATTTGTCCAACTTCAAATTTCATATTAGGAGCTAGTATTTCAAGAAGTTTTTGAGATACAATAGAGTTCAATAACCCGAAATAATACCACAAGCCTTTTTCGGCAAACACACATGGTCCAGATGCATTAAAAATATAATCAGAATTTTGATATCTAAATGCAATTTTTCCAGATGCAGTTGTATCATTCCAAGAAATACCTTCGTGGAAGTAATATTGTATATTTTGTGGCCTTGACCTTAGTTTATTATTTTCATCCTTAAAGTTCCTTATTTCATAACCATCATTTTCCCAGTTAACAATATACTCATTATTACCATACCACCTTCTAAAATCTCCTCCTTTTGTCATAGGAAACCATTTTTTACTCTTTTTACCGTTAATTCCGATTTTGTCATACGATACTTCATACCACAATCTCGTAAATCGTTCATTATCTCCAGTCGTTAACCCCTTGCGTGGAGCTGCATACTCGGATAATGGTTTATTATTATTAAGAATATCTAGGAACTTTCTGCTTATCCAATAAGCTATTTGATAACTCGCTATCTTCAAGAACTTATCTGGTTCTGTGATAAATTTTCCCTTTCCCTCAAAAAACCATTTTTCTTTCTGCTCTAAAGAATCAACAGCTCCCATTTCATCAAAAAGCATTCTAAAGTCTGCTAAATATCCTTTTGTATGATTATTTTGAACAACAAACACTACCGTACCAAAATCAGAACCAAAAATGCCTCTGCCACAATGCAATGTAGTAACAAATGTGTGATATTGCAATATTTTCCTTCTTAATTCAGTAAAACTAGATTTTGACATCCATACCGGAATATTTATCATGGACATATAGCCAAATTTCTTACACATAGCTATCGTTTTTTCCATAAAAGCAGAGCTAAGGTCTGACCTGCTATCAGGATAATTCTTCTTCATAAATGCCGTTAAATCAACTGACATATTGTTACTGCCCATATACGGAGGATTGGTCACCACAGCATCATATTTCTGCCCCATAATGCATGCCTGTTCCACGAGTAATGGCAGTCTATCCGTCACTTCTCCCAGCCAAGCTGCCATTGATAGGTCAAGTGTACTGTTTTCATGTAAGTTCTGCACAAACTCCAACAAGGCATGGTAATCCTTGTCCTCTACGTTCAGAATAGAGCCATATTCCTTGGCATCTTGGAACTTCTCTATCAGGTAATCTGCCATTTGCACATACATGCTGTCAAGATTAAGCTGTTCGCCACTCATACCAATAGTCATATCAGACCACTTGGTAAGACCATTACTTTCCTGTATTGCCATCACATGGGGCTGAATCCCCCTGCTAAAGAATCTGCGGTCATACTGTCTTGCCTTCATCATCACCGCAAAATAAGCCAGCTGTGCTGCACGGTCATCAATATCAAGGCCATAGAGGTTATTGGTCAGAATCCCCTCCACTGCCTCACGAGCCGTATGTCCATAGTCCTCGTAAATCTGCACCAAAACATCAAAGAGGTAGCAGAGGATATGGCCACTGCCCATGCAGGGGTCAATGACCTTGATTTCCTCTGGTTTCATATTGGCATAGCCCTTGCGAATCTCGTCTAGCTGCTTCTGCACCTCTTCTTCCTGCTCTGCCTCGTCCAGATAATACTTCCAAGTGGACTTCAGGGTATCATTGGGATGCCCCTCCAGCCACAGACGGCCCAGACTGTTCTCCACCATATAGCGAACAATCCAGTCCGGGGTGAATAACTGGGTGGCAGCAGGGATTTTTTCCTTGGTGACCTTGATGTTCTTCTTCAAGTCAGCAAAGACCTTATCCTTCGGCTCCGTGTTGTAATACTGGTAGAGCCAGCCAATAATCTGCACCTGCTCCTGCCAGTCTTCCTCGGGGATAAGCTCAATCATCTGCTGGAGGACGCTGCCCTCCCGGAGCAGGTTCTCCGGTAGCAGCAGTTCCGTGTAGTCCTCGATACGCTGGAACATCCCCGGCAGAATGCTGCTCAAGGCATTGCACTGGACAATAAGGAGATAGCGATAAAGTTCCTCGGTGTTATTGGCATCCTTCAGCTCATAGACCTTGTCCATGTTCAGGCCATCCAGCTCCAAGTGGATAGCCTCTGCCAGAATCTGGGGCTTGAATTCCCCTGCATCATTGGTGAATACCCTCACATGGGAGGGCAGGTAGCCGTTGACCTCCATAAAGCGGAGAGCGGCGAAGCGGTTGAACCAGGTATAGGCGGCTTCCTCCAAGACCTGTTCGTAGCCGTGTTCCTCTACCTTCTTTATCAGAGCTGCACGCTGCTTCTTCTCCACAGCAGACAGCAAATACCCCTCAACGCTGTCTGCATTAGGGTCAGCATTGCCGTCAGCCGTGATGCCAAAGCGAAGTGCCCGCTGGGAGACACGCTCGATTAGCTCCCGCCTTGCCCAAACCGCATATTTCTTTATCGCATTCTTATCCATTATCTCGTTTCTCCTTTAGTCAAGCTGGATGCCATCGCAATCCTTCAGCATGGTCTTCATGCGTTTGCGGATGTTCTCCACATATTCATCAATATCTTCGTCGGTCTCGATAGTACGCTTGGGGAACATCTGCCATCTGGAGATTGGCTTGACCTTCTTTTTCGGTTTCTTGACAGGAGGTTCCGGGGTTGCCGGAGTTTCCCGCACCATCTGGGATGCTTCCTCTTTCTTCCTCAGTTCCTCTATCCGATTCAGATAATCGTCCTTTTTCATCCACATTGTGGGAATCTGGCCATCCAGCATGGTCAGCACCTTGATGTCAGCCAGACGCTCCTTCTTGTCTTTGAAGTAGTTCTCTGCCTCCAGGAAAATGCCCCTGGCCTGAGGATAGTCCTCATATTCGTCATGGATTTCCTTCAAGCACTCGTCCGCATTGGCGGATATTTCCTGACGCTTCTGCTCCAGCATGGCACCATGCTTGGTACGGACAGCAGCGAGCAAACCGTTCAGTTCCGGGATACGGCTGTAGTTAAAGCTGCCGCTGGCAGGTATAAGGGTAATCAGACGGATGGTATCCAGTGCCTGCTTTGCCTCTTCATCCTTCTCGATATGTTCACGGTCAGCCCACAGGTCTTTCTCATACTTCACGGCTTCATCGAAAAGTGCTGCCTGATTCTTGAAGAAGGCCTCAACCTTCTGCATTTTTTCCTTCAAGTCGAAGATTGTATCTTCCTTCTTGATGACATACTCGATAAGGGCCTGATTATCCTTCTGCTGGGCGAGGATGTCATTCATAGTTTCTACGGCATTAGCCACCTTGAGCTTGTCCGGGTACTTGTGGCTGCCATAACGGCTGAGCAGGCTTTCGTAATGAGCCTTTTCCTGGGAGAATTTCTCCACAATATGCAGGACAAGACCGTCTTCGTCCTCCGGCACATCCATTTCGTCGAAGTAATCCCGCAGGAGTTCTCTTACGGTACGGATTTTCTGGGCAGAAACCACCATACGCTTGGCAATGCTGGTCTTGCCTGTTTCGCTCTTCTTGCGGAGCATGTCGATAAGCTTGGGGTTGGTGGGCTGAATGGTTGCACCACCGTATTTGATGGTAACTTTCTGGTCGCATATAAGTCTTGCCACCACATAGGCAATGTCGATTTCCTGCCAGCCAAAGGGCACCGCCTGATATTTGCTCTGGACATCTGCCATGGTGGTGGGCAGCTTGCGATTGGCCTGCATCTCCAGATATTCCTCAATCTTGGCGGCTGCCCCGCCGTTGGGGTCTTCGCCTATGAGGAAATTGTCCTGCCCTTTCAGGACAGCGGCAATATCTGCCTCCGTGTCGGCATTCTTGCCAATAAGATTCAGCTCGCTGTAGACATGGGCCACCAGATACTCCAGAGCCTGACTCAGTTTCTGCTCGGCACTGCCGTTCTTTATCTCGATATGTTCGCCAGCCACATAGAACTCAGCCTCTTCAATGGCCTTTTTCAGTTCTTCTCTGGCTTCCTGTTCATATTTTGTCGCTTCGTCTTGATGGCCGCGGATAATATCCTGCACTGATTTGGCCAGCTGGGCCACGTTACGCTGCTTCACATACTTGCGAATCTTCATGGCGTTTTCCAGAGATTCGTAATAGGAAGTATCCGCCAGCACCACCACTGCCTTTCCTACGGAATCTGTGGTCAGACGCAGAGCCGTCTTCTCCACCTTGTCCGTGGCCACGGTGAGGATTTGCAGCAGCATACCGCCATTGCTGGCCCCAATCCCCGTATTATCTACCTTCTGGTCAAAGGGGAAGTTATACTGGCCGTATTTTGCCTTTTTCGTGGTGTAGATGTCACCAAAAATCATGCTGCCGATGCGGGAGACGATTTCCGCCGTGGCAACCTCGGTGTTGCGATAAATATCCCGCTGAATGTCCTGCTCCTCATCGGTGAGGAAGTTGTAGACTTCCCCGGTGCGGCCAATATAGTTCTGACTGAGGAGACGCTCCAGAGAAGCCCGCACCTGTTCACGCATATTGATTTTGTCCATGCGGATATCGTCAGCCATCAGGATGACAATGTTATCGATATTCGCCTTTACATCATCTACATAGCGGATAAGGTACAAGAGTTTCAGCACATCTACATCCTGAGGCTCAAGGCCGCTGCCGCTTTCGGCAGCCCGTTCGCACCGTTCGATAACCCGACGGATGGAGCTGTCCAGGAAGGTATGCACCGTATCATAAAACAGATGGAAGGGAGCCAGGGCGTACTCGTCCTTGGCCTCGATTTTCTGGGCCGCCTCCTGGAAACCAGACAGCATGGAGCGTTCACCGCCGGACAGATGCTTGCCGGAATTGCCATGCTTGCGGATTTCTGCAAAGACCTTCTGCATCAGAATGAACTGGTAGGGCACGAAGGGGAAATTGCGGACAAATTCCGTGCTGCCGCTATATCCCTTGATGTCCTTAATAGCCTCGGAAAAGCTGAAGAGATTGCGGAGGACGGAATCGTTCTTCTTATAGACCTCCTCCAGCTCCTGTTTTGCCTCATCCTTCTTGAGGAGGATACGCTTCTGGATAACCTCATCAGCTGAAGCAGAAGACAGGGAGAGACGGGTCTTGAAACGTGCCTGAATACGGGAGAACTCGTTTTCACGGGCCTTGATGATTTCGTCAATGGCTTCCTGACCGGTGCAGACCACCCAAACCTTGCCTTCGCACTCGCTGCCAATTTTCTCCACCAAGGACTGGAGGTTGATAAGGAGGTCGGTGTCACCGCCGACATACTGCCCCACTTCGTCAATCATGAAAAGCAGACGGAAGTCTTCCGGCTGGGCATTCACATATTCCTTGATTTCCGAAACAAGCTGGGCGATGGAAGTCTCGACTTCCTCCGTGCCGTTGAACCAGTTCTGGGCAGCACTTTCACTCATGCCCAGGACATCCTGCAGCGTCTCCACCACATCATCCTCGAAGAACGCAAAAGCATCCCGGGAGTTGAGCCAGCTTTCCCCGTTCTTTTTCTCGAAGACACGACGGAATTCTTCCGTCTTGCCCTGACGCTCAATGAACTGCTCTAGTTTGGCTACTTTCAAGTTCTCCCCGTAGAAGCCCAGATAATTATAGAACATCTTGGCGAACACCCGCAGTACAGCAGTCTTATCCTTGTTGATGGAGCCTTCTATGTCGATATTGAAAAGAATCGTATCGGTATGTCCCTTGGTGGCGTTGTCTATCAGCATGAAGGTGGCAGGGTCATCCGCAAACTTCTTGCGGAAACGTTCTACCGTACGCTCCCCCTGCACTTCCCTGTTCTCCAAGAGATAGGACAGCATCTTCAGAAAGTGGGATTTACCACTGCCGAAGAACCCGGAAATCCACACGCCGATGTCTGACGTTCTCTCGTTAAAAGAGTCACCATAGTTATTGAAGAACGTGATGAAGTGTTTCTTCAGTTCCTTGGTAATGACGTATTCATTCAGTTCCTGCACCAGAACATCGTTAGCATCCTGGTCAACCTTGACCACGCCGTTGATTTTGCGGTTGATGTCCTCTTGGAACATGTTCTCGATTCTCATGTTACTTCTCCCTATAATTCCAGTTCTCTTTATACAACGTTAAATGCTCGATAATACGGGTTTGGCGTCAGCTTGTCGAACAGCCTCACATAGCGGCCATCAAAGCTGCCTGGATACATAACCAGTATTGGCCTGTTAAAGTGCGGCTGCATGGCCTCCAAAAGGTCATGAACCCGAATGAAGGGAAATACCTCACCGACGCCTGTAAGCAGGATAACCTCATCATCATCCGATAGCTCTTCCTTCATTTTTTCGATGAATGCAGCATTGTTCGCCATTCTCGTCAATTGTCCCAATATGAATTTGGTTCCCTTTTTCTCTTCTTGCTGAGGAATACGCGACGTAATCCGCTTGTCATCGCAGATGGAGAGAAAAACCTTATACAGATTGTACTCCTTCAAACGGCAGGCGAGGTTGCTGTCACTGACCAGCTTCTCCGTAAAATGGCGAACCGTCATTTCTTTTTGAGGCTCGTAGCAGAAGATGCGTATATTCACCTCGTTGGAAAGGCCTTTCCCCTCCAGGAACTCCTGGCTCTGGATAAGACGCTTCAAGTCATCGAGGCGTTCGTTCAAATCGTTCATCTATATGTTCTCCGTTCTCTTTAATTCAGGCAGTTGAATGCAGGCAGAGCTATCTCCTGCCCCGCAGCCCGAATGGCATTCTCCAAAAGAGGACTAATCAGTACCGGATTCAGCCGTTCTGCCTTGGGGCTGTCCAGATACTCGTTCTCCACCAAAGTCTTGACGATTACCTGTCGCACCTTGGCGATGGTACTATCGCTCCATGCAGCCACCCAATCGTCCTGTTCCTGCAAACGCAGAAAAAATCCGTTCACGTCCACCTTGCTGAAGGAACTGTCCAATTTCCGATACTTCTCCCCTACAACGGTCAGCATGAAGTCCCAGACCAAACGGTACTGCCGCATCATGGCGTAGAGACACACCTGTTTGGCCACGTCACTCGGTTCGTTGGCAATGGCAGACACCAAGGAATCATCCCCCATAGAATCAAGACGTCTAAGGCAGGTCTGAACCATACGACGAACTGACTTCTCTGTAGGATACTGGAACAAATTATCCTCCAGAACACGGGCAATGATGTCCTCCTTGCCCAGTCCTTCCAGAACCAGTTTGGCCGTCGTTCTCATCTCATAGAACAAAAACTGTTCTCTTGTTATCACAGCACTGTACGGGCTGGCAGCCTTCAGTGCCCTGTCCGTTTTCTCCGGCATTGCTACCTCCAGTAAATCAATCGTTCGTTCTCTTGTTGCCAAATACCCGCTCCATGCCATCGACACTGATAAGCCATGTATTACCTGACTTCCTAGCCTCTGTCGCCGTAAACCTGGCTGGTGCTTTGGCGTAACCAGTGCAAGCTTGTCTGACCGTTATTGGAGCCAGATTCCACAGCTGTGCAGCTTCTGTAGCCGTCATCACTTTATCTAATACGTTTTCCATTAAGACATATCTCCATAAAACAGATAAACACCACGGTACCATTATACAAGAAAATTACGACATTTTCAATCGATATTGATTGAAAACCTAGAAAAAGAGCTCGTTACCTCATCATTACGGCATCGAACCGTTTTTTGGTTCGTCGATAGTGTTTTTTATGGCATCGAACCGTTTCCGTTCGTCGGAAAAACGTCGTTTTGAAATAAAACGCTGTTCTAATCGAACGAACGGCGTTCTTTGTTGTTCGCTCAACCGTTCGAACGGCCAATTAGACGATGTTCTGTCCAACGACAACAGAACCGTGTGTTTTGGGTCTGCTGAAGAACATTTTATTTTTCATCGAACCTGAATGTCTGTTTCCTGAACTTACCTTTGGCTTACTGTACATACTTCTAAATAGTGCCCAAGATGAGGGGGAGCCCCTCCCTCCCTCTCGGGCAATTTTTTCAATGGGGACCATCCAAAGAACTCCCTGGGGGGATTAGTGTTGGTGTTCGTAAAGAACCATCTTGGGCATATTGGCTTAGTACTGAATGTTCTCTTATATTACTTATAGATAACTCTTCGCAAATTTTGACATCATTATCCCACGCAAAGCCAGTAACCACGGGGCTCCACGGCACTTCGAGGTCATGTTCAGTGACTGAACAAATCTGCTTGTATTTTGTTCAGTCGTTGAACATGACCTCTTGTTGAAACGACAAAGAACATGAACAACCACTTATTATCGACACCTCTGCGAAGCACCGTTGATGACGTAATGTCGGTAGTTATTATCCAAAGCCCATACGTTTTACGCATCACCGAACTTCCAATGAAACGTTGCGTTGACACTCACCACCGTATCTGTATTTTTATTATTTATAAGTGTTCTTTCGCGATTAAAATTTTTTCATATTATTTCCAGTTTAAGCTATACTTTTTGCTATTTTTTGTTCAGAGGGCCTCACTCAAAAAAAAATGGTTATCACAAAAGGAGAATTTATCATGAACCACAACCACTGCTACGAAAAAAATCTTTTCGGCAAAGCAATTTACACAAAAACAGTAAAATACTGGAATGAAAAAACCGGGAAGTACAAGATTTGGCATCGTACAAACGCCGTAAGATTTTGGGAACGGGTTAACTTCTACGAATTATTCGAAGGTAACATCACCGACATTGGAAGAACCTTTTTGCTCATACATAACATCAACAATAATAATGTTGTGTGCAGGTGGGATACCAATTCGCATCACCAAGTTCCTATCGATGGATACGAACAGCTGATGGATTTTATTGATATTTGCAACCGAGGTACTTTCAAAAAATTCTATGATAAACTCGTTGCGAAAAAAATCATCGCCGAAATCGAGGAGAACGATGTTCGGGATAAGAGCAAGACGTATCGACACTTTGTCATCAATCCATTTTTTGGAATGAAAGACGGGGGTATCAGTCCTTCGACTTATAAGCTATTTCACGAATCCATATCACCTTATCTGACAGATATGGCAAGGCGAGACCTTGCTTATCTCGTTGCCTTAGAAGAAGGACGAATTACATCGTCTGATACAAAAGGCAATCAGCCGTCACTTATCAAGGATAATGAAGATACTTCACCGAATCCAATAGATATATTTAACGAATATATCTTACGAGGAAACGAACCAATGACCTACAAAAAAAACATCGGCATGATTGCTTCTCCAGTTAGCATGGATACGGACATTTACTACTTAGTGAATGGTTCTGAAAAATATTTTGACAAAAAACCATCCAACAAAGACATAACAGAATTCCGGAGCTGGTTTATCGATATCGACGCCGGAAGAGATGAACATGGGAGATATTTTGATGATAACGAAGTCAGAGCACGCAAGCAGTATATGTGCGAAACAGTGCTTACAGCACTAGATAAAGCTACGCCAACCTTGATTGTGGAGACAAGAAATGGCTATCATATATACTGGGCTTGTGGAATGAATATTTCTGCAGAAGAATGGAATCGAATCGAGCTTAAGCTGATTGATATCATTTCTATCGCTGACAAAATGGTCAGAGATGCCAGCCGAGTAATGAGATATCCAGGCACAATGTGGATAAAAGCAGACGAAAGGCTTTCTCCATTCGAAGTAAAAGCCATTAAGGGAAATCCTGTTCGACATGGTGTCGAAGATTTTGAAGCCATTCTTGATGTTTATGCTGATAGCATTACATCCTCTTGCAACAGCTACTTAGAAAAATATCCCTCGGTTGCTCCTAAAAAGGCACAGAAATCGTCTAAAAAAGTGGTTTCCTTCAGCGACAAGACGAGCACTTGCTCTAAGCCTTCGGAAAGCATCACCAACATTAAAAGCCTAAACACTTCCTCTGCTCCAGCACTAAAGAAGACAATTACTGACAAAGATGAGGCTCGCAACATTGCTCGCTCTATCAGTATGTCCGATTGGCTTCATATCGATACCTCATCCTCATTCCGTTGTATCCTACCCGGGCATGAAGACAAGCACCCTTCGGCCTCCATTTATCACAATGGTGACCACGACAGATACCTTTGCCATTGCTGCAATGATGGAAAAGGATTAGATTCTATCGATTTAGTGCGATACGTTAACGGGTGTTCTTATCAAGATGCTGTCGAATATCTTTGTTGCATTCAGGGTTATGAATACAACTCAAAACGGCGTAGAAGTGCATAATCTAAAAATCGAAAGGAAGGCTGACCATTATTTGACCATTTTTCCTCTCACACCACTGTGCGTACCGTTCGGTACACGGCAGTTCTCTAGTTTTCACATACTTGCTCATAATAGCTCGTCAGGCTTATATTACCTTGGCGGGCTATTTCTTTTTCCACTACCAGGACAGGCTATCCTGAAGATGGAGACAAAGTATGGGAAGATATGAATTTTAGCACACTTTATGTCGAGGTAAAGGGAGAAATGGATGATGATAGTCGTGAAAAGATATGGGCCTTTTCTAAGTATCATCCTCTTTACGTTGTGCAAGATATTCCTCTTTGGGAAGGAGATGATGCTTTTGATTATTTAGATGTGTTGACTAAATTTGGGAAGCTAGACCAACTGTACTATGCTTATGATACCGTGGATGAGGATGGATATGTAGAGGGAATCTTTGTTAACAATCAGGGAAATCCTGCCTTAGCGAGACCAGACCATGACTTATCGAAAATGGATGTAAAACGGATGTTTTCTGCTTTCAATGAAGCAAGGTCAGCACGTTTCGAGCATGGTAAACGGAGCGATAGCAGTAATATATGGTCACCAATGAGAGGCGTTTGGAAATGGGGGAGGTCATAGCAGTCAGCATAGAAGCTAGCCAG
Organism: Selenomonas sp. FC4001; assembly: GCF_000701565.1. Taxonomy (NCBI): domain Bacteria; kingdom Bacillati; phylum Bacillota; class Negativicutes; order Selenomonadales; family Selenomonadaceae; genus Selenomonas; species Selenomonas sp. FC4001. The sequence goes on along the minus strand of NZ_JNJF01000016.1, from coordinate 10,847 downwards.
GTAGGTGAGGAGTAGAGTCGATTGTGGTAGCATGACTTCGCTTAATAGTTGTCTGAATTCCTAATAAAAAGGGACGAACGGATAGAGACGCCGGTTGTCCTTTTTTTATAAGAAAAAATTTAGGAAATATGGGAAGTTTTGCTATGTTTATAGAGACGAATTATTTTAAAAAGCTCAAGAAAGGAGATTTTATGACTATGAGCAAAATACGCACCGCTGTAGGGCAATCAATGGGAGGAAGACTTGAGTACACTCCTGGGAGGAAAAAAAAGATTAGGGCAAAAGCGAAAAAAGAAGCTCAGTATGCCAAAAGGAACTGTGGCCCATGTCGTAGCAGCCATCCCCCTAAAGAAGTACTTAACGAAATGTTAAAGAAATATGGTTTGCACGCATGATATAGAGTTTGTCAAGATAAGTGTGTAAGTTTTTTTACCATAAGAAAAAGCGGTCCGAAAGGGCAATGTCATTAAGTTAGAGGTCAGATTTCGTTCTGACCTCTTTCTTACGCCATAAGCCATTAAGTTAAGGCATCAAAACAGTCTCCCATGCACGGACACCCCAAGTCCAAGCATGGGAGACTTCTTTTTTGGTTCTTTTGGGGCTATGTTTTGCCGCCTCCATCCCGATAATGGAGTATAGACACCAGAAATCATTAAGATTTAGGCACACCAAACAGGGCAGCCCCCATATCCTGAACTCCCCTGAAGGGTATTCCTATTCAGTTGCAGTGTGGTTACGCCACTCGATAGACAAAGGCAACGGCAGACTTTATCTTCACGTTCCGCTCATCCTGCCGTCCCTGCCTGATGGGCTGCTTGTATTTGAGTAGTTCCTCGTACAGTTTTTCTATCGGCTCGTTGATGTGCAGCCTGAAGAATCTGCGTGTGGACAGACACGCCATCTTGAAGTCGATATTATATGGATATTTCGTGGCGTTTTTCTCGACAACAGGATTTTCTGTGTCTTCTACAGCCTGTTTTGTCGCCTCTGCTTGAGCTGTTTCCCATTTCTCAGCCGCTATGATATTCCTCCCCACAACATTGAACATGATGAGACGGGCATAAATCTCCATCTGGACAGCCTCGTCCTTCTTGCTGTGGAAGTGAATACCACCGAGGGAATATTTCATGTCACGGAAGCTCGTCTCGATGTCCCAACGCATGTGGTAAAGCTCCTTCATTTTGGCAACAGGAAATTCAAGCCTGTTGAGGTTCGTAACCAGAACCTCCCAGACGTCCTTCCCCGTGTCCGGGTCGTTTATGAGAAACTTTACGGCACGGAATTTGATTGTGCATCTGTCTTCAAAATCCCATCGCTGGGTTACTGTTTTTGGGGAACGGGTTTCTTTGTTGTGTCGCTTGGGGGCGTTGATTTTGTAGACCGTTTCTCCAGCAGAACGCCTTTTCATATATTCTGCATACGAAGTAGTCACTGGAATAGCAATCTCCATGTCGCACTCTTCATCGGGAAGATTGCTGATTTCCTTAAAACCGTCATTCGTTCTCACCCGAATGACATAATGGCTGTTTGCCGTGCGGTTCAGCGTCTCGATTAGATTATAGCTCTCATAGCCCCTGTCCATGATAATAATGGACGGGTCGTCTTTGGGCATACGCCCAATCATTTTCAAGGCAGCAGCTCTCTCGTCCCAAGAGTTTCTGGGCTGCAATACGCAATCCATATATTGACAAGAAGCTATGTCATACATAATATTGCCGTGAATCTGGCAGTGAGGTTTAAGAGACTCTCCGTTTCTTTTGTTCGTGTCCACGACAAAAGCCGACTTCGGATTCCACGGCGTTTGGAAGTCCGAGCCGTCAATAGCATACAGGCGGTATTTTCCGTTGAACAGCTTCTTCGGGGCAGATTGGTTGTAGTCAGACAGCAAATCCTCGAAGACAGGCAGGGACAGCTTGTCTCTTGCCTGAACATAGGCAGAGGCAGTCATCCTCTCGGAAAGCTCTGGGAATGCCTCCTGCAATTCAGCGTTGAGGCTGTTGCCCTGCATATTGAGCATGACCTTCACGAGCTTCCCAAACGGCAGTTTGCTCTTGCGGGTGAAGTGCTGTGGCTGTTTCCTGTAACGGTCGATGTTCTCCGCTATATGGGAAATGGAGGTATTGAGGGCGTCCATTGCGTTCAGTTCACGTTCCTGCATGACGGTCAATGCCTCCTTTCATATCAGAGCCAGAGCTTGCTCATAGGCCATGGTTTCCTATCGAGTACTCCATCTTATATAAGAAGCTATACATCAGCTTGACGACGTTTTTCTATGCGGATTTCCCGCTCGGATTTGTGGCTTTCATCATACAGGATGTGGCTACCCCTACGAGCAAATTCGTGCAGGGAAAGAAAAATTGCGTCTAAAAAATTTTTGAGACAAAGAAAAAACCACAATATACAGATAATCTTTTGTCTTGACTATCTATATGCTGTGGTTTTTCTCAACAAAAATTTTTTGGCAGGCTTCCGAGCAGGGTTTTTAAGGACGCTTTAGACACGTTTTACGTTCGCTTTTTTGTGAAATTTTACAGAATTTGTTGGGCGTTATGGAGCATAATCCCCATTTGCAATCTGTAAGCAATCTAACTAAATCAATATGTTGTTCTTTATCAGACGATTATGACATATATATAGATTATGATTCTTGTTCCCTAAAATTATATTATTATATCATATTTTGTATTCTTATGTAGAAATTGGGTACACCTTTTTTATGAACGATTTAGCATAAAACAGCTTGTGGCAGGCTTCTGGAAACTCGTTATGGCGATTTGTTCTCTTCATACAGACAATCATCTCTTAGAAAAGAACAGAGCCCTTGAGACAGACAACGAAGCCATGAAGGTCAAGGACGCTACTTTTGAAAAGAAGTTTGCCGAGATGACCGCCAAGAACGCTGACATGGAGAAGGCTTACAGACAGCTCATGTCCAAGGTTGATGGTCTTGCAACAGAACTGGCGTCCCTCAAAGAGGCAAGCCAGAAGTAAGCTCTCTTTCGTCTTCGTATAAATATAAAAAGGACGCTATCCTCATTCACAGGGGATAGCGTCCTTTGTCGTTCAGGCCTTATTTCTGGGGCATACCCAATAATTACGCCCCGCCAATTACAACCTTCTGCATGTTTTTGCATTTGGGGCACTTGAAGGATGAGGTTCTCTTTTGGTGCTTTCTCGGTGCAGTTGTTAATGTGCCTCCACCTGTTTCAACAAATCCACATTTTTCACATTTCTTCTTGTATTTCATAAGTGTTCCCTTATCTTCTACGATAATACACCCTTGCTCTGCCACCACCATAAAGATTCATCTCCTTATTTTCTCCAAAAGGCTCCTTTTTATCGTTGCCACAGACTTGCTGCAAAATCTGTTTAGGGTTTCGCTGTCGGATAAGGCTATAGCTGTGTCGTTGAATCTCCTAAAATCTGGAGTCTCATCAGAGGCACTGCCACCGCCACTTGGCAGATATTCATACGTCAGCCACCAGCTCTCGTTCATCATGGGCTTTATGGATAGGACGGCGGAAATCTTGTCCAAATCGGCTTTGTCTACGTCCTTGACGTTCAGTTGTTCCCCGTTGCGTGTTACACAAAACCCGACGAAGAGATTGTTGAATATCTCGATTCTAAGCCAGACATCAACCCCTGTGGAGGTAACAATGTCCTTCAGATGGTAGTTTATCCCCGGATAGACGCTTGCCGTTTTGTAGTAGTTGCCAACTAGGTTTTCCCACGAAACGAACGAATCCTTGCCTAATTTCTCCAAATGGTATTCGCTGGCAAGGCCCGCCATTTCCCTTTCGAGGGCCGTGAACATATTCTCCATGACTTTCGTCTTGGCATCATCTATCGTGTTGCTTATTTCAATCCCAGCGATGAGTTTATCCTTGTCGCTCAGCAATTCATCTATAATCCTGCCTCTTTCCACGACGTCAAACCTCCCAGCAAAGTTCTTTACGGCATACATGTACTGGCTGATATTCTGTCGCATCAGCAAGTCATCTTCGTTATCAGCAATATATCTCAGCCACGACAGAATATCTCTTGCAAACGAAATGCACACCAAGTCATCAAGGTCTACGCTTAAATCCAGACCTTTCCTGCTAAGTTTCTGGGAATAATCGGACGGAGGAGTACCATGTATGGTCAGGTAATAAATCTTTGCGTCCTTGTCCTGTTCCTTGGCGTAGTCGTAATAGACAAGGCACTGGGCTTCCTGCTCTTCCGCATATATTTTGACTTCTATGGGGATAAAATGCTTGGCGTTGCATATAACTAGGTCTATCCGCCTGTCTTTGCCCAAATACTTGTCGTGTATAGGATATTCCTTATAGACCTTAGCTCCATCCAAGTATTCGTCCAAGTCATTTGGAGGAATCTTCAACACCAGCTTCAGGAACTCCCTTAAATACTTGTCGCCCTTTTTGTGCTTCCCGTGCGGGTCTATAATATCGCAGATAAACCTGCACATTATTACTTCCTTAGTGCTTATCCCCAGCACATTGTAGACGTCGTATAATTTTTCCTTCTCGTCTTTGTCCAGCATTCTGCATACATAATCAAGCATTTGGCTGACCATACGGAAACAGCCTCCTTTCTGGATTGCCTACTTCAGACCAGCGACAATATTCCTTATCAGGTCTATGATTTGCTGCTCTATGGTGTAGTCGTTCCTGTTGAAGCACATCAGGTCTTTATACCAGTACCCGCCCCAATCCCAGAAGGCGGGTTTCTTCTTCATATTCAGGGGATTTTCGCCCATCATATCACGAAACTCCTGAACGCTGTGGTTGTCAGCTCTTGCCAGCTCGGCCCCCAGTTCAATCATGTTGTCGGGACGCCAGTCTATATAGAAGGACAGAGTATATTTCACCCCGTTGGCGGATTGTCTGTCTACGCAGCAATAGGCATGGGTGGGGAGCATTCCTTTCTCGTCTCTTTTCCTTGGTATTTTAACTCTGAAGTTTTCTAAGTCGTGTATTTTCTCGCATACTGATTTCATAATATCTTTGCTGTAGTTCCGTCTAATCCATACCTCATCTTCCATTGCAGACGCTTCCAAGCTGTTTGTGGACGTTATGGAGGAACTCTTTAGGATTACCCGCAAGTTGCGTAGCTCTTCTTCCGATACGGTCTCATCATCATCTATTTGCAGGGCCTTTATGAAGTGGGGCATAAATCTCTGTATGCTGGCCCTCTTTTCTTGGAGCATATTTACTGGAGTATCCTTGGGGAGGATTTCATCGAATATATCGTCGTTGTCGCCAGTCCCCGATAATTCCTGTAGAATTTGTGCGTCAACATCGTTTGAAACCAGATAGGTATAAAGCTCCTCGAAGCCAGTCTGCAAGCAGACCACTGTGAACAATATCCTCTGCCTGATGTTGTTCGGAATGTTCATCACGGTTCCACGAGATACAAAATCCAACAACTGATAGGTGTTGAACAATCGTTTCATTGCTCTGGGGTTGAATCCTATGGATGTCCTGATAAGAGCCGTAAACAGCTCATTATCATTGCCTTCGACGCTTATTCCGATTTTGTTCATCATGTCGCCGACATATTTGCTTACGGAATAATGGGCGACGGGCATCTTGAATGGCAACTGTATTATTTTGTCGAAGAAGTTCCTTCCTTTTTGGGCACTTACGTTATCCCCGTACTTCTCCCGTATCCCGGTCGTAACCACCTCATAATCCACAGCAAGTATGAACACGCAGTTTTTGCAGTCAAGGAACAGCTTCAGAATCTCCAGAAGCTCTACGGCTTTGGCTGGCTCCAGCCTGTCTAGGTCATCTACAAATATTACCACACGGTTCTTTTTCTCTTTGGCTAGTTTCTCATCAACCAACTTTTGGAAGTTCTCTTTCAGGCGTAATATCTCTTGAGCAACGTCCACGTCCTCGGTCGGGGTGGTAACATCCCTAATCATGCCTGCTGCTTCTCCGCCAACAACAGCGTCCGTGGCTACACAAGCTACCTTGCGTGTAAAACCCAGAACGCCCTTGGCAACGGTAGACAGTACATTTTTCTTGCCACCCAGACCTTTTATCAGGACATCAATCATGGAGAAGGCCAAGCCATTGCCCATACGGAATTGGGAGAACTGCCATGTATTGAACCAGATAGGCCAGACAGTATCAAGCATGTTCTCTTTTATCATGTTCATCATGCTTGTCTTGCCGCTGCCCCAGTCTCCTTGGATGGAAATGGTCATTGGCGTTTCACAGGTGTTTATGAAACTGCTTAGCCCCGTAACGTAAGGCTTTACGGAAAACAAGTCCTCGTCCATGCTCAGCAGTGGGACGTCTGTTACGCCTACATTACTCATGAATATCCCTCCATGTACGATTATTAGTCTATCTGTTCGATTAAATCGCTGACAGGCTCAAACCGCCTGTCAAAAGCTAGAACAACTTTTGTTCTAGTATATTCTTTTCGGCAAGCGGATTCTCCTCCTCAAAACTCTCCTAATGGGCAAAATAGCCCCAATCCTAGAGTGTATGCGGGCTTATCCAGAAGCAAGGTCATTACTTGAGAGACCAAAACCAGTTAGCCAAGCAAGCTGCGGGCCAAAAGTCCTATGGAGTTTTGCTATATTTGGAGCAACGAGGTTTAGAAGCTAGAATCTGAACCCAGACAGGAAAAGGTTCTTTTTGAAGGAAAGGAAGATTTTTTATGAAAAAGAACGGTTTGAAGAAAAAATTAGCATTAACGCTGGCGGTGCTGGGAGCCATTAGTCCAGCAGCAGGCATAGATACCCTGCTGACAGACTTTGGAGCCGTTGCTATTGTGGAGGCGTCAACAAACTCTTCTGTTGGTGAAGTATCCGCTTTTGCCAAAGACAGCGACCCCAAGGGCTATTTGCTTTGCGACGGACGGGCTGTGAGTCGTACTGAGTATGCAGAGTTGTTCGCCGAGATTGGCACCAAATATGGTGCTGGCGATGGCGAAACCACCTTCAACCTTCCTAATCTGACAGACGGCAGATTTATTGAAGGAAGCACGGAAGCCGGAGAATACAAGGAAGCAGGGTTGCCAAATATTGAAGGCAAAGCTCCTATTGATTGGTATGCAGCAAGAGTAGCACACCAGTCTACTGACCCTTTTTATGAAGTCAATCCCGGAGAAAGAGGCGACGATGGTTACGTTTCCCATGTTCCGAGTTGGACAGGCTCGGGCGGATATGCAGAACACCAGGTTTGGTTCGACGCTTCTCGTAGTAGTGAAGTTTATGGTAAATCCGATACTGTACAGCCAAACTCTCTGACAATGCGTTATTACATCAAGGCTACAAAAACGGCAGATGGCGGAGACGGTAAAATCCAAGCGGGCGATACTGATACAATTTCTGGCGATACTGCATATAACGAGTTACGTCCTGCTGACGGTAATTATGTCAAGAAAGACAATACCACAGCGGACAACTTAACGGCACTGGATTCCCAGACCAAGGCTAATGAGGACGCCATTGCAGCAGAAGCAGAAAACCGTGCTAATGCGGATACCGCACTGGCTAACCGTATTACGGAAGCAGAGGAGCAGGCGAAGGCTGACGCTACGGAAAAAGCTAATCAAGCCAAGCAGGATGCCATCAATGACGCTGCACAGAGGGTATCGGACGCAGAAGAGAGGGCTAAACAGGACGCTGCCGATAAAGCCAATCAAGCAAAGGAAGACGCAATAAAGGACGCTTCCCAAAAAGTAGCTGACGCCGAGGAACGAGCCAAGCAGGACGCTTCGGATAAGGCAAGCCAAGCCGAAGCTAATGCTAAAGAAGACGCTGCCCGCAAGGTATCAGAAGCAGAAGATAGAGCGAAAGAAGACGCCTCTGAGAAGGCTAAACAGGCCAAGGAAGAGGCTATTGCCGACGCCTCCCAGAAAGTAGCCGACGCAGAAGCTCGGGCAAAGGAAGAAGCTGCTAATAAAGCAAAAGAAGCCGAGGAGAATGCCAAGGCTGACGCCGAAAAGAAGGTGTCGGACGCTGAATCCCGTGCAAAGCAGGACGCCACGGACAAAGCCAATCAGGCAGAAGCAAACGCTAAGGCGGATACTGCCCAAAAGGTAGCCGACGCAGAAGACAGAGCGAAAGCTGACGCCGAGAGTAAAGCCAAGGCTGCTGAAGAAGCTGCCAAGGCAGACGCTTCCCAGAAAGTGTCCGAAGCAGAAGCCCGTGCCAAAGAAGACGCAACCGACAAAGCGAACGCTGCCGAGGCTAATGCCAAAGCCGATGCTACAAATAAGGCTAATGCTGCTGAGAGCCATGCCAAATCCTATACCGACCTTGTGACGGACGCAGCTAAGACCTATGCCAAGACGTATACGGACGAGGTTGCCAAGACCAAGGCAAATGTGGGTCTCGATAACATTACTGAAGACGGCAAGGACGTCATTCGAGAGCTGGCAAGAACAGAAATTGGAAACATCACTCTTGCCATTGATGGAATTGACACTTCTGGAGATACCATTATCGTCAACAAGCCTATGGAAACCAAGGACATCTACGTTGATGGCAAGATAAACACCACGGGCGACGCTGAAATCGGCGGAAACATTCACGGCAAGGGAGACCTGCTGATTGATGGAGATTCCCATTTCAAGGGCAATGTCGAAGTAGACAAGAATATGGCTGTCCACGGTGATGTTATTCTTGATGGCAGATTCTTTGCTAAAGAGGCGGCTGCCTTTTGGGATAACGTAACTATTGCCAAGAACCTTACTGTTGGCGGGAACTCCTATGTTTATGGTGACTCTGTTGTAGACGGAGACATCTACGGCAAGAGCTTCAACATTGGCAGCGAGCGATATATTGACGAAAACGGTATCAATGCCAACGGACACAAGGTTCGCAACGTAGCCGATGGCGAAATCGGGCCTAACAGCCTCGACGCTGTGAATGGTCGCCAGCTCCATAACAGCATTTCCAACCTGAACACCAAGCTGACAGGCAATGTCAGTGAGGTCGCTGCCGGGGCCGCTGCTATGGCTAATCTGCACCCGCTTGAATACAACCGAAACGATAAGGTATCCGTATCGGTGGCTGTTGGTACTTACAAAGACAAAACCGCCACTGCCGCAGGCGTATTCTATCGTCCGAACGCTAAGTCCATGATAAGTGCCTCTGGCTCTCTGGGCTATAATGATAACATGTTCGGTCTCGGTTATTCCCAGCGGTTCGGACAGACCTCCGAAATCGAGGGCATGACCGAAGAACAGCTTCGGGATAAGGTTGAGGAGCTTAACGAAAGCAACGAATCCTTGAAGGGCGAGGTCTCGGAACTCTCCAAGAAGAACTCTGTTCTGGAATCTGCCTACAACGCCCTTATGGCGAAGGTAGACGGCTTGATGGCTAAGATTGGTTTCTCCGATACCACCGAGAAGTAAATATAATTCTCCACACTCAAAAGGGAGTCAACGTCAATAACGACGTCGGCTCCCTTTTCGAATGCCCAATATAGGCGTTCCTTTTCGGCAAGCGGATTCTCCTCCCCAAAACTTTCCTGCTGAGGTCAATACAGGCATAAAAATAGCCCCCCGCATGTGCGTATGTGGGGTCTCGAAATTCAACAAGATGGTGACTGAGTTTTGTGACGGTGGGGAGTGATTTTCGACAATAGCGAAACGGCTTCCATCTTCCTCGTTAAATGTCCGCTAAACAAGGACAATAAAAAAAGCCCCCTCCAAACGGAAGAGGGGACTGTTTTACGAGGTTGGGGCTTAACTTAATGACATTGTCCGAAAGGGCCGCCTTTTCTATGTAGTGAAACCTTAATATTGCTCGTATTTTAGCATCCTTGCCTGGATTTTGTCATCTACAGCAAGCTGGTTCCGTACCATAGACCACCGCATAATGGGATGTCCCTGCCATTTTTTATATAGCTCCAGAATACGCAGATAGAGAATCTTGCGAACCGCGTTTTCATGGGGGAAGGCACCTTTTCTGGTGACTTTCCGAAAGCTGGAATTAACGCTCTCAATAGCGTTGGTAGTATACATCACGCGGCGTACAGCACTGCCATAATGGAAAAGCCCACGTGCATCCAATTTCGCTCCCATACGCCCACGGCTCCAGGGTAATGTTTCCAAGCTTCTTTAAATCGGTCAAATTTGGCAATAGCTGCCTTGAGGTTGACAGCACCATAGATTTTCTTAAGCTGGGCGGTATATTCTTTGTAATCCTTGGAAGGGATGTACTTAATGGAATTGCGGATGAGATGCACGATGCAACGTTGTACCACAACCTGAGGGAAAATAGCCTTTGCTCCTTCTTCCAAGCCGGAAACACCGTCCATGCTGATGAACGCCACGTCTTCGACACCGCGAACCTTGATTTCATCAAAAATCTGTATCCAGTTATGCTTTCCTTCAGTGTCGCTAATCCACAAGCCTAAAATATCCTTGATGCCATCCAAATCATAGCCAAGAATTACATAGACAGCACAGTTTTTCGTTTCGTATTCCTGCCGGATAGGGACATAAAGACAGTCTACAAATATAAATGTGTAGAAGGGCTTAAGCGGGCGATTCTGCCAGGCTTCAGCTTCTTCCAGCACACGGTCGGTGATGTTGGAAATGCTTTCCGCCGACAGGCTGAATCCGTAAATATCTTCAATGGTCGAGGATATGTCACGCTGACTCATCCCACGGCCATACATGGAAAGGACTTTATCCTCGATGCCTGTAATATCCTTCGAACGCTTAGGAATAGCCTGTGGCTCAAAGGAGCCGTCCCGCTCACGAGGAACGCTGACGGGGATTTCACCAAAACTGCTTCGAACGGTCTTGTCGATATAGCCATTGCGGCGATTGTCTGTATTCTTGCTGCCGTGGTCGTTAGATGTATAGCCCAG
>NZ_JNJF01000015.1:0-102179 GCF_000701565.1 Selenomonas sp. FC4001 | reverse complement strand
TTCTCAAACATCTGGCTTTAATCATGTTGCATGATTATTTGCATTGTTTAGTTTTCAAAGAACAATCTGTTTTGTCGTTATCGGCTCTCGCTTCAAGCGACTCATTTATCTTATCGCATCGGATTTGACTTGTCAAGAACTTTTTGAAATTTTCTTTTTTGTCAAAACTCGAAAGCAATCACTTACAATCCCTTGCCAGTCAAGGCTTGCTGAACTGTGTTTTCCGCTCTCGCTCCTGGCGACTTGTATTATATTACACGAGTCAGTCCTGTCTGTCAACACTTTTTCTTAAAAAAATAAATTTCTTGTTATAAATTAAAAATCGCTGGAACGAGCCAGCGATTTTCAATATCCTTGCTTTAGTCATTAAAGAGTTCTGTGGAAAGATAGCGATCACCCGTATCGGGCAGCAGAGCCACAATGTTCTTGCCCGCAAATTCCGGACGCTTGGCCAGCTGAACAGCGGCCGCTAGTGCTGCACCGGCGGAGATACCGACCAGCACGCCTTCGCTATGGGCAAACTGACGACCATACTTAAAGGCATCTTCATTGCTAATGGGCAGGACTTCATCGTAGACCTTAGTATCGAGCGTTTCCGGTACAAAACCTGCACCAATGCCCTGAATCTTGTGCGGACCGGCCGTGCCCTGGCTGAGTACCGGCGAACTTTCCGGCTCGACGGCCACGACATGCACAGCTGCATTCTGCTTTTTGAGATAACGGCCTACGCCCGTAAGCGTGCCGCCTGTGCCGACACCAGCGATAAAGACATCGACTTTGCCATCCGCATCCTGCCAGATTTCCGGTCCGGTCGTTGCTTCGTGAATAGCCGGGTTTGCCTGATTCGTAAACTGGGAGGGGATGAACGCATTCGGCGTCTCTTTTGCCAGTTCTTCGGCCTTGGCAATGGCCCCCTTCATGCCCTTAGCGCCATCGGTCAGCACAATCTGTGCACCATAGGCCTTCAGGAGATTGCGGCGCTCCACGCTCATGGTTTCCGGCATGGTCAGGATTGCCTTATAGCCGCGGGCTGCGGCAAAGCTGGCCAGCCCAATGCCCGTATTGCCACTGGTCGGCTCGATAATCACCGTGTCTTTGGTGATTTTGCCTTCCTTTTCGGCCTGCTCAATCATGGCTTTGGCAATGCGGTCTTTAACACTGCCGGCTGGATTCAGATATTCCAACTTGACCAGAATATTGGCCTGCAGGTCATTTGCTTCAATGAAATTATTTGCTTTTAAGAGCGGCGTATTGCCGATAAGCTCTGTTACACTGTTGTAAATCTTTGCCATGACAAAATACCTCCTTGTCGTTATTTGGCAGCAGCAAAACCTTTTTCAAGGTCTGCAATGATGTCATCAATATGTTCCGTACCGATGGAGAGGCGGATGGTGCTCTGGGAAATGCCCTGGTCAGCCAGTTCCTCGTCCGTCAGCTGGGAATGCGTCGTGGATGCCGGATGGATGACCAGGCTCTTGACGTCCGCTACATTGGCGAGCAGGGAGAATATTTCCAGATTGTCGATAAACTTCCAAGCTGCTTCTTTGCCGCCCTTGATTTCAAACGTAAAGATGGATGCACCACCGTTCGGGAAATACTTTTCATAGAGCGCATGATCCGGATGATCCGGCAGAGACGGATGGTTAACCTTGGCCACCTGCGGATGCTTGCTCAGGAATTCCACGACTTTCTTCGTGTTCTCGGCATGGCGTTCCAGACGCAGGGAAAGGGTTTCCACGCCCTGCAAGAGCAGGAAGGCATTAAACGGAGAAATCGCACCGCCCAGGTCACGCAGTAGGATGGCTCTTACGTAGGTTACAAAGGCAGCCGGGCCAGCCACATCGGCAAAGGATACGCCATGATAGCTGGGGTTCGGGTCAGCAATGCCCGGATACTTGCCACTGGCCTTCCAGTCAAAGCTGCCGCCATCGACAATCACGCCCCCCAATGTCGTGCCATGACCGCCGATGAATTTCGTCGCCGAGTGAACCACGATATCCGCACCATGTTCCAGCGGACGAATCAGATACGGCGTACCAAAGGTGTTGTCGATGACGAGCGGCAGACCATGCTTATGGGCAATTTCCGCAATGGCGTCAATATCGGGAATGTCGCTGTTCGGATTGCCGAGCGTTTCGAGATAGATGGCTCTCGTATTTTCCTTGATGGCGCCTTCCACTTCGGCAAGGTCATGAGCATCGACGAAGGTAGCTTCCACACCAAACTCCGTTAACGTATGCGCCAGCAGATTGTACGTGCCGCCGTAAATCGTCTTCTGCGCAACGATATGACCGCCATTTGCTGCCAAAGCCTGAATCGTGTAAGTGATGGCTGCAGCACCGGAAGCAACGGCCAGAGCTGCCGTACCACCTTCCAGAGCAGCGATGCGTTTTTCAAACACATCCTGCGTGGAGTTGGTCAGACGGCCGTAGATGTTACCAGCATCAGCCAGGCCAAAACGATCAGCCGCATGCTGGCTGTTGCGGAATACATAGGAAGTAGTCTGATAAATAGGTACTGCACGCGCATCCGATGCCGGGTCCGGCTGTTCCTGTCCTACATGCAGCTGTAAGGTTTCAAATTTGTACTGGCTCATAAATAAAATCCCCTTTCATCATCAAAAAGAGGTTCCAAAAGCTCCCTTCATGCCAAGGGTCTTGCTTCTGGAACCTCCAATTTTTTTGGTCAGTTCTTTTCTCTTTTTAGGTTGTATGCCAAATGTTTTTGGCATGTCTATATATTACAGTGTTACACCTATTATGTCAATAGTTTTTCAAAAAATTATTTTTGGCTCTCGCGGATAATCTGCGTAAACTCCTCCCAGCCAATCCGGTCGAGCATATTGCGGAAGCGTTCACCTTTGTTGGCGTGTTGTTCAAAGTAATCCAGGGCCGCATCCAGGGCCTTGCGCAGTTTATCCTCACCGTAAATCAGCGGCACAATCTTCTTGCCGATGGCAATGCGGTTGCCATAGAGCCCGCCAAAGGACACGACAAAGCCGGTCTTTTTCTCAAATGCCTCGAATTTGCAGCCCTTGGTGCACTTGCCGCAGAAATAGCATTTCTTTCTGTCCCAAAGGATTTTGCCCTTTTCGCGGTCAATGGATAAAGCCCCGCGCGGGCAGATTTTTACGCAGGCACCACAGAGCTTGCACTTATCCTTCTGCCAGACGGGTTTTACACCGCCTTTGATGCCGATATCGTTTTCCTCGGTCTTCAGGCAGTTGTTATGGCAGCCCGTAAAGCCCACCTTGAACTTATGCGGCAGCATTTTGCCTGCATAGCGCTCGGCAAATTCTTCAGCCAATTTTGCCGTATCGATAAGCCCCGAACGGCAGACGGCATTGCCCTGACAGGCGGTAATCGTACGCACCTGCGCGCCGCAAAAGCCTGTGGCAAGGCCGCCCGCTGCCAAAGCCTTTTTGACTTCCTCGATATCCTGCTCCTTGATAAAGGGAATCTCAATGCCCTGACGGGAAGTCAGATGCACATAGCCTTCGCCAAATTTTTCCGCTACTTCCTGCACGGTCTGCAGCTGGGCAGCAGTGAACTTGCCGCCCACGCTTTTCAGGCGCATGGAAAAACAGCCGGGCTGTTTCTGCTGCATAAAGCCGTGCGCCTTGAGCTCCTTGTAATCGTATGCCATAGTATCAGCTCTCCTATTTTTTCTTTAAGTATACCCCTAAATCCCTTCGCCGTCTATGCCGCTGAAGACTTCCCGTTCGGTGCGTTCGAGGCGCACGATTTCGCCATCTTTGACCACGACGATAAGTTCGCCATTCTGCGGCAAATGGTTCATGATATAGCGCATTGCCTTCTGGGAGAACTCACCATGCGCTTCTTTCTCTGCCGCGAGCACAATGCCGCCGCCTGCCACATCATAGCCGTCCACCAGTACAAAGCGGCCTGTTGCCTGATAGTCCTGAAAGCGGTCAAAGGCGATTTCCTCTTTGAGTTTCAGGATAACCTCTGCCACATCATTGAGGCGGATTTCCTTGACGGTATCCGCCGCCCGCTGGTCAAGACTTGATGCATCGATAAGCTTTTCAATGCTTTCCACCTGTGCTTCCACTTCCTGCGTGCCGAGTTTTAGCTTATAACGGCGATTGAGCTGCAAAGGCTTTTTGCCGAGCCAGAACAGAGACACCCGCAGGCGTTTGCCCGTAAGCGGCGGCGTATCGCCCGCCCGCGTGATGATTTCGCCCCGCTGATTGAAGAATTCATCGGCCACCTGTATGCCTGTGGACGCACCGGCAAAAGCCTGTGTGCGCTGGTCTTTTTCCTGCCAATAGGGAAAGGCCACAACTTTGGTCTTGCGGCCGCCGGGATAAATGGCGATTTCGTCGCCTACGGCTAACTGTCCTGCTTCAATCCGGCCCGCAATGATGCGGCGGGAATCGAATTTATACACATCCTGAATCGGCAGGCGCAGAGCGCGGTTAACTGCCGCCTGTTCACCTTCCAACAGGTCTAAGGCTTCCAACAATGGCTCGCCCTGATACCACGGCATCTGTGCCGACCTGCTGGCGATATTATCCCCCTGCAGGCCGGATACGGGAATATACTTGAGCGGATAAATCCCTAGTTCCGCCAGGAACGCCCCCATATCATGCTTGATTTTGACAAAGGCCGTTTCCGCATAACCTGCCAAATCCATCTTATTGACCAGCACATAGACCTTTTTGATGCCAAGCAAACTCAGCATATAAGCATGGCGGCGGCTCTGTTCCTGCACGCCCTGTTTGCCGTCGACAATCAGGAGCGCCGCTTCGGCACCTGCCGCGCCGGAAATCATATTCTTCAAGAATTCCTTATGGCCTGGTGCATCAATAATCACATAATCGCGCTTCGCGGTAGAGAACTGAATGCGGGTGGTGTCAATCGTGATACCCTGCTGCTGTTCTTCCTCAAAGGCATCCAACAGATAGGCGTATTCAAAGGGCTTGCCCGTATCATGCGCGATTTTTTCGACCTTGTCAATGGCTCCCTGCGGCAAAGAATCCGTATCGTAAAGCAGACGGCCAATGACCGTGGATTTGCCGTGGTCTACATGTCCCACGACAATGATATTCAGCCCTGCTTCTTTTTGTTCTAATGCTTTCCCCATTACATATACCCCTCTTTCCGCAGTTTCTGCATCGCATAGGAATCCTCCTGATCCTGCTTGCGCCCGGCCCGCTCGCTGGTGGTCGTATGCTTTAATTCCTCGATGATTTTATCCAGCGTGTCCGCCTCCGACTCAATCTGCCCCGTGCAGCAGGCACAGCCCAACGAACGGTAGCGCCTGCCGTTCTTGGCAAAATACAAGTCGATAATGGGAATATTTTCCCGGCGGATGTACTCCCAAATATCCAACTCATTCCAAGCGAGCAATGGATGGACGCGGATATGATGGCCTTTCGGAAAATCCGTCTTGAACTGGTCCCAAAGTTCCGGTGGCTGGTTGGCATAATCCCAGGCATCGTCCTCCTTGCGCTCACTGAACACGCGTTCCTTGGAGCGGGAACCTTCCTCATCGCGACGCACACCCACAATCAGCCCATCAAAGCCGTATTCCTTGACCACCTGCTTGAGCCCTTCGGTCTTTAATGCCTGACAGCAGGCCAGCCGTCCTTTGTCCGGTCCCATGCCGGCGTCAATGGCCGCCTGATTGGTATGGACAATTAAATCCAAGTTCAATTCCTTTGCCACCCGGTCACGATAGGCAATCATTTCCGGAATCTTGTGCTTGGTGTCCACATGGATAAACGGAAAGGGGCAATGACCATAAAAGGCTTTTTTCGCCAGCCAGAGAAGGACCGTCGAATCCTTGCCGATGGACCATAACATCCCCAGCTTGCCCAATTTCTTGTAGGCTTCCCGTAAAATATAAATGCTTTCTGCTTCCAGCTTGTCTAATTTATCTGCTATTTCCATTGCTTGTACCATAACGCTCCCCCGTTTATTTAATATTGATTGGCTTCCTGCTTCGCCGTGACGATTTCCTCCTGGCTGCCGTCCGGCCACTGCATCTGCCATTTGATTTCTTGTTCATTGTTCTCTGCATAGAGCCGCCCGCCGCGGCCGCCCAAATCCGCCGCCAGATAATAGTAAATGGCCTTGCGCGGGCATTCCTTGACGCAGGCGGTGCAGCCCCAGCAGTCCCGCACCTCGCGGATAACGGCTTTTCCCGCACGGAGCTGCAGGAGATTTCCCGGACATACCTCGGTGCACTGGCCACAGCCTACACATTTATTTTTCTCGATGGCGATACTCATCCGACCGCCTCCCTTGCCGTCACGTTCAACGGACGGCGGATAATCTGAATCTGCCCATCTTCTAATCGCGAATTGATAAATACCTTGAACTCGTCGCGCGTCTCCGGATAATCCAAATGCTCGGCAAAGCCCGGCCAGCGGGTTTCCTTGCGCGCTGCCAGATGCGCCAAAAGCGTCTGGCAAACGAGCAGCCGTTCCCGCAGTTCAAAAATCTTGAGCAAACCATAGGCATCTGCCGCCCGCAGGCTGTCACTAAGACTTTGCAGACGCTCGATATGCTTGGCGGCAATCTGCAGGGAACTTTCGCTATAACCGTAATGCGTCTTAATGCCGCCGGCATATTCATCCATAGCCTGCTGCATGGCTTCTTCGAGACTTTCGGTCGTATAGGGTCTCTCTGCAGCTATGCCGCTAAAATGCTGTACCTGCCTGATAATCGTATCTTTTATGCGAACTAAATCCAATTTCGTTGCCGGCTTAGCCGCAAATCTTGCCGCAGATTCGGCGGCTATCTCCCCTTCAACAAAGGCACCCGTCACATACTTTTGCGGACAGCCGCCCGCCACATCCCCCGCCGCAAAGAGTCCCGGCAGGGTCGTTGACCGGTCAGCGCCAATCCAATAGCCGCTGGCAGTATGACCGCCCACCACATAAGGCTCGGAACCTTCGATTTCCACATCAAATTCCTGCGGGCTTAGGCCACTCTCCCGCCAAAACAGCGTTTGCGCGGGCGCCATATTGAGATAGGCCCGTTCCAAAGCCGCCGCCTGCTCCGCGCTGATTCCACGCGTAGCCAGATAGCAGGGGCCATGGCCGGACAGATTTTCCTTGACCACCGCCCAAAGGCGCTGCGCCGTGGTATTGCCATATTTTCCCTGATACTTTTCACCGCGGGAGTTGACCTGCGGCGCGCCTACCCCCTGTGCAATCGTGCCGGTTGGCGCGACTGTCCCCTTGCACCGGAGGGCGATAAAACGCATCTCGAAGGTGGTCATTTCCGCCCCTGCCCGCAAGCCCATGGCATAGCCTGCGCCGGTGTTAAAAGGACTGTACCACATCTTATGGCGGGAAGTGCCGGGATGATTGGGCTGGTAAAGCCCTGCTGCCCCGCCCGTGGCACAGATTACCGCCTTGGCGGTAAAGAGCACGATTTCTTCCTGTTTTAAGTCAATTCCCCAGGCCCCGCACACCTGACCACCAACTACAAGATAATCCACGATATTGACATGATTTCGGACTTTGACATTTGACAAGTCAAGTACCGCTCTAGCCAGCAGCGGCTTGATATTTTCCCCATTGATCTTGATATTGCGCCAGCCCCGCGCGGCATAAGAGCCATCGGGATTTTTCTGGAGCACCAGCCCCAGTTTTTCGAGCTTGGCGGTTACTTCATTGAGCCCTTCGCTCATGGTCAGGAGCAAGTCCTCCCGCACGATGCCTGCCGCGTCTTCCTTGGCATAATCCACATAATCCTGCGGTGTATGCCCCGGCGTGATATAGGCATTCAGCGCATTGACTCCTGCTGCAAGGCACCCGCTGCGCTTGATATTGGCCTTATCCACCAGCAGGACTTTTAATTCCGGATGTTTTTCGCCCAGCGTAAGCGCCGCATAGCAGCCCGCCGCCCCGCCGCCAATAAGCAAAATATCCGCCTGTTCTTCTCGTACATTCATATCCTCATCTGCCTTATCAAATCACTACGGACTCCTGCCGCTTGGCACGGTTTTCGATAATCCGCGTCTGCCCGGCCTCCAAACTGTATATACGATGGATAAAAGCCAGCGCCTTATCCCCTACCTGCAAGGGTTCCTTTTCGAGACTGCGCGCCGCCCGCAAAATCTGTCCGCGAACCTCGATATCCACAGCCATATTGCTGCCCCGGAAATAGGTAGCCTTCACCACACCCTGCTCGGCGCCTAGCGGCAAAGAAATCTCTCTTTCGTCCTTGGCCAGCTCGATAAACTCTGGCCGGATAATACCCTGATGCGCGCCTGCCGAACCACTCTCGTCCCCAAAGCCCTTAAAGCGCGTATAGTCCTCCACCTTCACAGACTCGCCGATAAAATCCGCCACAAACGGTGTCTGTGGTGACTGATAGATTTCCACAGGACTGCCCGCCTGCTCAATGCGTCCCTTGTTGACGATGATGATTTTATCCGCCACCTCCACAGCCTCGTCCTGGTCATGGGTCACAAACAGGCTCGTAATGCCCAAATTATGAATCGCCTCCCGCAGCCAGCTTCTAAGCTCCTTGCGCACCTTGGCATCAATGGCCGCAAAGGGCTCATCGAGCAACAAGACCTTTGGATTGGGTGCCAGCGCCCGAGCAAAGGCCACCCGTTGCCGCTGACCGCCAGAAAGTTGCTGTGGATAACGCTTGGCAACTGCTGTAAGCCCCGTAAGCTCCAAAAGTTCATCTGTTCGCACCTTGATGGTGTGACCATCCACCTTCTGCACCCGCAGGCCAAAGGCGAGATTATCCCGCACCGTCATATGGCGGAACAGCGCATAATTCTGAAACACAAAGCCAATGCCCCGCTCCCGCGCCGGAATCTTATTGACCCGCCGCCCGGCAATCCAGATATCGCCCTTATCCGGCTGTTCTAACCCCGCCAGCATCCGCAGGAGCGTGGTCTTGCCACTGCCGGAAGGCCCCAGGAGCCCGGCCAGCTGTCCTTTTTCCACACCAAAGCTTGCATCATCTGCCGCTTTGAAACGGCCAAAATATTTTTCTATATGTTTCAGTTCTACTTCATAACTCATGTTCACCAGTCCTTTCCGCTCTCGTCAGCCGCCATTCCACCAGATTGCGTAAGATCAGCACCACCACAGCCAAAATCACCAGAATCGAGGCTACAGCAAAAGCCGCCGTAAAATTATATTCATTGTAGAGAATCTCAATATGCAAAGGCAGGGTATTGGTCTTGCCCCGGATATGACCGGACACCACCGAAACAGCCCCGAACTCGCCCATGGCGCGGGCACTGCAGAGGATAATGCCGTAAAGCAGGCCCCATTTGATATTCGGCAGGGTAATCTGCCAAAAAATCCGCCAGCCGCTGGCGCCCATAAGCGCCGCCGCTTCTTCCTCCTGCCGCCCCTGCGCCTCCATCACCGGCACAATGCTGCGCGCGATAAACGGCAAAGTCACAAAGATGGTCGCCAGCACAATCCCCGGCACCGCAAACACCACTGCCACCTGATACGCCTGCAAGGTGTCATAGAACGGGCTTAACCTGCCAAACAGCATGATAAAGAACAAGCCCGCTACTACTGGCGATACCGCAAAGGGCAAATCAATAATGGCCCCCAAAAGACTCTTGCCCTTGAAGTCAAACTTCGTCAGCAGCCACGCCGCCGCCAGCCCGAACACGGTATTGGACAGTACCGCAAGAATTGTAGCTTCCGCCGTCAGCCATAAAGCCTTCTGGGCAAAGGGTTCGCTGATAGCCCGCATATAAGCCGCCCAGCCCTTAGCCAGCGCTTCCACGCCGATAAGCACCAGCGGCAGAACCATCATCACCACCAAAAACGCCGCCCCAACAAAAATTAACGACCACTTGGTTAGCGATTCCTGCCAGGCTCCCTTTGCAAGTTTTTCTTTTGCTTTAACACTTGCTAATTTGCTGACAAGTTCCATCAGCCACACCTCCTGACTCTGCCAATAGCTCCCATTTATTCCACATGCTCATAACGCTCCCCCCAGTCAGCATAACAAAAAGAGGCTCCGCAAATCACCCGTACAGGCAATCTGCAGAACCTCCAATTTTTTTGGTCAGTTCAACCTGATTTACACTTTTTATCATCGCTACTCTTTGGCGATGACTTTATGTTACATTATTACACCTATTATGTCAATAGGTGTAAGGAGAATTTGCCAAATAAATTTTCCGCTCACCGCTTATTCAGTTTTTTATCGGCATAAATTTTTGTTCCCTTGATGGAAGCATCTAGAGACAGGCCCTTTTTCGTCATCTGGTACACCCAGATGCCATTGGCAGCAATCGAGGCACCTTCTACCGCACCACCTGCCTGTCCGTCACTGGCTGAAGCATCTGCCGAGCTGGCAAATTTGATATCCCCGGAGATAAATGTTTTCCAGGCCTGTTCTGTGCCAATGACAAAAATCAAATCATACTCTTTTATTCCGAGACCAATCCCCAGTCCCAATTCCTTCATCCGCATGTAGACTTTTTCGCCTGTGGTATTGTTAACCGCCAAGCCTCTGCCATGTGCATCGCCGAACAAACCAAGCTTCATGCCCGTATTGCTCAAAGTCGCATAAGCGTAGCAATTATTGATGACATTTTCGGCAGAAGGAACTTTTTCATAGAGATTATGCAGCGCCTGTACCGACAGATTATCAATTTCCGCCCGCTCCTTGTCGATTTTCTCCTGACTGGTCGCCGCAAACGAAGTAGCCGTCATCAGGCAGACCAACAACGCAGCCATCAGCAAGGTAAACATTTTTTTCATCACATACGCCTCCTCATTAATCATATTTTCCCCAAATCGATTTGCCCTAAAAATTCGCCACCCAAACAAATAAATCCTGCCACCAATCCGTCAGAAAAACGGCAGAAAAAATACTGGTAACAAACATATCTTGGCGCAGGCCAAAAAGTAAGCACCTGCGCCATCGCACCTAGTAGCTTATCAGTTTATACGCAAAATCTCCGAATCTCCCCCAGCCGCCTATAAAGATTCTTCCCCGGACACAACGTATCATTCAAATCCCGATGCCCCACAATCACGCCCTTTTCCATTGGGTCAAGCCCATATTTCTTACAGAGCCAGCGGCAAAGTTCCTTAACCGAATCCATCTGCGCTTCCGTCGGCTTGCCGATTTCAAAATTCCCCGCCAGGCAAATCCCCAGGGAATGCTTATTATGCCCCAGTGCATGCGCACCAATTGCCCGTGGGCGCCGCCCCTGCTCAATCATGCCATCCTTGCGAATCAGATAATGATAGCCAATCCCCGCCCATTTCCGTTCCTCCTGATGGAATTTATGAATAGCTGCCGCCGTTGAATCCTTATCCACATCCGGAAAGCCCGTATGGTGAATGACCAAAGCATCTGTGACCGGCCGTTCCTCGTATTCCGTAAACTGAAAAAAACGCTTATAAATCATCGGCTCATAATAAGAAGCTTCCACGATTTTCTGCCCATCTACCACACCAAGCAAACAGGCCGCTCCCAAACACAAAAACTCCCGCCTGTTCATCGTCAATCCTCCTCACCAAAAGTCACGCATACTTCATCACTTTGCTTATATCACAAGATTCGCCCCCACCAAAACCAAATCCTGCCACCAACCATTTAAGCACAAAAAAGCACCCGCACCAAGAAACGTCTTTACGAAACGTAACTTGGCGCAGGTGCTTGCTTTTTGACCGGAGCGCACTGCCAAAGGCTGGCTCCGCTAAGAAAAAGTCTAAGTAAACGACTGAAAGCCGCGACGTGGTAACCGGAGCATCCCCCTAAGTCAACGGCACAACCGAGGGAGCCATTTGCGCGCAGGTCAAAAAGTAAGCACCTGCGCCGAGCCACTACTGTCCCTTAACGTATCGTTCATTATGCTCCTAATCGTTGCAGCCGATAATGCTGATACCCATTCAAGATAAGCAGCACCAATAATGACATCCCCAACATCACAATCGCCACCGCCGCAGCCGCCTGATAATCAAACTGCTCCAGCTTCGTCATAATGAGCAACGGCGCAATCTCCGTTTCATAGGGCATATTCCCCGCGATAAAAACCACGCTGCCATACTCGCCAATCCCCCGGGCAAAGGCCAGCGCAAAGCCGCTAATCAGCGGTGTCACAAGTTCCGGGAAAATCACCTTGCGAAAGGTCAAAAATTTCCCCGCCCCCATAATGGCTGCTGCTTCCTCCAAAGAGCCGTCCAAATCCCGCAGCACCGGCTGGACACTGCGCACGACAAAGGGTATACCCACAAAAATCAGCGCAATCGTAATGCCCACCGCCGAGAACGCCGACGGAATGCCTGCGGCATAGAAGAACTGGCCCAGCCAGCCATTTTCCACATAGAGCGTAGTCAGTGCGATGCCTGCCACTGCCGTCGGCAGGGCAAAGGGCAGGTCGATAAGCCCATCCATCAGCCGCTTGCCGGGGAAATCATAGCGCACCAACACCCAGGCCAAGAGCAAACCGAATACGGCATTAATCACAGCCGCCGCCAATGCACAGCCAAAGCTCAGCATATAGCCATGCACCATACGGTAATCCGTCACCTGCCGGATAAAGCTTTCCCCGCTCATGCCGCTGGCATAGAGCACAAACGCCCCCAGCGGCAAGAAAATCAACAACGACAGATAGAAAAACACAATCCCCAAGGCGAACCCGCCGCCCGGAATAACCTGCCCCAGTCTCAGCATAACACTTCCCCCTTACGCTTACTTCTGATAAATCTGATCAAAGGTGCCGCCATCGGCAAAATGCTCCTTTTGGGCTTTCGTCCAGCCACCAAAGGCATCATCAACGGTAAAAAGCTTGAGTTCTGGGAACTGGCCCTTGTATTTTTCAAATACAGCCTTGTTGCGCGGACGATAGAAATTCTTGGCGGCAATTTCCTGCCCGTTTTCGGAATAGAGATAGTTGATGTAGGCTTCAGCCACCTTGCGGGTGCCCTTCTTGTCCACGACCTTATCCACCACCGCAACGGACGGCTCGGCCAAAATGGACAGGGACGGCGCCACGATTTCATAATCCGGCGAATCCTTCAGCGTAATCAAAGCTTCATTTTCCCAGGCAATCAGCACATCGCCCTGTCCGCGCTGCACAAAGCTGGTCGTTGCACCACGGGCACCAGAATCAAGTGCCACCACATTCTGGAACAGCTTTTTGATAAAGCCCTTGACCTGCGTTTCATCACCGTTAAATTTCTGACGGGCATATTCCCAGGCCGCTAAGTAATTCCAGCGGGCACCGCCGGAAGTCTTTGGATTCGGCGTGACGATTTTCACATCATCCCGTACCAAATCATCCCAGTCGTGAATGTTCTTGGGATTGCCCTTGCGCACAAGGAAGACAATGGTCGAAGTATAGGGTGCGGAGTTATCGGGAAACTTCTTCAGCCAATCCTTGTCGATAAGCCCCGCCTGCGCGATTTCGTCCACGTCATACGCCAGAGCGAGCGTCACCACATCCGCCTCCAAGCCTTCAATAACCGAGCGGGCCTGCTTGCCGGAACCACCGTTGGACTGGCGGAACTCCACATTCTGACCGCTTTCCTTCTTCCATTCCTCCGTAAACACCTGATTAAATTCGGCATAGAGTTCGCGCGTCGGGTCATAGGACACATTCAAAAATTCCCCTGCCCCCTTGCTGTCCGCATTATTTGCCGCCTGTTCATTGCCGCAGCCGGCAAAACCTATCGCCGTTAGTATTCCTAATGCCACACTTGCCGTTTTCCACCATTTCATAAAGATGACCTCCCTCATAATAAATAGATAATTGCTTACATATATAAAAAAGAGGCTCCACCAACTGCCTGTTATCAGCAATCTGTGGAACCTCCAATTTTTTTGGTCAGTTCAATGCATATTCAGTTGACGTTTGACAAGTCAGATTGACATGTCAAATTGACTTGTCAAATTCCATCGCCATCCATAAACCGCTGTTTTTCCAAACGGTCAAAATGGGTAACTGTACCCTGTTTTACGATGATGCTCAAGCGCCCATAATAAAGGCTGGCCAGTTCCCGCTCAATAGTACGGCGCAGATTCCGCTCGGTATCCGCCGACCATTCCGCAGGTTTGGGAATGCCCTGCCAGGGATGCACACGCATCTTTTCGGTACGCTCCACCTGAATCAGAACACCATTCTGGGCAATCAGTACCACTTCCCCGAAGTACAGACCCCGTAAAACCGACATAATGTAATTCAATACATCAACAGGTACATCCTTCATATACATCTCTCCTTTGGGAGCTGGCAAGAAATAAGTTGTCCATCTTACTCGCCTAAATTCGCCTATACTGCGTTGTCGTCATTCGACATAGCACCGCTATGTCTCAATCCTCCGCCTTGTCTAGACGAATTTATTCTTCGCAATCTGCACAATGTATTTCTTGCCAGCTCCCGATGACGATAGCATTATGTTACACTATTACACCTATTATGTCAATAGGTGTAATTGAAAATGTTAATTTTTGCTGAAATGTCATCTAAGCAAGATGTTTTTTCCCACCTCCAATTACCGCTGCAAATAATTCAAGGCGTAATGGATATGCAAATCCGCGGCAATTTCTACCGCCGCTTCTGCCGGAGCCAGCTTCTCACTATGCAGCACGCGGGCAGAATCAGAACCTTCCTCCGCTACACCTACATGGGCATATACTCCGGGAACATCCCGGAGGTATTCAGCAAAATCATCGGCAGCAAAGCCAAAGACAGGCTCTTCCGAAATCTGCACCTTATCTTCGCCGAGCAATTCCACTGCTGTCTTGGTCACTTCCTCCCGAACTGTTTCATCATTGATTATGGCACGGGCAAAGCAGTCGTACTCTACTGCCGCCTGCACGCCGTAACCAGACGACACCGACTCCGCCAGCTCCGCGATTTTTTCCTTGAGTTTTTGCTGGTTTTCCTCGGAGAACACACGAAAACTGCCTTCAAGCACAGCGCTGTCGGCGATGATATTATAGGAAGTTCCCGCCTTAAAAGTGCCAATGCCCACATTGACCGGTTCATCCGGCGGCAGGAGTCTCCCCGGCAGTTTGGCGATTTCCCCCACCAATACTGCTCCTGCCTGCAAGGCATCTTGGCCCAAATGCGGCTTCGATGTATGGGCTTTCCTGCCAGTAAGAGTTATTCGGAAAAAATCACAAGAAGCCGCATCTTCCCTGCGGGAGAGCACCACCGTTCCCACAGGCACATCCGGGGCAATATGCACGCCAAAAGCCCGATCATAATTTTTGAGCAAGCCCTGCTCCCGGAAAAACTGCGACCCATGACCAAATTCCTCAGCCTGCTGAAAGACCAGCAGTACCGTACCGGCAAAGCGGTCTTGCAGCTCGGCAAGTTTCTTGGCCGCCGCCAGCAGTGCCGCCGTATGCACATCATGGCCGCAGGCGTGCATGACACCGGGATTTACGGATTTATAGGGTAAATTCGTCTGCTCCTCAATGGGCAGGGCATCAATATCCGCCCGCAGGAGAATCGTTTTGCCCTTATCACTATGCCCCGTTATCCGGGCAAAGGTTCCAGTTTTCTCCACTTCCTGATATTCTATGCCCAATTCGGTCAATTTTTCCCGAATGAATTTCGCCGTATTGTATTCCTGATTGCTCAGTTCCGGATGCTGATGCAGCCATCTGCGGCATTCCCGGGCAAATCCGCTGTCACAATGAAACATATCGCTCCCCCCGTTCTCAAATAAAATACTCAATCGTCCGTTCTGCCGTAAGTTTATTGCGGGTGTCAAACAAGAGTACCGCCTCCCGCTCCTCTGCACGCCCCAAAGCATACGGCGCAACAGTCTCCCGGTTAAAGCAGGAAAAAGGCACCACGCGGTTATAGGTCAGCGGATGCGACAAGGTGCATACAATCTCCTCACCAAACGGATTTTCCGTCATATAATACGGGTCAAAAAGATAAATCTTTTTCCCATCCCGCTTAGTCAGCAATACATAATGTTCCCCGTCCATATGCAGGCGCACGACCACCACGCCGCCACGGTTCAAGGCATCCACCACCAGACTGTTCTCGCCGAAATACACCGCTTTGCCCGAAAGATATTGGCTTTCGATGGGCAATAGCCCTGCTTCCCCCACACCGGACAGCCAGCGGGACAAGAACATCATCGCCATGCGGGAAGTGCCGTTTTTGCCGGGCACGCCGCCTTTGCCATAGCAGTCCAGCGAATAAATCATGATGTTGCGCAGGATTTCCGGCTGAATTTCTTCGCGCTCAAACAGATAGGAAATCGCGTTGAGCATGGAGGTCGGCCCGCAATCATACTCCGATACCTGATAACGCAAGGGATTTTTCATAAACAGGTCACCTCTCCTACATACCTACTAAAAAAGAGGTTTTGCACAGAATTCACGTTCTTGCAAAACCTCCGGTTATCCAGCCAGTTCTTTCGTCCACCTGACGATGACCTTATGTTACAATATTACACCCATTATGTCAATAGGCTTAAACTTAATTCGCCAAAAAAATTTTCCCACCGCCAATAATATGGCCCTGCTCATCGTAAAATACCGCCGACTGGCCCGGTGCCGGTGCGCGGACAGGCTCGGCAAAGTTTATCTTTATCTGGTCGTCAGCGATACGCTGCAAGCTGGCCGCCGCACCTGCATGGTGGTAGCGTATCTTTACCTGCGCTGAAACATCTTCGCCTTCTACAACCTCACGTGACATAAAGCACAGGTTTTTACAGAAAACTTCCTGCGTATACAGACCTTCCTCACCACTGATTACGACTTCATTGGCTGCTGCGCGTATCTCCTTGACATAGGCAGGATAGCCTAACGCCAGCCCCAGGCCTTTCCGCTGACCGACCGTATAATGAATGATTCCTTTATGCTGACCCAAAACCTTGCCCGTTTCATCGACAAAATTTCCCACCGCCGTTAAATCTTTGTCGCTGTATTCTTCAATATAATCGGTGTAGCTGCCCTCCGTCACAAAACAAATTTCCTGCGAATCTTCCTTATCCGCTACATTGAGTCCTGCCTTGCGGGCAATGTCCCGCACCTCGGCTTTGGTCAGCCTGCCCAAGGGCAGAATGGTACGCGCAAGTTGAGCCTGCGTGAGTTTGTAGAGCATATAGGACTGGTCCTTCTGCTTATCTGCGCCCGCCCGCAGGGTATAGCGGCCATTTTCCAGCCGCTCAATGATGGCATAGTGTCCGGTCGCCACATAATCTGCCCGCATATGGGCCGCCACACTTAACAGCTGCTCCCACTTCACATAGCGGTTGCATTCCACGCAAGGGTTGGGCGTGCGCCCCGCTTCATAATCCGCCACAAATGGCTTCGTCACATAATCATGGAAACATGCCACCGTATTCCAGGGATAATAGGCAATACCCAAAATATCCGCCGTCCGGGCAGCCTCATCTATCTCACAACACTTACTGCTGCCGCTCTCCCACGATTTTAACGTAATGCCGATGACCTCGAAACCTGCCGCCTTCAGCAAATATGCCGTCACTGCACTGTCCACCCCGCCGGACATCCCCACGATTACCTTACCTCTGCTCATAACCAAAAATTCTTCCTCTCTATCGTTCACTGTCCATGATGACCTAATGTTATACTCTTTAGCCTACCATGTCAATAGGTATTTACTTGCGTAGGTTTACAAGTTGACATGTCAAATGTCAAAGGTATATACTTTACTATTAAAAAGATAGTGTTTCATTATTTTTGTACAGTCATGTCCGTAAAAAAAAAGAGTAAACTGCTTGTATATGCCGGGCTAATCCTGACAGGAGTAATTATCTCCATCGGAATCGTCCTGTTGGCAGCATACGCCGCATATAGTTTCCGTTAGCCCGACTAGCCGAAATCATCACCCACAAACCAATACCGCGAAAGTGAGCGACTGTCCTAAATTGGTCAGCCGCTTTTTTGGCTTGCCCCCTTATAAAATTGCGCAAATATTCGATATACAGAAGGGATGATATATGATTGCATAAGGATATATTATTGTATTTTTTGTTTTGGAGGTGTACAAATGGGTATTTACATCAGCAAATTGACCGACTCTCCTTCTGCTGCGGTCAATACGCAATCACAGCCACAAGCAAACGGTGCATTCAAAGCGCTTATGAGCGAATTTTCGCCACCAGAAAATGAACCTGTGGTGCCTGTGACAGAAAAAAGCGACCAGCTGCCCTTACAGCCTGTGGCAAGTAAAGATTCTGTGGAGAGTATCCAAAACCATGCACAGGACAATTTAAGTTGGCAGGCGTATTATCATTCCGGCGGACACTTTAAGCCGGGCGAAAAATTCACCATGCCTGCGGTACTGCCCAGCTATGCCGAAGCCGCGCGGGCAATCGGGCCGGGCGGCCCCTACTCCGTCGAGGCGGTAAGCAACTGCATTCTGAGCATGGCCGCACAGGTCGCTCAAGGCAATCCCGATAAAATTGCCGAAATCCGGCAGGAAATTGAAAAAGCCGTAGCGATATTCCGCCGCGATTATCAAGCCACCACCAAGGAAAAGGACTTGCCGCAAATCTGCCTGGACACCTACGATGCCATAATGTCCGGTCTGGACAAGCTCCAAGCCGAATATACGGAAACGAACGCAGCAGCGGAAAAATCCGCATGATGCTTACAAGGAGGGAAAACCATGCTTATCGGACGAGCTGCGGATGGCAGCAACCTTAATGTTAGTGTTGCCGTCGACACGAGCAAGACAGTACAGCAGGCAAAAGAAAACGAAAAATTAACAGCAGAAGCCCCTGCCTATCAGGTGGAACTGAGCGGGGCAAAGGAAAGCTATAAGAGTCACTGGGTCGAGTTAAACCGCACCGCCTATCTCACCTATCGTGATGGGCAAAGCCAGACTGATGAGTTAGCCGAAATGCAGGCTGCCATAGCCGATGTCATGGAACAGCGGGAACAAAACAAAAAACCCTTCAGCTGGACCCCCAATACAGATTTATCACGCATTGACTCCGGCATTGAACAGGTTAACCTGATGGACATCGCCAAGCCTGCTTCTCCGGAAACACTGGCTATAATCGAAAAAGTAAAAGAAGCCTCTAAGCCCCTCCCCATCTAAAACGTCTATGTACCACCGGAATTAGCCTATCGTTACCCGAATTCGATTGACACCATAAAAAGCCAGCACTACACTTGGACAGCCAAAGATGGTCTTGTCGAAAATACCGCCACTATTGACGGGAAAAACAAGGTAGAAGAAAGCGAAGCTAAACTGAAAAATACGCTAAAGCAGGATATTCACGACACCATCCGCGATATTTTGAAGCCTTATGCCAGCTACTCTGAAGCCTATGACCAGTTAAAAGACAAAAATATCTTTGTCGATACCTATGAACACGCAGGAGATGCTGTGCTGCGTTCCACCCAGGAAATCTCCGGCGGTCTTTTCGGCAAGCTTGCCAGCCAGCTCAACGATTATGTCAAAAACTTTGGCAAGGATGACCAATTCTTAGAAGACATCAAGACCGCCTTTGACGTAATCACCGGCGACAGCCCGGACAAAAATTCCCTGCTGAAGCAGGTCGAAAAAATGGTACGCTATGTACAGGGCGGCGGCGAACTCGATATCAAGGACAAAAAATACGAGGAAGATGTCGAAGCAGCTATCGCCAAGGCCTATAAGAAGAAAAACAAGGCCAAAAATGTAGAACCGGATAAACAGAAAACGCCCGAAGCAGCCTTCAAGACCGATACCTCCTACCTCGACAACCTGCGCCAGCAGTTGGAGCAGACTTCGCAAATTCTGGATAAAATGACCGCTGACCCCGAAGACGAAAAAAAACACCAGACCAAAACAGCCCGTGATGTACTGGACAGCCGCCCGCCGGAAGACAGTTTCGATATGGACTTCCATCAGCAGCTTGCCCATGTAGACGACCGCAATCCCATCATCACCGACACCTCCCATGGCATTTTCAATCACAAAAAGCCTGTTGATGCGCTGTCGGAAGATGACACCAACGAACTTGCCACCTTGCAGGCAGGCTGGCTGGACTATGTCAAAAATCACAACCTTATTGATACGGGCAAAGTAACCCATAATTTCTAAACCGCATAATAAAGCGGGCGGCTGACCGGTCAAATCAAATTGACCAGTCAAGCCGTCCGCGCTTGTCTTTATTCATGAATTTCTATGGGGAGTCCATCCGGGTCATGGAAGAACGTCATCTTTTCCCCCGTAAAAGTATCGCACCGTACCGGTTCTGTCTCAACGCCCAAGGCATTTAATTTGCGAACCGTATCGTCCACGGAATCCACGCGAAAAGCCAAATGCCTGAGGCCATAAGCTTCTTTGCCCGGCCAGCCTGCCCTTGGCGGGCATCCCTCTTTGATAAAGAGTTCTAATTCGGCATCTGCAAGCCGCAGGTCAATTTTCCAATCCTGCTGCTCCTCGCGGTAATTTTCCCGAATCACCGCAAAGCCCAGAATATCCACATAAAAATGCCTGCTCCGCTCATAGTTGCTGCCGATAATGGCCACATGATGGATATGCTGTAAGTTCAATTTATCGCACATAATGCACCCGCGCTTCATCATAGCGGTCCTGCTGGGGATTCTTCTTCGCCGGATAGCCGAAGGGAACTACGGTAAAGGGTACCAGATGTTCCGGCAGGTTGATTGCCTTAGCAACCTTTTCCATGCGGTCAGCAATGGGGGCCACGCCCAGCATAACGCCGCCCAAGCCCTGCGCTTCAATCTCCAGTAAAGCATTTTCCGTTGCGAGGGCCATATCGACTTCGATAAGTTCCGGCACAATAATGTTTTCCTTGCGGGAGCAAAGCACGAGTGCCGCTGGAGCCTTGGCCGTCATAGCAGTATACGGGCTGGTTTCGGATAGTTCCTGCAATACTGCTTTATTCGTGACCACATAGAACTCCCAAGGCTGCTGATTGACCGCCGAAGGAGCCGCCATTGCCGCGCGCAGAATCTTTTCGATTTTCTCTGCCTCCACCGGCCGTTCCTCATAACTGCGCACACTGGTGCGGGTAAAAATTGCATCCATCTTGACAAATCCCCTTTCAAAATCCGATTTCACATTTCCTGACAAAGTTATTTTATCCTCAGACTTTTATTTTGTCAAATAATATTTCTCGCTATCAATGTAAAACACACCAAAAACTCCGTTGACACCTCAAAGCATCAACGGAGTTTTTGTCCATAATTTTTTTATTTCAATTTCAAACCATCATGGAAAGCTTTCCCGACTACAGGGCCGACCAGCCGATAGGTTTTCGTGGCAATATCAAAGATGATGGGCTGAAGCTTGTCATAATCCACAACGCCATCCGTCAGCACCGCTTCATCTGCCTGCTGGGCAATGATTTTCCCCACCAGAATTCCCGTTTCATCGCTGTAGCTCACGCATTCACATTCCAAGGTCACCGGGAATTCCTCGATAATCGGCGCATTGACATGGCTGCTCTTATGCACGTGGCAGCCGGCCTTTTCAATCTTGTTGACCTTATTGCCCGTCTCCACGCCGAAATAATCTGCAATTTCCACGGTATCCTTCGTGGCAAAAGCTACGGTAAAAGCCTTGCTGTGCTTGATGTTTTCCGTGGTCTTATGCTTGGCCAGGAACAGGGTTATCTCATCAAAGTCAGACTGGGCACCCCAGGCTGCATTCATGGCATTGGGAACACCATTCTCATCATAAGTTCCAATGATAAAAACACCCTCCGGGGCAATGCAGGCCTGTTTGCCGGTAAATTCAACACTCATTGTACAGCCTCCTTACCAGATTTCCTTCATCCAGCTGCGATAATTTTCTTCGAGGAATTTAATCAGCACGTCAAACATGCCGTAGACTTCCTCACCCAGCTCTGGGAAGTCGCTTTCTTCCTTGCCGGGAGTCAGCAGGCAAACGTCGAGAATCAAAGAACCGGTCTGGTCGAAATAGAGTTTGAAAGGTTTGTACTTCATGTTCTGCTCGCTGACCATGCGCAGAACAGCCAGTTCATTTTCCTCCGTGCGGGCTTTCGGAGAAATCTGCACGCGAATCATGGAAAAGACACTGTCATCGAGCAGCACCAGCGTGGGCAGCTGCTGGCCTTCGATTACGATATGGGAACGATAGACCACCGTATGCTGCGCATCATCCGCTACCTCTTCCACCTGAAAGGCATCAATCTTTTTTTCTTTCAAATACTTGTTAAAAACTTCTGCTTTGATATTCATAGAAAAACAGCTCCTTTGTCAGTATGTCATCTTACATACTATTCCACAAAGGAGCTGTTTTTTCCTGTTAATTATTCAACTTTTACCTGCAGCCAAAGTTTTGTGTAGAGTTTATCGAGGGCTTCTCCCAGATAACTGTAAGATTCCTGGCCCTTGTAGACATTTTCCGGCGGGAAGGCCGTGTCCACATATTCGCCTAAATCTTCTTCCACCAGTTCCCGTACCGCCGTATTCGGCGTGGAATAACCCAGTTCCTCGAAGTTGGCCGCCGCAATATCAGGACGGCACATGTAATCAATGAACTTGTGCGCATTTTCCACATGGCGGGCGTTCTTGGGAATCACCCAGCAATCAATCCAGACGTTGGTGCCTTCCTTCGGCGCCGGCTGGAACCGCAGATGGGGATTGGACTTCATGAGCTTAATGGCTTCGCCGGAAAAGATTACACCCAGCGCCGCTTCACCGGAGCTCAGCTTATCGCGGATATCGTCCACGCCATAAGCCTGCACCAGCGGTTTCTGCTGAATCAGCATATCGCGGGCGGCTTTGAGTTCCGCCTCATTTACGGTATTCATGGAATAGCCCAGAATCTTCAAGGGAATCATAATGGCATCCCGGGCAGAATCCTGCATGAGGATGTTGTCCTTATACTTTTCATCCCAAAGGATTTTCCAGCTATCCACAGGTTCTTTGACCTTCTCAATGTTGTACATAATGCCCACGGTGCCCCAGCAATAAGGAACGGAGTATTTCCCTTCCTTGTCAAAAGCCCTGGACTGGTCAAAGAAGTCCTGTCCGATATTTTTCCGAGCATTGGGCAGCTGTGCAAAGTCCAGCGGCTGCAGCAAATCATTATGAATCAGCTTGTTAATCATGTAGTCGGAAGGACAGAGCACATCATAAGCCTCTGCGCCTTCGGCAATGCGGGGATACATGCTCTCGTTGGTGTCGTATTCATCGAGCACCACCTTGATGCCAGTTTCTTCCTCAAACTGTTTGATGACATCCTCGCTGAGATAATCACCCCAGCTGTAGACGTAGAGCACGTCCGCCCCCTCTTCTTCCTCCTCGGCAAACATATCGCAGCCGGACAGCAGGAAGGTACATAGTACAAGCAAAGTCAGCAACAGGGAGCGGCCATACATTTTCCATTTCTTCATGCTTCCTGCCCCCTTCTTTCTGCTGCCCGATAACGGCGAATCACCTTGTAATTGAGCATCAGGAGAGCCGCAAAGACCAGCACGCCGCAGAAAAACAGCGTGGATAGCGCATACATCTCGGGATGGACACCCAATTTGAGCTCCGAATAAATTTCCGTGGTCAGGGTTTCAATGCCCGCGCCTTTGGTAAAGTAGGTCACGATAAAATCATCCGCACTCATGGCAAAGGACAGCAGGAACGCCGCCACGATGCCCGGCATCAGTTCCGGCAAAATGACTTTGCGGAAAGCCTGAAAGGGCGTAGCACCCAAATCGCGGGCCGCCTCGTACCAGACATTGTCCATGGTCAGTACCTGCGGCAGGATGCAGAGCATAGCATAAGGCAGGCTGATGACGATATGGGCCAGCAAAATGGTATCATAGCCAAGCTTCAATCCGAGTCCCAAAAAGAGCAGCATCAGTGAGATGCCCGTCACGATATCGGCATTGAGCAGGGGCACATTGGCCAGCCCCCGCAGGAGCATCCGGCTCTGCCGTCCCATCTGCCGCATGCCCAAAGCCGTCACCAAAGCCAGCAAAGTGGCAAAAATTGCCGAGGTCACGCCGATGGTCAACGTATTGGAAAAAGCGTTGATGATATCTTCGCTTTCGATAAGTTTCTCATACCATTCCCAGGTAAAGCCCGTCCACTGGCCGCGATAACGGCTGGCATTGAAGGACTGGGCAATGAGCACCACGATGGGCGCATAGAGGAAAGCCACAATAACGGCCAGATAGGTATTCTTGATTTTCTGCATTATGGCCTTACTCCTTTCTTCGCCTGCTCGCCATTATCCGTAAAGGCTTCCAGCAGGATGTTCAGGATGATAAAGACCATGAGCACCATGGACAGGGCACTGCCGAGTTGCCAGTCATAGGCCGCCGTGAATTCCTGTTCAATGATATTACCCACGAGCAGCACCTTGTTACCGCCTAAGAGGGCACTGATAACAAAGGTGGTCAGCGCAGGAATAAAGACCATGGTAGAACCGCTGACAATACCAGGCATGGACAGCGGCAACAGCACGCGCCGAAAAGTCTGATAGGGATTGGCGCCCAAATCTCTGGCCGCTTCGATAATGCTGCTGTCAATGCGGTTAATCGCCACATAGAGGGGCAGCACCATATAGGGCAGGAAATTATAGACCATGCCGATGATAATGGCCAGCGGCGTATTGATGATATGCACTTCCGGCAAGCCCACGGACTGCAGGAACATATTGATAAGACCATGCTTTTCCAAGATGGTCTGCCAGGCCATGGTGGTAAGCAACGAGTTCATCCACAGCGGCAGCAGGAACAGCACAAATACCAGCAGCCCCCGTTTTTCCTTGCGCTCTCTTAAAATCAAACACAGAGGATAGGCGAGTACGAGACAGATAAAGGTGCTGATTAAGGCAAGCTCCACAGACAGCCCCAGAGCCTTCAGATATTCCCACTGGAGCACCGTCTGCAGATGCACCAGAGTAAAGCCCCCAGTCTCTACATCCTTCAAGCCATTCCAAAGAACAAAGAACAAGGGCAGCACGATAAAGAGCGTTGCCCAAATCCCGAAAGGCAGGGCTAAGAACCGCTGACTGGAAAGGCGTTCATTCATCGCTCACCGCCTCCTCATCTTCCGATTCGGGCTTCGCCATAATCTGAATGTTTGAGGCTGCCAGTTTAATGCCCACCTCTTTGCCCTGCTCATGGCCCGTAATGGTCTGCACGAGCCATTCAAAGCCGCCGGCTTCAATGGTGATATCGTATACCGTCCCCTTGAAGACAACCTGCTTGATTCTGCCGGTGAACTGTCCATCCTCGGGCGCACAAATCTGAATATCCTCCGGGCGAATCTGCACATCCACGGGAACATTTTCGCCAAAGCCCGTGTTGATGCAGGGAATATCCTTGCCCAAAAGGTGTACGAGCTTGTCCCGCACCATAATGCCGTCGATGATGTTACTGTCGCCGATAAAGTCGGCCACGAAGGCATTTTCCGGCTCATTGTACACGTTCTCCGGCGTACCAATCTGCTGAATCCACCCCTGATTCATGACCACGACCGTATCGGACATGGACAGCGCTTCTTCCTGATCATGGGTGACGAACACAAAGGTAATGCCCAGTTCCCGCTTGATTTTCACCAGTTCCCGCTGCATATTCTGCCGCAGTTTGAGGTCAAGGGCTGATAACGGTTCATCGAGCAGCAATACCTTTGGCTCGTTTACAATAGCGCGGGCAATGGCAATGCGCTGCTGCTGGCCGCCGGACATCTGCGTGACCCGGGCATGTTCATAGCCATCGAGGTTCACGAGCTTCAGGGCATATTTTATCTTATCGCGAATGTAACTTGCGCTTTTCCCTTTAAGTTTCAGGCCAAAGGCGATATTCTCCGCCACGTCCATATGGGAAAACAGGGAATACTTCTGAAACACCGTATTGACCTGCCGCTTCTCTGGCTGCAAATGGGTAATATCCTGTCCATCAAACCAGATTTTGCCGCTGTCCGGGGTTTCAAACCCGCCAATCAGCCGCAAAATCGTGGTCTTGCCACAGCCCGAAGGGCCCAAAAGGGTCACAAATTCATTCTCGTGAATGGTTAAATCCAGGTCTTCAAGAATCTGCCGACCATCATAGCTTTTGTTGACGCGTTCAAGACGCAAAAGTTCTTTTTCCATTTATCGTCCCTTTTCTTCCAGAGATATTTGCCCCAGAGGGCATACCGCCCAAAAAGGCGCCGAAGTATATTTTATCACGAATCCTGCAAAAATACTAAGAAAAAAATAAGAGGACGCGCATTTTTATTGCACATCCTCTTACTATTGCAGAACGAATTATTCAACTGTAACGGACTTAGCCAGGTTACGCGGTTTATCCACATCGCAGCCACGAGTGATAGCGGCATAATATGCCAGGAGCTGCAGGGGAACAACGGTCAGAATCGGAATAACGAGTTCATCCGTTTCGGGAACCTTCATCACATGGTCAACATATTTTTCCAGTTCCTCGTCGCCTTCGGTAGCGATACCGATAACAACGGCATCACGCGCCTTGACTTCCTTGATATTGGACAGGGTCTTTTCGTAAACGCTCTTCTGCGTAGCCAGAGCGATAACGGGAACGCCTTCCACAATCAGAGCCAGCGTGCCGTGCTTGAGTTCGCCGGCTGCATAAGCTTCGGCATGGATATAGGAAATTTCCTTGAGTTTCAGGGAACCTTCCAAAGCTACATGGTAGTCCAGACCGCGGCCAATGTAGAACACATCATCATTGAAGCCATAGCGTTTTGCAAAGGTCTTCAGCGGTTCCACATCAGAAAGCGTTTCGCTAATCTGTGCCGGAATCTTCTGCAGCTGAGCAATGAGTTCGGCTACACGTTCCGGAGCAACCGTCTTCTTGATTTCAGCCATATAGAGGGCCAGCATGAAGAACAGTACAATCTGCGTCGTGTAAGCCTTCGTGGAAGCTACAGCGATTTCCGGGCCAGCCCAAGTGTAGAGCACCTGGTCAGCTTCACGGGCGATGGACGAACCAACCACGTTGGTGATGGCCAGCGTCTTGGCGCCGAGGCGCTTGGATTCCTTCATTGCAGCCAGCGTATCACTGGTTTCACCAGACTGGGAAACAGCGATGAACAGCGTGTTTTCATCCACAATCGGCTCACGATAACGGAATTCAGAAGCAACGTCTACTTCTACGACCGTACGCGCCAGTTTTTCGATATAGTATTTGCCCACCATGCCGGCATGATAAGCCGTGCCGCAGGCCACGATATAAATCTTGTTAAAGGAATTTAAGTAGTCAGCGTCCCATTTCAGCTCGTCCATCACAATGGTCTTGCCGTCTTTGGCAATACGCTGGCTCATGGTGTCACGGACAGCCTTCGGCTGTTCATGGATTTCCTTGAGCATGAAGTGCTCATAGCCGCCCTTTTCCGCAGCTTCTGCGTTCCAGTTAACCTCGAAAATCTTCTTGGTCACAGGCTCGCCCTGACGGTTGGAAATCTTGATGCTGTCCTTCGTGATAACAGCCAGTTCACCATCGTTCAGGATGTAAGTGCGGCGGGTGCGCTGAATGATAGCGGGGATATCGGAAGCGATGAAGTTTTCGCCTTCGCCTACGCCGATAACCAGCGGGTTATCCTGCTTGGTTGCAATCAGCGTACCGGGGTGCTTGCTGCTCATAAATACGAGCGAGTAAGAACCTTCCACGCGGCGCAGAACTTCACGAACAGAAGCTACAAAGTCACCATTGTAAACTTCTTCGATTAAGTGGGCTACTACTTCCGTATCCGTTTCGGACTTGAAGGAATGACCATTTTCAATGAGTTCTTCCTTCAGCGTCAGGTAGTTTTCGATGATGCCGTTGTGTACCACCACAAAATCCCCGGAGCAATCCGTATGGGGATGAGAGTTCACATCGGACGGACGGCCATGCGTTGCCCAACGGGTATGACCGATACCCATCGTGCCCTTGAGCTCATGACCTTTGAGCTTGTCGCGGAGTGCGGCAAGACGCCCTACACTCTTTTCCACGCCGATTTTCGCTCCGTCGAAGACAGCAATACCTGCGGAGTCATAACCACGATACTCCAACTTAGCCAGACCTTCAAGCAGGAAGCTAGCTGCCTCTTTGTCACCGACATAACCTACGATACCACACATAATAGTACCTCCTATGAAATTGTACTATCCTGCTGCGCTCTCCCCTGACTTGTCTCCCACCTCACAATGGGGCTTTCATCAGGTTCTATCGGCTGAGCTAACCGGAAGGCATCCGCTGACGTTTCGACAACCTTCTCCTCGTCTTCTGAAAGCACGCACCGCTTTCAGAACTTGCGCTAGAACTTACGTCCTTTTACTACACCAGAACAACAGGATTATTCACTCTGGATTTCTTCTTACTTTGTGCTTTTCTTAACAAAGCACTTGCTTATTGTAACCGATAGCAGACAATAAGTCAATACGCGAAATAATTGTAACAAAAAAGCGATAGCCCGAAAGCTACCGCCTGATATTCCTTTGGTGCGGATGAAGGGGGTCGAACCCATACGCCTTGCGGCACTGGATCCTAAATCCAGCGCGTCTGCCAGTTCCGCCACATCCGCAGTATTCTACAATCGTAGATAACGGCATTCATTATAGTAGGTATCCACGAATTTGTCAAGTCTAAGCCGTTTTCAACTTCTCTTACAAAATAAAATTTTTGTAATGAATCGTCTCCCCTATCGTATATACCAATGTAAAGCAAAACACAATCCCACTACAGAGGAGGAAATAATCATGGCACAGCAAAATGTAATGAAATTCATAGAAATGATGCAGGAAAATGAAGAAGTTCAGGCAAAGCTCGGACAGATTCTGGAAAAGAATGGCACCGATGAGGATGTCGCTGCTATTCTTGCACTTGCTGAAGAAAAAGGCATTCCTTTTACCGTCGAAGAGTTCATGCAGGAAATGAAAAAACTTTCCTGTACCGAACTTTCCTTTGATGATTTGGCTTGCGTAGTCGGCGGAGCAGGTACGCAGGAAGCTCCTCAAAATGACGAGGGCGATCCGGTAACGACCACGGTCGAGACCATCCACGAGGTCACGCAGCATCCCAAGGAAGTAAAAAAAGTTGCCAAAACCGTCAAAAAAGCTGGCGGCGGCATTGCCCATATCCTGACAAAATTGTTTGGCGGTGGACGCTGCTTCGCTGCCGGTTCCCTGGTTGCCACCCCAGACGGCAGCATTCCCATTGAAAACATCCACGAGGGCGATGAAGTGCTGACGCTCAACGCTGCCGGCGAAAAAATCAGTGGCAAGGTCACCAAGGTTCACACGCCTGCCCTGCAGGAAATCGTAACCGTACGCTTTACCGACGGGAAAGTATGGCAGACCACGGCAACGCAGTGGTACTACTGCGGCAATGGCCAATACAACATCGCCATGAACACGCAGGGAAATCCTGCCATCACTCTGGATGGCACCGCGACAGTCGAAAAAGCCACCATGACGGGTAAAAATGAAATGGTCTACGATATTGAAGTAGACGGCATCAACATCATGTTCATCAACGGCGTTGCAGCTGAAGGATTCAGCCTGCACTGATATAAAACAACAGGGGCGCGTAGCTGCTAAAAGTAACTACGCGCCCCTGCTTTATTGGGGAAGCAAATTTTTTAGTACTTGTGGAACATCTCCTGAATAGCCTTGAGGTCCTTCGTTTTGGTCAGGGCCAGCTGCAGAAGAATACGAGCCTTCTGCGGATTCAGGGAATCGCCATCCAGGAAGTGATAGTTGATGTAGCTCTGCTCAGCCGGAATGACGGAGCCGTTGCCTACGCGAGCACTGCGAACTACAACAATACCTGCAGCCGTAGCTTTTGCCAAGGCTGCTTCTGCATCTTTGTGTACGGAACCATTGCCCGTACCGGCATAGATGATGCCCTTAACGCCGCCTTTGATGGCTGCATCTACGAACAAAGCATCGTCATTAGCCGTGCCATAAATAACCTTTACATAGGGAAGTTTCGTGAGGTTGCCAACAGCAAATTCGCTCTTGGTGGTGTGCAGACGAGTGGTCGCACGATAAAATTCAGGAACGCCATCATTCACATAACCGAAAGCACCGAGTTCCGGAGCCTTGAAGGTATCCACGGAAGTGGTGTGGGTCTTGGTCACGTCACGGGCACCGTTGATGGTGTCATTGAGTACAACCAGCACGCCACGGCCTGCAGACTTCTTATCGGAAGCCACGCGGACAGCATTCAGAAGATTCATCGGACCATCAGCACTGATAGCCGTAGCCGGACGCATAGCGCCGGTGATGACCACAGGCTTATTGCTCTTAACCGTGAGGTTCAGGAAATAAGCCGTTTCTTCCAGCGTATCCGTACCATGGGTGATGACGATACCGTCTACATCACTGCGGGCCAGCAATTCGTTGCAGCGTTTGGCCAGTTTGAGCCAGACATCATTGGTCATGTCCTTGCTGTCGATGCTGCAAATCTGTTCACCGGATACATTGGCGTATTTCTTGACTTCGGGAACGGCATTAATCAGCACATCAATGCCCAAAGCACCAGCCTTATAGCCGGTGGTTGCCGTGTCGGATGCCGCACTGCCGGCAATCGTTCCACCGGTTGCCAGAATCTTGATGTTCGGCTTTGCCTGCGCAGCAAAGGCACACTGTACCCCAACCAGCAGCATTGCCAAGGTCATAAGAATCGCGGTTACTCTTACCTTCACAAAAATTCCTCCTTTTCCAGTTGCAATCTTCCCCTGAACTGCAACAAAAAAACCTATGGACGGATTGTACTCCCCCTTCTAGGGAATACGACAAAATCCGATAAAAACCTATATAAACTATTTTTATCGTAATATAGGCTTTTACCAGATATTCCATAGGCTTATTTCTCGCTACGATTCAGTTTTCCTTCTAATGATTGCAGAAAATTTTATTTATCAACAGGCTGCTGCCAGTTTCTCCTCATCAGCCTGACGCATACGGCCCACGAAGTAATCCGTCAGCCGCACTTCAATGTCTGCCTGTTGGCGGGAGAGCAGCAGGCAATCCTCTGCCGTCAGTTCCATTTCGCTGCCATCAGCAGCAAAGGCACGGAAGCCTTCGCGGTTCTGCTTGCCACAGTAGACAATCACCCGGTCAGCGCCCACACCGTAATCGCGGCTGGCCAGCAGGCGGATAGCGCCCGTTTCCGGCATATAACCATTCGTGCCATCCATAACCATGACTTCCTTATCCTCCACACGATACAAACGAACTAACAACATCCTGCTCACCGGCCTTTCTGACTTCGCGTCTCTGATTTATTCACTGTCTATATTATAGCAAGTGCATATTTGCAATAAAAGTTGAATTTATGCTTTCAATATTGCAAATAATGTACTATACTAGAGGCAAGTCCAGCATGAGGAGTGAAACCATGAGCGATTACGAGAAGAAGGGTTATCTGGTCAGCGACTTTCGGGTATTCCGCCTGAAAGATGCCGCCCTGAAACCCATACCCTTCCATTATCACGATTTCCATAAAATCATTATGTTCCTCGACGGTGCTGTGGATTATGTCATCGAAGGCAAGACCTACCATCTGGCCCCACGGGACATCGTCTTTGTCACCGCGGGAGAAATCCACCGTCCCGTCTTCACCGATGAAGCGAAAGATTACGAGCGTATCGTCATCTACGTGGCACCGGATTTCCTGCGCCGCTGGCAGGAACAAGATGCCGAGCATACCGACCTTGCCCAGTGCTTTGCCTATGCCCGCGAAAACAGCAGCGTCATGCAGCAGCCCCCCGGCAC
Organism: Selenomonas sp. FC4001; assembly: GCF_000701565.1. Classification (NCBI taxonomy): domain Bacteria; kingdom Bacillati; phylum Bacillota; class Negativicutes; order Selenomonadales; family Selenomonadaceae; genus Selenomonas; species Selenomonas sp. FC4001. The sequence continues at coordinate 70,553 of NZ_JNJF01000015.1, read as the reverse complement.
GAGCCATGACCTGCTCTTTCATATGGACAAGCTCGAAAAAACAGCCCGCGGGCAGGGCTTTGCCAACGGACTGTTCACGGAAATCATGTTTATTGAGTTTATGATTCTGCTGAACCGGTCCCTGCATGAGCATGAACTCTCGGGCCTCACCAGTGCCAGCTACGACCCCAAGATTCAGGAAATCCTTTCCTATATCAACGCCCATCTGGCCGAGGAACTTTCCATTGACGATTTGGCGGCCAGAGCCTATATCAGCAAGTTCTACCTCATGCGCAAGTTCAAGGCCGATACCGGTTACGGCATCCACCAGTACATCCGCAGCAAACGGCTGCTTTTGGCCCGCGATTTACTCAAAACCGATATGTCCATCACCAACATCTGCGAGGAAGTGGGCTTTGCCGACTACTCCACCTTCTCCCGGGCCTTCAAGGAAATGTTCAAATGCGCCCCGCGGGATTATCGGAAGCAGTGAGCCTAACGGACATTGCCCAAATACACATACTGCAGACGCTCCAGCGCCACTTTTTGCAACTGCTGCAAAGTGGCCAGGGGCGTCATTTCGATTGCGCACTGATAGCGGGGGAAATAGCGGGACAGATGCAGAGGTATCTCTGGACTTATCCCTGCCAACCACTCTGTTTCTGCCCGAAATTCCTCCATGCCGTCATTTTTGCCGGGAATGACCAAAGTAGTGACCTCCACATGAACGCCGACCTCCGCCATCATCCGGATGGTTCTCTGCGCCGCCTCCAAGGAGCCGCCCATCCATTGGTAGGTTGCCGCATTAAAGGCTTTCAAATCAATATTGGCGGCATCAAGCAGCGGCAATAACTTGCACAAAGGTTCCGCCTCAATCTGCCCATTGCTGACCAATACCACCTTCTGCCCCGCCGCCCGCAAAAGCGGCGCCACATCCAGCAAATACTCAAAGCTCAGCAACGGTTCATTATAGGTAAAAGCCACGCCGATACTGCCATGCTTCCTTTGCACCTCCACCGCCAGTTCCGCCAATTTTTCCGGTGCCAGATAGCCCTGCACCTCGCCCCCGTCATCCTGCGATATGCTGTAATTCTGACAAAAGGGACAGCGCATATTGCAGCCAAAACTTCCCACGGACAAAATCACCGTACCGGGATAAAAATGATAAAGGGGCTTCTTCTCTATAGGGTCCAGCGCCAGCGAAGTCACCTGCCCATAACTCAAACTCCGCACTACGCCCCCATCATTGCGCCGGGTCCGGCAATATCCCACCTGTCCTTCCGCCAGCTTGCAATGATGGGGACAAAGTTGACATGTCAACACGCTATCTCACCTCTGCACTGCCTTGGGCAAAATTATCCTTGCCCCCGCCCCGGCCTCCGAGCCGCTCATTAATCGCCTTAATCCGTTCCCGGCAGCTAACCTTCACTTCACTGCCACTAGCCAGCACATAATTCATCCGGCCGCCACTTGGATAATAAATCGTAACCTCTGCCTGCGGGTCTTCGCTCAAAACCTGCGCCAGCTTTCTGGCCGCGTCCGCAGAAATTTCTTCTTCCTGCAGGGTAATGGACTTCAAACCTTCCGTAATTGGCGTATCCTGTAACAGCTGGCGGGCTTTTTCCTGTACCCAGCGAAGTTCGGCTCCAGACAACTTTTCCTTGAGCTCCTTAATTTCATCTTGCAGCCGCTCCACCCCCAGACGGATTTCCTCATCTTTAAGGGATAGGAGCTGCACCGCACCATTTAATTCCTGCCAGCAGCGACTGATTTTTTCCATGGCCAGCCGCCCGCAGAGGAAATAAATCCGCGTTCCTTGCTTATGCTTTTCCGCCTTGAAAATTTTTACCAACCCCACCATGCCTGTCACGGGCGGATGGGTGCCACAGCAGGTACAGGCATCACTGCCTTCAATCTGCACCACCCGCACAGGCCCGGTGAGTTTGTCATTAAACTTGCGGGTGGCGCACTTGGCCGCTTTCTCGGCCTCCATCCATTCTGCTCTTATGGGGCGGTTCTCCTGAATATGCAGATTGGCCAGCGCCTCCACCTGCGCGATTTCCGCGCTTGTCACCTCACGACTCAAATCAATCGTCACCATCTCCGGCGACATATGAAAGCCCACATTATCGGCCCCGCAAATTTTCCAGAAACCATAGGACAGCAGGTGCTCCCCACAATGCTGCTGCATATGGTCAAAGCGCGTTTGCCAGTCAATTTCTGCCAGCACCTGCGTACCAACTGGCAAAGGCTCCGCCGTCTCGTGAAGGACGCGTCCCTCTGTCTCCCGGACATGCGTGACCACAACTTCCCGGTCACCGCAAATTAATTTTCCTGTATCGCTAAGCTGCCCGCCCCCTTCGGGATAAAAAACCGTCTGGTCAAGCACAATGCCAAAGCCCGTCTTTAATTCCACACAATCCGTAACCACAGCCTCAGAACTGCGCTGCAGCACATCTTCCAAAAATAATTTTTCCGTCATAAGCCTCACCCTCCACAAAAAATAATTCGTGACTGCAGGAAAATATCCTTTTCCTCCCCCATTGAAAACCTTTCATTGATACGATAAAATAAATCAATCATTATCGCAAAGGAGCCTCTAAACCTTATGACCGACCTGGAAAACGACTGGGACAAACTGCTGCATATCAAGACCACGGGACGGGATGACACCATTTCCGACTTGGTGCGCTATCCCTATGAACCGACCGATTACACCGTACTCGAACAGCTCGCCCGCAGCGGCTATATTGACAAGCGCAACACCGTGGTGGACTACGGCTGTGGCAAAGGCCGGGTCAGCTTTTTCCTCACGAGCCAGACAAAATGCCACGCCATCGGCATTGAGTACAATCCGCGCCTCTACGAAAGAGCCTGTACCAATCAGCAAACCGCCCCGCGGGGCAATCGGGTTACCCTGCTCCAACAGGATGCAGTCAACTTCACCGTTCCCGAGCAAGTGGACCGCTGCTTCTTCTTCAATCCCTTCGCCGTAGAAATCCTCAGCACCGTGCTGGACAATCTGCAAGACTCCTGCAAAAACGCGCCCAGAGATATTCTCCTGATTTTCTACTACCCATCCCCGGCCTACACCGAATACCTCGCGGAGCTCTCCCATCTGACACTCATTGACATCATCGACTGCCGCCCCGGAGAAAAATACAGCGACCCACGGGAAAAACTGCTGGTGTTCCGGCTCAGTCATCTATAGAAATTTTGCGTAATATTTCTTGCTAGTATATAACGGAAATGGTATAATTAGACTACAAATGAAATGATTGGGTTGAACCACGAGTTTACACCGAAAAAGAGTCTTCAGCTTGGTAACCTGTAAGACTCTTTTTTTCTTTGCCAAAAAGCGCCAATGCAATGCACTGGCGCTTTTTGCGTCATCCGCCTGGTTGGTAGGGCCAGACTTCAGACAGGGTTACCTGTTGCCGCTGTTACGGATCCTGTCATAGAGCCATGCTGCTACCAGGCTGCTGGCAATACCTATGACAAATGAAATGATAAGATTCTCCGCCACGAATTTCACCTCCCTCGCTGCCGTGGGATTCCCATGGTAAGAGGTTGCGGCAAAAATAGTATAGCACAAATCCGCTACAATGTGCGCGTATCGTGAACAAAAAATCTATATTTTACAGCACCTGTCGCACCATCAAGCACCCGGAGAATTTCATTCCGTATAGTTCCCGGGAGGCAGCTATAAATGACGGGTATATGGCCTGCAAGTTTTGTCATCCATAACCATAGACACGAAAAAGCTGGAACTTGACGGGGCAAGTTCCAGCTTTTGCTTATGGAAAATTATTTTATTATTCTCATGGTAATCGCTTCTTAATGACTCAAAGCAATATAAAGTATATCGTTTGCTAATCTTTCTGTTGCCACATTCTGCCATACACTGCCGGAACTTTCCGTATCATGCTTGCCAGCTGCTGGAGTATTCCACCTAAAAAGCCATTTATCATTAGCTTTCATAAAATGATAATGTCTATCCTTAACATCATAATGCTCAGTAGCTAATCCAACGCGTATCTTAATTTCCTTATCTGCTTTTTGTAAACTATTCAAATCTACATACCACTTAGCATGAAGGTTTCCAACCGTTTCTCCATAGTCTAAAACTATATTTCTTAAATTCTGTAAGACAACATACAATATATCGTTATCCGACGAAATAGCTTCTACTTTTACCCACTTGTTCCATGAACCCGGATTTTGACAGTACCATACATTATCCTTTTGCATGAATTTATAAGTATGCTTGCGGCTTTTATTCTGACCATAGCCAACATCAGCCGTAATGACATTGTTCGTCTGCGATATTGTTTCCGTCATTATCCAATACGGAGCACCATATTGTTGGTCATGGATTAATACTTCCTGCGCTGATGATATGCCGTAACTTCCGCCCCAAAGTACCAATCCACTAAAAATAGCCGCCAAAATCTTCTTTTTCATAATAGTCACCAGCCCCCTTAAAATTGCTTTACAAATGTATATCACTTTCTTTACATCCGTCATTTTTTACTGTTGTTTTAATAAACATTGTATGTAAAGGTCTTTGTCACGAACCTCTTTAGTTAGCTCCCATTTTTTAGAGGAAGGCCTATATGAATAATGTCTATGATACAAACTCGGCATAGTGTGTTTTCCGTCCGGACTTTTTTTGCATTTATCATTAAAGAATTTATCATTTAGAATACCAGAACCAGAAATGATTTTTTCATTAACTCCACCGCTTATAGTAACAGCAGATATTTTTCCGCAATATGTGCAACCTACGCAAAATATTTGAAAGCTTAATCCTGCTTCATCTGCTTTCTTAGGTGTAATAGCATCTAATTTTTCAAACATCTCATCTGCTTCTTTTTGAAACTTCTCTAGCTTCTTTGACTCTTGTTTCGCAACAAAATTCTTGGCTGATTTATCATATTCCGCTTCTCTTTCAGGCGATAATGGTGTAATGAAATTAAGCACAGCAGCTACTAAACATACTATCCCCACCTTACGTTTTATATTGCTGTATTTTTGATATGTCGCATCAGTTAAATAATCATCACCTGCCGCAATACGTGCTTTTCGTTTTTTCCACCATAAATAAAGAAATCCAATAAAAGTACAAGCAAAAACGATACTTGTTGCGGTATTAATGAAATCCAACATAATCTCCCTTCCTTTCCTGTAGCAACTGCGTAAAGCATTTCATGGCACAGGGCGTAAATAATACCATCGTTATATTAACAGTAAAAAAATTCTGTAATTTAGCAGGAAATTGAGGTGAAATGCCGAAATAAGACCAAAAACAACGATAATTTCATGCAAATCAAGGATTCCATGGGGCGTAAATGATTCCATGGATTTTTTTACGTTCACGCGTCAGTTGACGCATTGGCCCACTTTAGGAATGTGGGCGTTGAGACGCCCAGCGCCTCCGCAGCCTTGCGGGCGGAGACTTTTCCGGCTTCCCACTGCGCATGGATAGCTGGAAAGCCCGCTGGTTTCTCCATGGGCTTTCTCCCCAGGGTTACGCCTCTTGCCCGGGCTGCTGCCAGTCCCTCCATGGTGCGCTGGTGGTTCATGTTCCGCTCCGTTTCCGCCACGTAGGAAAAGACTTGAATGACCAGATTGGAGATGAGTTTTGCCGTGAGGTCATCCCCGTATTTATTGCGGGTATCGAGGAGAGGCAGGTCGATGACCACAATGGCAGCCTCCTTTTCCTTGGTGATGATGTCCAGCTGACGGGTCATTTCGTCGTAGTTGCGCCCCAGCCTGTCCAGACTCTTTACCACTAATGTATCGCCGTGGCCAAGGCGTTTCATCATCTTCGTGTAGGCTGGGCGGTCAAAATCCTTGCCGCTTTGCTTATCCACAAAGATGCACTTCTTCGGAATCCCGAAATCCGTCAGTGCTATCCACTGCCGGTCATCCCGCTGAGCGACAGTAGATACGCGGATGTAGCCATAGATAGTGCCTTTCGTGTTCTTTTTCATAAGCAATTCCTCCATTCAAAACTATGCTAGAACAACATATTAATTTTAGAGGAATCCTTGATTACAGAGAAAATTTATATATCATTTACTCCCTCCTTACAAACATGTAAATAGCCGCAGGATTATCCCCTGCGGCTCTCTTGAAATTTGACAAGTCAAAAACAAGATGTAAAAACAAAAGGCTCTGCAAGAAATCTCGCAGAACCTTTTGTGGTAACGCACTGTCGCGTTGGGATATTTACTTATTCATCTAAAGCAAGAAGTTTTGCCGTTGCTTCGTCGAGGTAATCGGCCTCGGTAGTCTCAATCTGCCCAGCATCACATTCTGCTGCCAGAGCAGGCTGGATGGGGATGCGGCCCAGCACATCGAGGTTGTATTCTTGGGCAATTTCCTCAATATGACTCTGACCATAGATTGCATGGCGTTTGCCACAGTCGGGGCATTCAAAGTAGCTCATATTTTCCACGAGGCCCAGGATAGGCACCTTCATGGCTTCGGCCATCTTCACGGCCTTTTCCACAATCATGGACACGAGTTCCTGCGGGCTCGTGACGATGATGATGCCATCCAGTTTGATGGACTGCATAACCGTCAGCGGCACATCACCAGTTCCGGGAGGCATATCCACGAACATATAGTCCACGTCTTCCCAGATGAAATCATGCCAGAACTGCTTAACCACACCGCTGATGATGGGGCCGCGCCATACGACTGGGTCCGTATCATCATCGAGCAGGAGGTTCATGCTGACGATGTCGATACCGCCGGCAGTGGTCACTGGGTATGCTCCCTTTTCACTGCCACGCACTTCACCACTGACACCAAACATCTTTGGGATGGAAGGGCCGGTAATATCTGCATCCATAATGCCCACATGCTTGCCTTTGCGGGACATCGCCACAGACAGCAGGCCTGTCACCAACGACTTGCCAACACCGCCCTTGCCACTGACTACTGCAATGACATGACGGATATCACTGAGCTCATGCGGCGCTTCATGCAAATCCTTCGGACGGGTATCGGCGCCACAGGTGGTACCGCAGGAACTACAATCATGATTACATTCTTCAGCCATTGAACATACCTCCTAAAATATAAAATGAGGTTCAAAGGTATTGACTACCTTTGAACCTCATCCACCGCTACGCGGTCCCCCTTCCCCAAAAGGGAAGGCTTCCCAAGTAGTCTTTTATGTTCTATTATGCTTCTACCGTATCGGTTTCCACAGTTTCTTCAGCAACTTCTTCTACCGGTTTCGGGTCCTTATCCACAATCTTAAGGTTGCGGTAACGGCTCATACCCGTACCAGCCGGAATCAGCTTACCGATGATAACATTTTCCTTGAGGCCGATAAGCGGGTCAACCTTGCCCTTGATGGCGGCATCCGTGAGTACACGGGTGGTTTCCTGGAAGGAAGCAGCCGACATGAAGGAATCGGTAGCCAGAGATGCCTTGGTAATACCGAGGAGAATCGGTTTTGCCACAGCGGGTTCGCCGTCTTCCTCGATTGCCTTGGTATTGGCAGCCTCGAACTGGTTGATGTCGATGTATTCGCCAGGCAGGAAATCCGTGCTGCCGGATTCCTCAATCTTAACCTTGTGGAGCATCTGACGAACCATAACTTCGATATGCTTATCGTTAATCTCAACGCCCTGGGACTTATACACTTTCTGTACTTCGTATACCAGGTAACGCTGGGTTGCCTGCAGACCGCAGACACGCAGGATATCGTGCGGGTTGATGGAACCTTCGGTGAGTTTGTCACCCGGTTTCAAATGCATGCCCTGCTTAGCTGCCATACGGGCGCCATACGGGATTGCATATTCGCGGGCTTCGCCTTCGTCTGGTACAATCGTAACCTTGCGCATACCCTTACCGGAGTCTTCAACTTCGGCACGGCCTTCAATCTCTGCGATGATGGCATGGTGCTTCGGCTTACGTGCTTCGAACAATTCTTCGACACGCGGAAGACCCTGGGTGATATCGTCACCGGCAACACCGCCGGAGTGGAACGTACGCATGGTGAGCTGTGTACCCGGTTCACCGATGGACTGAGCAGCGATGATACCAACTGCTTCACCGATTTCAACCTCAGCCTGATTAGCCAGGTCACGGCCATAGCACTTGATGCAGACGCCGAACTGAGACTTACAGGTGAGCACGCTGCGGATGGAAACGTGGTCACGCACTTTTTCAATGCGTTTTGCCATATCTTCATCAACGGTGTCGTTGATGGAGGCAATGCGTTCACCCGTAGCCGGGTCATCGATGTTTTCAGCCAGCACACGGCCAACGATACGTTCGGCCAAGGATTCGATGATACCATCGCCTTCCTTGATAGCCTCAACTTCGATACCGCGGACGTTGTTGTTGCGCACGCGGATTTCCTTAGCGTCGGAAGCCAGAATCGTGTCGATGAGTTCAGCCGTCAGCTTAGTGCCGGCAGCTACTACTACAGCATTTGCGGAGTCAACCACATCACGGGTAACATCCTTGCCGCTCATTTCGTGAATCATGGAATCCTTAGCCTTGGCACGGGCAGCCTCATCCGGCTCGCCCAAAGTGATGGCTTCGGTAATCATGGCGTTGCTGATAGCAGCTTCGGAGGCCAGAGAAGAACCGCGAACCATGATTTCGCGAACTTCCTTCTCGCCGATAACGGCCAGTTTTTCCTCGTCCAGAATGGTGTCGCGCGCAAAGAGCACTTCCTTGGTTTCCGGGTCGAGAACATCGGCCCCCAACAGACGGCCCATCAGGCTGTCGTTGAGGATTTCCAGCGCATCGAAGGTGGACTCGGCAAGACGTGCACGAGCCTGAACCATGTTCAGCGTGGAGATATCGCAGTCTTCCTCACGGACGATTACATCCTGTGCCACGTCTACGAGACGGCGGGTCAGGTAACCGGAGTCAGCCGTACGCAGTGCGGTATCGGCCAGACCCTTACGGGCACCATGGGAAGAAATAAAGTAATCGGATACGGACAGGCCTTCACGGAAGTTTGCCGTGATTGGCAAGTCGATGATTTTACCAGACGGGTCAGCCATCAGACCGCGCATACCGGCCAGCTGACGCATCTGCTGTTTGTTACCACGGGCACCGGAGTCAGCCATCATGAAGATCGGGTTGAAGGCGTCCATGTTGTCCATCATGGCGTCAGCCACGTCATCCGTAGCCTTGGACCAGAGGTCAACAACCTTGTGATAACGTTCTTCTTCGGTGATAAGACCGCGGTCATAGCGGCGTTCAACCTTGTTGACAATCTGCTGCGTGTCGTTGATGATGGTCTTCTTCTTCGGCGGCACGATAACGTCGGAGATAGCAACGGTCATACCAGCTACGCAGGCGTAGTGATAGCCGAGGTTCTTAACGTCATCGATAACGTGAGCCGTTTCCGTAGCACCAAAGGCGTTGTAGCACTTGGCAACGAGCTTGCCCAGTTCCTTCTTGTTCATCAGAACGCCCAGGCACCACTGGTCGGATTCTTTATCCTTGTAGAAGTAACGGATTTCCTTGGGCAGGATTTCATTGAAAATCATGCGGCCCAAAGAAGTCTTAACGAGGCCATAACCATCGATGCGGCACTGAATAGCAGCCTGCAGGTCGAGGTCATGCTGCTGATAAGCCAGCAGTGCTTCGGCAATGCCCGTGAGCACCTTGCCTTCGCCCTTGGCACCAGGACGGATGTTGGTCAGGTAATAGGAACCCAGAACCATGTCCTGAGAAGGAACGATGATTGGCTTACCATCCTTAGGAGCAAGGATGTGGTTAGCAGCCAGCATCAGGATGCGGGCTTCCGTCTGTGCTTCGGAGGACAGCGGCAGATGGATAGCCATCTGGTCACCGTCGAAGTCAGCGTTGTATGCCGTACAAGCCAGCGGATGCAGCTTCAAAGCGCGGCCTTCGGTGAGTACCGGCTCGAAAGCCTGGATACCCAGACGATGCAGCGTCGGGGCACGGTTCAAGAGAACCGGATGCTCTTTGATTACGCCTTCGAGAACATCCCAAACCTCAGGTTTAGCACGTTCTACCATGCGCTTAGCCGATTTGATATTGTGAGCGGCTCCCGAGGAAACCAGCTTTTTCATAACGAAGGGCTTGAAGAGTTCCAGAGCCATTTCCTTCGGCAGGCCGCACTGATGGAGTTTCAGTTCCGGGCCTACGACGATAACGGAACGGCCGGAGTAGTCAACGCGCTTACCGAGAAGGTTCTGACGGAAGCGGCCCTGCTTACCTTTCAGCATGTCGGAAAGGGATTTCAGCGGACGGTTGCCCGGGCCCGTTACAGGGCGGCCACGGCGGCCGTTATCAATCAGGGCGTCAACAGCTTCCTGCAGCATGCGTTTCTCGTTGCGGACAATGATGTCCGGTGCACCGAGGTCGAGCAGGCGCTTCAGACGGTTGTTACGGTTGATTACACGACGATAGAGGTCGTTGAGGTCGGACGTTGCAAAACGGCCGCCATCGAGCTGTACCATCGGGCGCAGTTCCGGCGGAATAACCGGAACAACATCCATAATCATCCAGGACGGCTTGTTGCCGGACTTGCGGAATGCTTCCACAACTTCCAGACGGCGAATGGCACGAATCTTCTTCTGTCCGGAAGCCGTGCGGACTTCCTTGCGCAGAACTTCGCTCATGCGTTCCAAGTCAAGCTCATCGAGGAGTTCTTTGATTGCTTCGGCACCCATGCCAACACGGAAGGTGTTGCCATATTTTTCCAAAGCATCATGGTATTCTTTTTCAGAGAGCAGGCTCTTCTTCGTGAGGTCGGTGTTTTCACCAGAATCCAGCACGATGTAGTACGCGAAGTACAGAACTTTTTCCAGCGCACGCGGGCTGATGTCGAGGATCAGGCCCATGCGGCTCGGAATGCCCTTGAAATACCAAATATGTGAAACCGGCGCAGCCAGTTCGATATGTCCCATGCGCTCGCGGCGGACTTTCGCGCGAGTGACTTCAACGCCGCAGCGGTCGCAGACAATGCCCTTATAGCGGATACGCTTGTACTTACCGCAATGGCATTCCCAGTCACGGGTCGGGCCAAAGATACGCTCGCAGAACAGACCATCGCGCTCCGGTTTGAGCGTACGATAGTTGATGGTCTCCGGCTTCTTGACCTCACCGTAGGACCACTCGCGGATTTTGTCCGGAGAGGCCAGACCGATGCGCATCGAATCAAAATTATTTACATCCAGCAAAGAGATGACACTCCCTTCTTATTCCTCACCATTATCCGTATCTTCTGCGCCAGGTTCTACAATGGAACCGAGGCTGCCGATATCGGCAATGATGTCGTCCGGCTTCTCATCATCCGAAGGTGCTCCCTCATCATAGGAGTCTTCCGTTTTCGGTGCAGCAGCACCTTCCTGCGTGGGGTCAACGCCAGCCACGTCAAAATCAAGTTTCTTAGCCGTTTCGTTGATATCTTCGTCGTCCTCATCCTGCAAGGAGATTTCCTTGGCATCTTCGTTGAGAACCTTGATATCGAGGCCAATGGACTGCAGTTCCTTAATGAGTACCTTGAAGGACTCCGGTACACCCGGTTCAGGGATGTTTTCGCCCTTGACGATTGCTTCGTAAGCCTTAACACGGCCTACCACGTCATCGGACTTAACCGTCAGGATTTCCTGCAGCGTGTAAGCGGCGCCGTATGCTTCCAGCGCCCAAACTTCCATTTCACCGAAACGCTGACCACCGAACTGAGCTTTACCACCCAGCGGCTGCTGCGTAACGAGGGAGTACGGGCCGGTAGAACGGGCATGAATCTTATCGGCAACCAGATGATGCAGTTTAAGGAAGTACGTGCAGCCAACGGTTACGCGGTTTTCGAACGGCTCACCAGTTCGGCCATCATAGAGGACCGTCTTGGCATCGTCAGCAAGACCTGCCGCACGAATCGTACCAAATACAGCTTCATCGCTTGCACCGTCAAATACCGGCGTAGCGATATGAAGGCCTGCAACATCCGGAATCGGCATACCGTTCTTGTCGAAGTCATAACCAGCTTCACGCAGGCGTGCTTCAACCGTCGGATCGCCATCCTTAATCTGCTGACCGAGGACCTTAACAGCCATACCCAAATGAGCTTCGAGGATCTGACCGATGTTCATTCGAGACGGCACGCCCAGCGGGTTCAGCACGATATCAACCGGCGTACCATCCGGCAGGAACGGCATATCTTCCTGGCGCATAATGCGGGAAACGACACCCTTGTTACCATGACGACCTGCCATCTTATCGCCGACAGAAATCTTACGTTTCTGTGCGATGTAAACGCGTACCAGACGGTTTACGCCAGGCGGCAGTTCATCGTTGTTTTCACGGGTGAAAATCTTAACGTCAACGATCTTACCCTGTTCACCATGCGGTACACGCAGGGAAGTGTCGCGAACTTCACGGGCCTTTTCACCGAAGATGGCGCGCAGCAGGCGTTCTTCAGCGGTAAGTTCCGTTTCGCCTTTCGGCGTAACCTTACCGACGAGGATATCGCCAGGACGTACATCGGCACCAATGCGGATGATACCTTCTTCGTCGAGGTCTTTGAGTGCTTCTTCCGCCACATTCGGAATATCACGGGTGATTTCTTCAGGGCCGAGTTTCGTGTCGCGGGCATCGCATTCGTATTCTTCAATATGAATGGACGTATAAAGGTCGCGTTTTACGAGGTTTTCGGACAGAAGTACGGCGTCCTCGTAGTTGTAACCTTCCCAAGGCATGTAGGCAACAACGATGTTGTAACCCAGTGCCAGTTCGCCGTGGTCCGTAGCCGGGCCGTCAGCGATGGGCTGTTTTTCCACGACTTCATCGCCTTTGTAGACGATAGGAATCTGATTTATGCAAGTTCCCTGGTTGGAACGGATAAATTTCTGGAGTTTGTAATGGTCAAGTTCGCCATTCTTCGTGCGGACTTCAATGTAATCAGCCGTTACATTTTCAACCACACCGGCGCGCTTAGCCAGAATCATAACGCCGGAGTCGCAGGCTGCCTTGTATTCCATACCAGTACCAACGAGCGGTGCCTGCGTACGGAGCAGAGGTACAGCCTGACGCTGCATGTTCGCACCCATGAGGGCACGGTTCGCATCGTCGTTTTCCAGGAACGGAATCATAGCCGTTGCAATGGAGAACACCTGGCGCGGGCTAACGTCCATGTAGTCAACGGATTCGCGGGTATGCAGACCGGTTTCCTCATTGAAACGGGCCGTTACACGCGGGTTAACGAACCATTCGTTTTCGTCGAGCGGTTCGTTGGCCTGTGCGATTACGAGCTCATCCTCTTCATCAGCGGTGAGGTAACGCACTTCATCCGTTACACGGTGGGTTTCCTTGTCCACACGGCGGTACGGCGTTTCCATGAAGCCAAACTGGTTCACGCGGGCATAAGTAGCCAGAGAACCGATAAGACCGATGTTCGGACCTTCAGGAGACTCTACCGGGCACATACGGCCGTAGTGAGAGTTGTGTACGTCGCGGACTTCGAAGCCTGCACGCTCACGGGACAGACCGCCCGGGCCGAGGGCCGACAGACGACGCTTATGCGTAAGTTCGGACAGCGGGTTGTGCTGGTCCATGAACTGGGACAGCTGGGAGGAACCAAAGAATTCCTTGATAGCTGCCACAACCGGACGGATGTTGATGAGTGCCTGCGGCGTGATAACATCCACATCCTGAATGGTCATGCGCTCACGAACGACACGTTCCATACGGGATAGACCGATGCGGAACTGATTCTGCAGGAGTTCGCCCACAGCACGTACGCGGCGGTTGCCCAGATGGTCGATATCATCCGTATTGCCTACACCATCCATGAGGTTCAGCAGGTAGTTAATGGACGCAATGATATCGTTCTTCGTGATGGTACGGTCATGGATATCGAGCGTCGGCGAGCACAGCAGTTTCATACGGCTGCCATCTTTCTTCAGCAGATAGAGCTGAACGATTTCACCTTCGCCGAAAATCTGACGTTCACGCTCGATGTCAACGGCATCCAGCATGTCTTCCGTAACCACTTCGCCCTGCGGAATGACGATTTCGCCCGTTTCCTTATCCACAATGGGTTCTGCCAGCACTTTGCCCAGGATACGGCGCTTCCAGCCCAGCTTCTTGGTCAGCTTGTAACGGCCAACCGTAGCGAGGTCATAGCGCTTCGGGTCAAAGAACAGCGAATCCAGCAGCTGCTGAGCATTGTCTTCATTGGCGGGTTCACCCGGACGCAGACGGCGGTAAATTTCGATTACAGCCTTGCCCTGGGATTTTACATCCTCGCCATCACGTTCCAACGTGTTCATGATGCGGGGATCTTCACCAAAGAGGTCAATGATTTCTTCATCAGTAGCAAAGCCAAGGGCGCGAATGAAGTAGGTCACCGGCATCTTACGGGTACGGTCGATACGGACGGAAACCACATCATTGGTATCCGTTTCGAGTTCAATCCACGCACCACGGTTCGGAATAACCGTTGCATTATAAAGATGCTTACCCGTCGGGTCAATTTCCTCTCCATAATATGCACCTGGAGAACGAACCAACTGGCTGACGATAACACGCTCTGCACCATTGATGATAAACGTACCGGTATCGGTCATGAGCGGGAAATCGCCCATGAATACTTCCTGTTCTTTAATTTCGCCTGTCTCACGGTTGATAAGACGAACATTTACGCGGATAGGTGCAGCCAGCGTTACGTCACGCTCTTTGCACTCATCGAGCTCATACTTGGGCTCGCCCAGCGAGAAGCTCTCAAAGGACAGCACGAGATTGCCCGAGAAGTCCTGAATCGGCGAAATGTCATTAAAGATGTCCTGCAAACCTTCATCAAGGAACCACTGGTAGCTGTTCCGCTGGATATCCAGCAGATGCGGCATTTCCATGACTTCCTTGATTTTAGCATAGCTATACCTGGTTCTTTTGCCTACCGGCACAGGATTAAATAACAAATCCTTCACCCCTTAGCCTGATTTTACTAGAATATTATTTCTTGAAATGAAGGGCATTATAGCGCGCTTAAAGAAACGGAATGGATGAACAAGAAAAAAAACAAGGTCTAACCTAACTTTACACCTTGCTTCCAGTTCCTTTCCGCTTGCGCACACTAATCCCTATTCAATTTCCTGTAGTTTACAATATTAGCATCTTTCTTCAAATCTGTCAAGGGCCTGTCCTTGGCAAATTTGAAAAAATAACAAGTGATAAAAAAAGGGACGTTCCCGCAGGAACGTCCTCTTTGTTATTGCTAATTATCAGCAAACTGAAATTACTTCAGTTCAACCGTAGCACCAGCTTCTTCGAGCTTCTTCTTGAGTTCTTCAGCTTCAGCCTTAGCAACGTTTTCCTTAACAGCAGCCGGAGCGCCATCAACGAGTTCCTTAGCTTCCTTCAGGCCGAGACCCGTAGCTTCACGAACAGCCTTGATAACGTTGATCTTCTTGTCGCCAGCGGAAGCGAGCATAACCGTGAACTCGCTCTTTTCTTCAGCAGCACCTGCAGCAGCGCCACCAACAGCAGCAACTGCAACCGGAGCAGCAGCGCTAACGCCGAACTTTTCTTCCATAGCTTTTACGAGCTCAGACAGCTCGAGGACAGTCATGTTTTCAATGGCTTCCATGATTTCTTCTTTAGTCATTTGAATATACCTCCAAAAATCTTTCTTGTTAATTCTTAATTA
Organism: Selenomonas sp. FC4001; assembly: GCF_000701565.1. NCBI lineage: Bacteria > Bacillati > Bacillota > Negativicutes > Selenomonadales > Selenomonadaceae > Selenomonas > Selenomonas sp. FC4001. Next base: position 54,913 of record NZ_JNJF01000015.1, on the reverse strand, counting down.
ATTATATAGGAAGAACTCGCAAATTATGCGGATTCTTTCTGAGCGCGAACAGCATCAAGCACATAAACAGCGTTGCGAATAACACCCTGCAGTACGTTGACCGTATTGCTGATAGGAGCATTCATGCTGCCCAGCATCTTGGCGATGAGTTCTTCGCGAGACGGCAGGGATGCCAGAGCCTTAACTTCGTTAGCATCAATAACCTTACCTTCAACGGTACCAACTTTAACAGTCAGCACTTCGTTTTCATCAAGCTTGTTCTTCTTGATGAAGCCGCAGATAACCTTTGCCGGAGCAATAGCATCCTCCGTGGAGAATGCGAAAGCCGTGGTGCCCTCAAGATGAGCATCGAAGCCTTCGATACCTGCTTCTTTCGCTGCCAGGCGGAGCATCGTGTTTTTAACAACATGGTACGTTACACCAGCGGCGCGAAGTTCACGACGGAGCTGCGTATCCTGAGCAACCGTAAGACCACGGTAGCTGGTCAGCACAACACCTTTAGCATTCGTCAGCTGATCCTTAAGTTCAGCAACGATAGCCTGTTTCTTCGTCAGATTTGCCATTTTCTAATTACACCTCCTGCCTGTTTGAGATTTATTAAAGCCTGTAAAAAAACCTCCGGCTGCGTCCGCCGGAGGTAGAATTTTCAAAGTTCATCTGCTCCGGCCTCGGCAGGCGACAAATTGTCGTTAGATGATAAATTATCAAACCTGCTGTCTACAGCCATCGTTATACAGTTGTCGGAACATTACATTCCTGAGACCGGAGCCTCGTTTCTGAACCTTCTCTAAAAGATTAGAGCTGCACCGGGATGCCAGGGCCCATCGTTGCGCTAACCGTGATGGAGCGCATGTACTGGCCTTTAGCAGCCGCCGGTTTTACGCGGTTCAGTGTATCAATCAGGGCCTGGAAGTTCTGCTGGAGCTTCTCAGCGTCGAAAGATGCCTTGCCGATCGGGCAATGCACGTTACCGGCCTTATCGGTACGGTATTCGACTTTACCTGCTTTAATCTCGGATACTGCCTTCGTGAGGTCCATGGTAACCGTACCCAGTTTCGGGTTCGGCATGAGGCCGCGGGGGCCGAGAACCTTACCAAGACGACCGACAGTGCCCATCATGTCCGGAGTAGCTACTGCGACATCGAAGTCGAGCCAGCCGCCCTGGATCTTCTGGACGATTTCATCGGAACCAACGAAGTCTGCACCTGCAGCTTCTGCTTCCTTAACCTTTTCGCCCTTAGCGAAAACGAGTACGCGCTTGGATTTACCAGTGCCGTGCGGCAGTACCATAGCGCCACGTACCTGCTGATCAGCATATTTCGGATCTACGCCGAGACGTACGTGCAGTTCGATGGTTTCATCAAACTTCTTCGTAGCCGTCTTCTTAACGAGTTCCATAGCTTCAGCAGCCGTGTAGAACTTGCCAGCTTCAACGAGCTTGCAAGCGTCCTGATATTTCTTACCAGCTTTAGCCATTGTAAGTTTTCTCCTCTCGTGGTAATAACGGTTATTGCCTCCCACAGGGATGAAACGTGAACTTATTAGTCAACGATTTCGATACCCATGCTGCGAGCCGTGCCCTCGATCATGCGAGTAGCAGCCTCGATATCAGCAGCGTTGAGGTCTTCCATCTTGCTTTCTGCAATCTTCATTGCTTCAGCGCGCGGCAGCTTAGCTACCTTGTTCTTGTTGGGTTCGCCAGAAGCCTTGTCGATCTTAGCAGCCTTCTTCAGAAGTACAGCAGCCGGCGGAGTCTTCGTGATGAACGTGAAGGATCTATCTTCGAAAACCGTGATTTCAACCGGAATGATGAGACCAGCCTTATCTTTGGTTCTTTCGTTGAATTCCTTACAGAACCCCATGATGTTGACACCAGCCTGACCAAGTGCCGGACCTACCGGAGGAGCCGGATTAGCCTTACCTGCAACAACCTGAAGTTTTACAACCTTAGAAACTTTCTTTGCCATTTATATTCACCTCCCAAAAAGGATTTACGCGGTTTCAATCAGATAGCTTCTACCTGATCGAAACCAAGGTCAATCGGGGTTTCCTCGACGAGAACCTTGAGACGGCCCTTTTCAGCATCGATAGCTGTAATGGTGCCCGTGTAGTTCTCGAAAACGCCCGAGTTGATACGAACCACATCCCCGACCTCGACATCGAGTTCAGGTTTGAGCTCTTCCTCGCCCATGGATTTCAAGATACGTTTCGCTTCAGCATCGGTAAGCGGAATCGGGTGTTTTTCAGAACCAACGAAACCGGTAACACCGGTAGTGTTGCGCACAACGTACCAGGAATGCTCATCGACAATCATGTCAACCAGCACGTAGCCTGGGAAGACTTTTCGCGGAACGACTTTTTTCTTGCCGTCCTTGATTTCGACCTCATCCTCAACGGGAACCACAACATTAAAAATCATGTTGCTCATGTTGGCCGTATGAATCAGGCGTTCGAGATTGGCCTTAACCTTGTTCTCATAGCCCGAATAGGTATGCACTACATACCATGCTCTGCCAGGATTGTCCTGCCGCAGATTCATCTCTTCGTTTGCCATGCTGCCCTCACTTAGCTTACCGTAAAATGATGTGGAACAATCTTGCAAAGATGGTATCACAGAACCAAATCAGCGCGCAGACAATTGCTACGGCGATGCCAACCACGATTGTGTAGTTGACCAGTTCTTTTTTGGTCGCCCATGATACTTTTTTCATTTCGGCGATTACTTCGTCTATGAATTTCTTCACAGTTACTTCACATCTCCGTTCAATCCGCTAGAAGCGATTATTTCGTCTCTTTGTGCGTCGTATGTTTCTTGCAGAACTTGCAGTACTTATTGAACTCCAGACGATCCGGGTTGTTCTTCTTGTTCTTGTTGGTACGGTAGTTACGGCTATGGCACTCCGTGCACTCCAACGTGATATTGTTGCGCATCTCTTATTTACACCCCTTACGCTCAGAAACTATGACTCTTTCACAATGTCACTAATACAATTTAGCACACTTGGAAAAGCCTGTCAACAAGAAACCCTTGACAAGTCAAAAATTTTCTTACCGACATAAAACATAAAATAAAACCCCTGATACAGGGGTTCATTGGTAAATTTGGTGGCGGCAAAGAGATTTGAACTCCTGACACTGCGGGTATGAACCGCATGCTCTAGCCAACTGAGCTATGCCGCCATATATGGAGCTGATAACCAGGATTGAACTGGTGACCTTATCCTTACCAAGGATACGCTCTACCGACTGAGCTATATCAGCAACATTAACATTTGGTTGCGGGAATAGGACTTGAACCTATGACCTTCGGGTTATGAGCCCGACGAGCTACCGACTGCTCCATCCCGCGATTACTTTATCATAACCTGTCAGCCTTGTCAAACATAAAATTGGTTGCGGGGACAGGACTTGAACCTGTGACCTTCGGGTTATGAGCCCGACGAGCTACCGACTGCTCCACCCCGCGATAACCTTCGCTCTGTTGCGCTGTCGCGCTTCATCGCTGTGCCGTATCGGCGGCTGACAATAAAAGATTATAGAGCAAAAAAAAGAGGGTGTCAACCCCCTTTTTTAAGTTTTTTTGATTTTTTTATGCTTCAGCCGTTACTTCCTGTTCTTCCGGGAACAGATAGCTGTATCTTTCCTTGAACTCTGCCGGTTCCATACGGTAAGCATTAGCCAGGCCCGGGTCATCCAAATCGCCTTTTTCGAGGCGCATCATCAGGCCGCGGGCAATCTGATAATGAACAGAGTTGATATTGACCTTGCGCACCATGGTCTTGCCGGTAGCCGGGTCCTTGATGTCTTCGAAGCGCATGGGCACGGCTTTGTTATCCTGAATGGAAATCAGGGCGCCGCTGTCGCCGGACATCAGGAACTGTACAGCGGAGTAACCCAGCTGACGGGCATAGTCGATATCGTAAGCAATCGGTGCCGTGCAGCGCAGTTCATAGCCGATTTCCTTATCGATGATGCTGACCTTGATGCCCAGCTTCTTGACTTCTGCCAGTACAGCCTGCTTGAGGATTTCACCGAAGTCGAGTTCGCTGTAGCGGATGTGGCCATGTTCGTCAGTGACCACCGTCCCCAGCTTCTTGAAATCTTCCGGTGCAATCTTTTCAATAACGCCTTCCGCGATTACAGCCACGCCGTAATTCTTGCCGGTCAGGTAACGCTTCACGATAGCACCCGTGATGATGTCCACCACCTGCTGCAGGGGAATCTTGTCTTCCGGGAATTCTTCCGGAATGATGGTCAGTGCTGCGCCGGCGCTGCGGCCCATGCCCAGTGCCAAGTGACCTGCGGTACGGCCCATGGCGATGGTGAAGTACCAGCGGTTGTTGGTGGTGCGGGCATCTTCCATCAGGTTTTCTACTTCCTGCGTACCGAATGCTCTGGCGGTTTCAAAGCCGAATGTCGGAATCCCCTCCGGCAGCGGCAGGTCATTATCAATGGTCTTCGGCACATGCACTACATTGATGGTGCGGCCCATCTTGCGGGCATAATCAGAAACTGCAGCAGAGCTGTATGCCGTATCATCACCGCCGATGGTCACGAGATGCGTAACACCTAGTTCCGTCAGCGTTTCCACCACCGTGCGCAAATCCGATTCTTTCTTGGTCGGATTGAAGCGGGACATCTTGAGAATGCAGCCGCCGGTCAGGTGAATGCGGCTGATGTTCTTCGGTTCCAGACGAACATAATTCTTCTCACCGCGAGCCAAACGGGAAAAACCGTCATACATGCCCAGAACATCCCATCCCTGACGGGTGGCTTCATTAACCACACCAGAGATAACGCTGTTAATGCCGGGAGCAGGTCCCCCTCCGCAAACCACGGCAATCACATTTTTGATACCAATCATGACAAATCCCCCTTTATTTAGTCTACAATGGTAAAAATTCGACTAAAAAGGGGGATTTCCTGCTTTATTATGAAATTTTCAGCCTGTTAATGCTTGCCCATATGGGAACGCTTAGTGGCGTTGGATTTATTTCTGACTTTTGCCCGGCGGCTGCGGTCATTTCTGCCCTTATGAGCAGCACCTTTGCGGTTGGCGTATTTGGATAAAGGTTTGGCCTTGGCCTTCTTCTCCTGGCGTTCCTTCTTGATTTCCTGCATAATCTGCGCCTGCTTTTCCAGACGCTTGTGATGGCGCTCGGAATGCTCCTTGCGAATACGGCTCTTGATGCCGGCTTCAATGCGGCGCAATAAATCATACTGGCGGGCGTTGACGAAAGTCACGGCCTTGCCATCCTGCCCCGCCCGTCCGGTACGGCCAATACGGTGGATATAGCTTTCCGTATCATGGGGAATATCGTAGTTGAATACATGGGTCACGCCTTCGATATCGAGACCACGGGCTGCAATATCCGTAGCGCAGAGAATCTGCAGTTCTGCCTTGCGGAAGCGCTTGAGTACAAGCGCACGCTGTACCTGAGACAAATCACCATGAAGCTCGTCCACCAGATACCCACGGGCTGCCAGCGCCATCGTGACCATATGTGCCCGCTGTTTCGTATGACAGAATACCATGGCCAGATACGGATTATCGCTGTTGATGCACTCACAGAGGCGGTCAATCTTATTTTCTTCCGTAGTATCCAGAATTACCTGCTCAATGGCATCCAAAGTGATGTGCTCGCTCTGGATTTGGATGTTTTCCGGTGCTTTCATATACTGTGCGGCCAGTGCCTTGACCCGCGGCGGCATGGTAGCGGAGAACAGCATAAACTGACGGTCAGCAGCAGAAGCCTTCAATAATACTTCTACGTCTTCGATAAAGCCCAGCTTCATCATTTCGTCAGCTTCATCCAGAACCACCTTGTTTACATGGCTCAAGTTGATGGTCTGACGGCGCAGATGGTCCAGCAGACGTCCCGGCGTGCCGATGATGAGCTGAGGATGGCGGCGCAGTTTCTGCTTCTGGCGTTCGATATCCTGCCCGCCGTAAATAACCAGCGAGGATATGCCTGCAGCTTCGCCGACAATAGAAGCTACCTTAGCCACCTGAATGGCCAGTTCCCGCGTCGGAGCCACAATCAAAGCCTGCGCCACATCTGCCTGGGGCTTGATTTTTTCCAGAATGGGCAGCAGGAAAGCCAATGTCTTGCCTGTGCCGGTCTGAGCCTGCACGATAACATCCTTACCGGCCCTGGCCAGCGGAATGGCCTTTTCCTGTACCGGCGTTGCCTCGCGAATTCCTTTTTTCGCCAAGGTTTCGCATATTTCCTGGGAGATGCCCAGTTCTTTGAACATAGTCATTACGACGAAAGTACCTCCGTGCCTGTTTCCGTAATCAAAATCGTCTTTTCCCACTGAGCGGAGAGCTTGTTGTCCTTGGTGCGCACTGTCCAGTTGTCCTTGCTGTCAACAACCACGGTCTTCTTGCCCTGGTTAATCATGGGTTCTACCGTCAGTACCATGCCCGGCACCAGCAGCATGCCTGTGCCAGCTTCGCCTTCATGGGCCACAAAGGGTTCCAGATGGAAATCCTTGCCCACGCCGTGGCCGCCCAAATCCGTCACGACCGAATAGCCGTTGGCATGCGCGTAGTCTCCGCAGGCAGCGCTGATGTCCCCCAAAAAGTGCCATGGCTTAGCGGCAGCAATGCCTCGTTCCATGCACTCTTTGGTGACCCGCACCAGACGTTCCGCTTCTTCCGATACTTCCCCTACCATAAACATACGGGAAGCATCTGCATAATAACCATTCAGCGTAGTGGTGATATCCACATTGACAATATCCCCTTCCTTGAGGATGGTCTTTTTCGAAGGAATGCCATGGCACACCACTTCATTGATGGAAATGCAGCAGCTCTTGGGAAAGCCTTCGTAATTCAGGCAGGAAGGATAGCCCCCTCTGGATTCGATGAATTCACGCACCGCATCATCAATCGTGGCCGTATCCACGCCCGGCTTAATCAGTGAAGCCGCCAAATCCAGCGCGCCGTCATTGACTACACCGGCAGCTTTTATCATTTCAATATCATGCTTGTTATTGATGATTTTCTTGGGCGGTCTGACCTGTCCCTTGAAGGCGTTATACTTAATCTCGCTAATCCGTTCATCAAAATCTGCGTGGCATTTTTTATATTTCTTGCCGCTGCCACACCAGCAAAGTTCATTTCTCTGCATAAAATGCACAATCTCCTTTAAGCTTTTTCCTAATATATTGCCCATACTGTCATCCTAAGTTAATACACAATAATCTATTATAACGCCATTGTTCAGATTTTGCCATAGTAATTTTAATTTTTTATGACCTATTTGACCTGCTAGCTACTAATATGGTATACTACCTCCAGCTAAGCTTTGTGTTCACAAGTTAAGGAGGTTTTTTACTTGCGATTTACAAAACCGTGCTGTCTGCTCGCTGCAGCAGCAATCTTCTTTGGCTCTAGTTCCCTTTCCGAGGCCGCCAGCTTCCAGCTCGGCGACACAGGTAATGAAGTTATTGAAATCCAACAGGCTTTAGCCAGTCAGGGCTATGATGTACCCGTGGATGGTGATTACGGTCCTGCCACAAAAGCCGCTGTCGCCGAATTCCAGCGCGACAACCATCTGGCCGTTGACGGTGAGCTGGGCAGCAGTTCCTATCAGGCACTGCTCCACCGCGCATTGCCAACCACCAGCCATAAATCCTACTTTGCCGGGGCTAACGGTATCATCAGCCTGGCCCGTCAATATCTTGGAGTGCCTTACGTCTGGGGCGGTTCTTCTCCCAACGGCTTTGACTGCTCGGGCTTTGTCCAGTACGTTTACGCCCAGAAGGGCATTCATCTGCCCCGCACCGCTGACATTCAGGCCACGGCCGGCCGGCCGATTTCCAAAGCCGAGCTCATGCCCGGGGATTTGGTTTTCTTCGCCGGTGACTACGTGAACATCTCCCATGTCGGCATCTATGTGGGCAACGGACAGATGATTCATGCTTCCAGCACCTACGGCATTGCCTACGATTCCCTCTCCCGCGACTACCGCGTAACTCACTACGCCGGAGCCTGCCGGGTACTCAATTAAAGATGCAGCCTTCCTCTTGAGGAAGGCTTTTATATTGACAAGGGCCCTTCATTGTTATATAGTAGTCGGTATGCAATAAGAAACAAAGGATGTGTCGTCCAAAATGAAAATATGGATAAAGAGGTTGGCGCTGTTGGTGCTGGCTCTCATACTGGCAGGACTGGCCGTCTGCGCTTATATCATGCACAGCGCCAAGGATTCTGTACCGGTTCTTAACTATCACCAGATAAACGACCGGGATGAAAACGCCCTGACAGTTCACACGGACCAATTCGAGGCCCAGATGAAGTATTTGGCGGACAATGGCTATCATACCATTACCCCGGAAGAAATGATTGCAGCCTGGGATAGCGGTACTGCCCTTCCCGACAAGCCTGTTATCATTACCTTTGACGATGGTTATGCGGACAATTATCGCTGTGCTTTCCCCATTCTGCAAAAGTACAATCTGCGGGGAACCATCTTCCTGATTTCCGATTTCATCGGCACCTATCCTAACTATCTCACCTGGGCGCAGGTGGACGAAATGCAGGAAAGCGGTTTTATCGACTTTGAAAGCCACACCCTTTCCCATGAACAGTTGGACAGCACCAGCCCGGAAGAAACTTGGAACCAGTTGGACGGCTCCAAAAAAGCGCTGGAATGGCATTTGCACAAAGAGGTAAACTTCCTGGCTTATCCCTGCGGCTCCTATGATGAAGAACTGCAGCAGATGGTGAAAAAGGCCGGCTATAAGGGTGCCTTCACCGTAAACTTTGGCCTGGCTGACAAAGGGGAAAATCATTACATCCTTGACCGTGTTCCCATCTTTGGCTGCACCAATCATACCCTGATGCGTTTCAAGATGCGCCTTAACTATGCGCCCATCTTCGCACCACTGGCCAGACTCCACAAAGACATGTACGAATCCGGCCATACATTTATCGCCAGGTTTATACCGACACCGTAATTTCAAACGATATGCTTTATGTTATACTTAGAGCATATCGTTTTTTTATATTAAGGAGAAATTCGTGAACTATAAATTCCTTATCCGCCCCCTGCTGATACTTTTGTTCTTCATGGGCCTATGGCATCTGAGCCATCCTTTCGCTGCTCCCTCTGCAGCAGAAACGGTGAGCGCCAACGTGCCTGACAAAAACATCATCCTCGTGCCGCTGGATGGCCGCCCGCCCTGCAAACAATTCGTCGTGGATGGCGGCGCCATTGCCGGCTTCCATGTCCTTACGCCGCCCACGGAACTGCAGGACTACTACTCGGCCCCCGGCGATACTATAGGCATGCGCCATTGGCTCGCAGAAAATATCAAAGGCCAGCAGGCTGCCCTTATCTCCATCGACCAACTTCTCTATGGCGGATTGCTCGCCGCCCGCGAAAAGGAAGCGCCACCTGCCCAGCAGGAAGCACTCATTAAGTATCTGCGTCAACTGCACGCCGATAATCCCAACATCCCCCTGCTGGCCTTCAGCATCCTGCCCCGCCAGACGCCACAGGATACCATTGACGGCTATCAGGAACGCAAGGATTTGCTGGCCTATTCCCGCTTGAAAGGACGTCAGGCCGCAGGCCTTGCTATCGATGAAACTGAACTTGCCCGGCTCGAAGCTGCTATCCCGCCCGCCAGCAAAGAAAAATATCTGGCCCACTTCGCTGAGAACGAGGAACTCAACAAGAAGCTCATCGCGCTCGTCAAAGAGGGCGTACTGACGAAACTCGTCTTAGGACAGGATGATGGCGAGGAATACAGCATCCCCAATATTGAAAAGGCCCATCTGCGGGAATTTATAAAAGCCGAAAATCTGCCATCCCATAAAGTAATCCTGACCCACGGCGCTGACGAAATCGCCCTGACCATGCTGGCCGCCTTCCACAACGAACAAAATCATTTCGCCCCTAATGTCTATGTCACCTATAATCACCCCGAAACGCCTGATACCATCATGCCCTATATGGCCATCGATATGCAGGAAACCGCCCATGAAAAAATCGCCCTAATTGGCGGGCAGGAAACCAGTGATGCGGCTGCGGCGGACTACATCCTCTACCTGTCTGCTAACGATTACGAAAAAGACACGGTGAGCAAACGCAGTACCAATGTGCAGGAGCTTCAAAAATTGACCGCACAGGGCAGACCTGTCGCTCTCGTTGACCTCTCCAAACATTTCACGGCTCAGGAAACGCTGCTGCCTTTGCTCTTGGATAAGGATTTTCCCGTAAACAGCCTCACCGCCTACGCCGGCTGGAACACCGCCAGCAACGCCATCGGTACAGCCGCAGCCACCGCCAGTCTCTACACCAACGCACAAAAAAATGCCCCAAGCCGTAAAGAAGCTCTGGGCATTGCCGCCAGCAATCTGAAATTCCTGCACAACCGTATCTTAGAAGATTACTTCTACCTCAAAGAGGATATCGATACCATCAACCATACGCTGAAAAAGGCCGGCTATCAAAACACCGCCGATTTGGATTTGGAGCATAACTGGCGCTGGGCCAATAATATGCTGCAGCAGAGTATGCAAAAACATCTGGCTGCCTATAAGCACAGCAAATCATTCTTAGCGCCTAATATTTTTCATACGCCACAGGGAGATTTTACCCTGACCGTCAAAGATTTGACCGTCGAACTTAGTTTTCCCTGGCCCCGCACGTTCGAGATTTATCTGGAAACTATGCCTTATATCGTAGTGCAGTAAATTGGTTCGAGGCACGCCATCACCACACCCGCTTGAATTGGACGTTGCCACGCTGCAGTTTGTTTCTGCCCCAGCCATAGTCGGCATAGATAAAAGCATCGGCAGCATTTTTGTGATAGCCTGCATAGACACCGAACCGGGTATCATAGATATTCGCACTGCTGGATTCAGGAACAGGTATTTTTATGGACGATGCGTCCCGTAATTCCCAAACCCAGGAGGTATTTCAGCTGTCTTATTATTTGCCCCTGGCGTATTTGGCAAGATACCAGGACGCCGATCTACCGGTCTCTCTGTATTTTTTATTTCCGTAAAGACCTTTTTGACTCCTTTTACCAGTTTGCCACCAACTATTTCAAGGGCATTGGGCTTATCACGATTGACACTCATGATTCCGCCAGCTACCATGTCCAGTTCCATAACATCCATCTTGTTCATAAGCTTCTTATCCATTTTATATTCCTCCTCACATCTTAGCGTGTTGTTATCTTGCTTTCTATTCTTTATATCCCCGAAAGCCAAAAGTGTGTAGGAGAAAAAAAGGAGCGATTGACAAGTCAATTTTTGACATGTCAACCGCCTACCTTATGTCATTTTTCCAAATATGAAAAGTCGTTTTTTTAGGGAAATTTCTAAACGAGCTAACCTAACCGCTCATCAATAACCTTCATCGCCTCTTGCTGGATAACTTTCAGCGGCACCTGCTTCTCGACTGCCAGCGCCTTGCAATCCTCATACTCCGGCGATACACTGCAAATCTTCCCTTCCCAGGCACTGACCTTACAATTCACCACGCCGTATTTTGTCTCCACCTTGGCAATATGACGGGATGCCTCCAGGCGCTGGGCCACAGGCATAATCCGCAGGCCAATGCTTGTGGTTTCCGCAAAGATAATGGCCACGCAGGCATTCTGCTTTTCCTCATCCACCAATACCGAAAGCATCTGAGCTGGACGATTCTTCTTCATGAAAATTGACGTCGTCCAGACATCGAGTGCCCCTGCCGCCAGCAGTTTTTCGTAGAGATAGCCATAAATCTGGGGATTCATATCGTCAATATTGACTTCAATGACGGCGAGTTTACTGTCAACGGCACCGTTGTACTCACCACGATACACCCGCAGTACGTTGGGGATGTTCAGCTCGTGACTGCCTGCCCCGTAGCCAATGCACTCCGTCACAAAACCTTTGGGCAGGCTTTCACTGTACAGCCCCAATGCCCGGACGATACCGGCCCCCGTAGGCGTTACCAGTTCCTTCTCCTCTGAGCCTTTGACCGTCTGCCAGCCCATTAAGAGCTCAGCTACAGCTGGAGCAGGTACAGGCAGCAGGCCATGAGCACACTTGACAAAGCCGCCGCCCACAGTCAGGCGGGACACGAAGATGCGCTCCACTTCCAAATAGTCCAGACAAATAGCCGCCCCGACAATATCGACAATGGAATCCACGGCTCCCACTTCATGGAAGGCCACTTCCTCTGCCGGCTTGCCGTGCACCTTTCCTTCCGCCTCAGCAATGACTTCAAAGATAGACAAAGCCTGCTGTTTTACCGCCATGGACAGCGCGGATTTTTCCAGCAGTTCGCGAATATCCGCCATCCTGCGATGACCATGATGGTGTTCCTTGACATTCAGCAGAATGACATCAACATACAGGGCATGAATGCCGTTACGGGAAGTTTCATTTACTTCCAGCTTAAACTCATCAGCCATGGGCAGTTTGCCCAGTTCTTTTTCCAGATAAGCTATAGGCACCCCTGCCTGCAGCAAAGCTCCCAAAAACATATTGCCGCTGATACCGGCAAAGCAATCCAAATACAACGCCTTCATTTTAGTACAGTCACCTCAACTTGTTTATCTTGCTGGCCAAGGCACCTGCACCAAAGCCGTTGTCAATATTCACCACAGAAACTCCCATGGCACAGCTGTTCAGCATAGAAAGCAGCGCCGCGACCCCTTTGAAGGAAGCACCATAGCCCACACTGGTGGGCACCGCAATGACAGGTTTATCCGTAAGGCCGCCCACCACACTGGCCAAAGCACCTTCCATGCCGGCAATGACGATAATGACGTTTGCCGCCTTAATCTCCGGCAGATGGGCAAAGAGGCGGTGAATGCCCGCCACTCCGCAGTCATAGCAGGTCTTAACCACATTGCCAAAAAGATACGCTGTAAGCCGCGCTTCCTCAGCCACCGGTACATCACTGGTACCGGCAGTCAGAATCAAAATCTGATGGTTCTCATCCCGCTGCAAACTTCTGTCCCGGTCAAGATAGATAAGCCGCGCTGTTTCGTCATACTCAGCCTCGGGAACTTTTTCCAGCACCTTGTCATAATGCGCCCGGCTGGCCCGTGTAGCCAGCAGATTTCCGTCGCTGTGGCTGTAAAGCGAGGCGAAGATATCCCGCACCTGCTCCGGGGTCTTACCAGCGGCATAAATTACCTCGGGCATCCCCTGCCGCAGTTCCCGGTGATGGTCGATTTCCGCAAACTGCATTTCCTCAAAAGGAACTTCGGCAATCTTCGCCGCCGCTTCCTCTTCACTCAATGTTCCTTGCTTATAATCCTGCAACAGTTTTACGATGTCTTTTTTCTTCATCTCTTGTAATATCCTTAATTGTCCCAAAAACTCCACATGCGTTCTGCCTGCGCTTCTTTTTTCTCCGCTTCCACTTCCTGGGCGATATTGAGGTCTTTCTGACCATAGCCCGGCGTGAGGTTGATATTCTGCGGCAGCCATTCATCCGAGAACAGCGGCTTATTCATCAGTATCGCGCGAATCTGCGTGGCAGCTTTCTTCTGCGCCGCTTCATCACCACTGGACTGAATAAATTCGCCTAAGGTTCTCCCGATGGCCTGCATGGAGGTTTCCTTTAAGGCCCGGGTCGTGGGGTCAAGGGCTGAAAGGCGCAGGATGGGGAAGGTCACCCCGTCATCCGAGGTCAGCATAGTATCCCCCTTCACCAGGAAACCTGCCTCCCGCAATTTTCCCACCATATCATCCGGTGCCGTTCCCTCCGGCAGGCAGGGCAGAACCAGATGGTTTTCCGTATTTCCGCAAAGCGTGCGGACGCCTGCGTCGTGAAGGCCTTTTTCCAACGCCTTGGCATTTTTGAGCACCTGCTCGCAGTAGGCCTTGAACGCTTCACTGCCCGCTTCGAGGAAAGTAGTAGCCAGAGCCGCCAGCACATTTTTCTTCACCATGGAGTGACCGGTATCGAGTACGGCCTTATCCATATTGTCCGCCAATTCCTTGCTGGTGAGGATAACCGCATTATGCGGCCCCTGCAGGGAATCGCCCGTAGGCAGGGTCACCACATCTGCATAGGGAACAGGTGACGGTGCACATCCTGCGGCCACAGCTCCGGCATTCTGGCCGATATCCACCCAGAGATACGCCCCTGCGGCCTTGGCAATTTCCTTAAGTCTTGCATAATCCAAATGCAAGGGATAATTTACAGGCGAATAGATAATCAGCCGGGGCTTGCGGGCTTTTGCCAGCTGTTCCACCCGGGCCAAATCTATCTGCTCCGTTTCCGGCTCTATGCTAAACGAGATAAAATCATACTGCAGATGTTCGCCGATGCAGTGTTCAAGTTTGCGCCGATTGAAGGACAGAATGGTGTCCCCGGTCGTAGCCAAGGCCTGAAATACTACACGGGAAGCCGCGGCGATATCCGAAATGCGCACGATGGCATGGTCGGCGCCGAAAAGTTTTGCCGCCCGCGTCTCAGCAATATCCTCCAACTTCATATGGCTCTGTACCGCATGATAATCCAGCTGGCCATTGCCGAAGATACTGCCCTTCAAATATGCGCTAAAGGGAGAAACCGCATTGGATGTAGGCAGAAGCGACAGCGTAAAGCGCTGCTTTTGAATTTCTTCCTGCAGCAGCCCATATATTTCCGGGTCGAAAGCCGCGAGGCTCTCTGTAAGGGTTTGATTTTGCATAGCTTTATTCCTCCTCACATTCCCGTAATCCAGTTGACAAAGTAAATGGCCAGCGGAATCGTCACGCAGGCAATCCCGATAAAGTCAATGTAGACACCGGTCTTGATCATCTTGGTAATGGGAATGTAACCGGATGCGTAAACAATGGCGTTAGGTGGTGTAGATACTGGCAGCATAAAGCCCAAAGATGCCGACAGCGCAATACCTACGGACACCGGCACTGGACTGATGCCAGCCGAAAGGGCTGCCGTAATCGCCAGCGGGCCAATCATGTTGGTCGCTGCCGTATGGCTCGTGAGTTCCGAGAGAAGCAAAGCCATCACCGAGAAGATCGCCACCATGGCCACTTCCGAGGGGGCGCCGCCCATGGAGCTGACAATGAGGTCGCCCACCCACTGGGAAAGGCCCGTCTTGTACATCATACCACCCATGGCCAAACCGCCGCCGAAGAGAATGAGTGTCCCCCATTCAATCCCCTGCATGGCTTCCGACCATTTCAAAGTGAACTGGCGTTCCTTGAAATTCACCGGCAACAGGAACAGCAATAGTGCACCTGCCATAGCCGCAATGGCTTCCGGGAACAGGCGGTTATACATTTTGAGCGTGGGGTCGGTGCTGCCGAGGGCAATGGATAAAAAGCCCGGCAGTATCCAGAGGGTTACAGCTACAACAAAAGCCAGCAGTGTATTTTTCTGCGCGCGGGTCCAGCCCCCCAGTTCCTCCCGCTTGGTTCTGATAAACACATCCGCGCCTTCAATCCGATCCACATCAGCGGGGAACATATGAGAAAGCACCACATAGGCAATCACAAAATAAACAACCATTGCAATAAGGCCCCAGGTCATCCACTGGAAGAAGGAAACATGAATATCACACATGGTATCCAAAAAGCCCAGCATGATGAGGTTAGGCGGCGTGCCAATGGGCGTCAAAACACCGCCGATGGAGCAGGAGTAAGCCGTCATCAGCATAAGTCCGGTCGCGTATTTGTATTCATGGAGATGAATTTCCCGCCCATTGGCGGCGAACATTTCCTTGATGGAAGTTAAGAGACCCAGACAGATGGGGAACATCATAGCCGCAGTAGCCGTGTTGCTGACCCAGCCGGAGCAAAGGGCCGCTGCCAAACCGACCGCGAGGAAAATCCGCTTGGGATTCGAGCCCACCCATTCACGGGAGAGCAGCCAGTAAGCAAAGCGCTTGTCCAGTCCATGGGTCATCATGGCCTTGGCCAGAATAAATCCGCCCATAAACAGGAAAATCATGGAATTGGCAAAGGCTGCAAAAGCTGTGCCCACCGGCACCACGCCGGTAATAACCGCCAGCGTCGGCCCGATAAGGGAAGTAACAGGAATCGGCACCGGCTCCGTGATCCACCAAAGAGCAACCAATACCATGATGGCCAGCAATTTGTGAGCGGCCAGAGTCAAACCGTCAATGGGTGTCATAAACACCAGCAATGCCAGTATGGGGGCGCCGAACAAACCAATGGTTCGCCGCCTGCGGTCAAAGGCTTCTTCCGCCGCTTTCACCGCCGCCGCTTCAGATTCTCTTTTGTCCACGTTACAAACCTCCTTTACTCAATACACTTCATATCAAACAGTTCTTCTATTTGAGGTTATTCGCCTTCTCCCCCATTATTCCTGCAAGATAAAACAAAAAGCTGCCCCAACCGATAATTCGGCCACGGCAGCTGGATAATACTTATATTCTAAATAATTACTCACTCTGCTTCAGCTATAAAATGCTGTTCCTGCTGATGAGCAGCCTGCTGATTCATCTGATTCTTGGCCTGCTGCAGAACGTTCAAAGCCTGCTGCAGACCTGCTTCTGCCTGACGAACCCCCTGGAAGGTGCCATTTACATGACCAATCAGCTGATCAAATACCTGATTAGCATAGGCATCCGCATTGCTCTGGAGCTGCGTTGCATTCGCCTGCGTGCGCTCCATGATTTCCTTTTCCTGATCCTGAGCCTGCTGGACAATAGCCCGTGCTTTTTCCCGGGACTGCTTGACAATCTCACTCTCCTCAGTGATGCTCTCTGCATATTCCCGCGCCTTGCGCTTGATTTCCTCGGCTTCTTCTTCCGCCTCGCGAATAATCTGGTCATGGTTGCGCATGATTTCATCAGCCCGGTTGAGTTCCTTGGGCAAATCGTTGCGCAGTTCCTCCACATAATGCACCAGTTCGTTATCGTTAATAAGAGTTTTCTCCGTAAAGGGCAGGCGGGAAGCTCCCACCACCATATTCTCAATTTTGTCCAAGGTCTCGCGTACTGACATAGCTGCTACTTCCTTTCCCCATACTCATTTCTCTTTTTTATCTTGCATCGCCTGCTCAACACAGGCCGGGACCAAACCATGTACACTGCCGCCAAAGCGGAACACTTCCCGAACCCCTGACGAACTCACATAGGAAAGGTCAGGCCGGGTCAGCAGAAAGACGGTATCAATTTCCGGGTTCAGATGCTTAATCATATAAGCCTCATTTTCCTCGTATTCCAAATCTTTTACCGAGCGCACGCCCCGCACAATAATGTGGGCATCCTGCTGAACCATAAAGTCCGTAATCAGACTGGAAAAGGAAGTCACCCTTACATTGTTCAGATGAGCGGTTGCTTCTTCGATAAGCCGCACCCGTTCTTCCACTGAGAAAAAACCTTTTTTATCGATATTGCGGAACACGCAGATGATCAATTCATCAAACATGCGGCTGGCCCGCTCAAATACATCCACATGTCCTAATGTAACCGGGTCAAAACTGCCCGAACATACCGCCCTTCTCATTCCTCTTCCTCCTCGGCTTCCACATAAGAACGCCATTGAAAGAAACTCAGTTGGGTGGTATGACCATAGCGGCGGTTATGTACCAATTTCAACCGGTCAAGCTGCGGCACATCGTTTTCATCAGCGCCGTGCTCCACCACCAAAATTCCATTCTCTGCCATAAGGCCGACTGACTTGTCAATCTGCGCAAGCGCCTGCTGCCAGAGTCCCTTATGATAGGGAGGGTCACAGAAAATCAGCGAAAACGCCGCCTTGCCTGCCCCCTGACGGGAAAGTTCTGCAAACACATCACTGCTGCGCACCACCGCTTTTTCCGCCAGACGGGTCAGCTGCAGATTTTCACCGATGAGTTTCGCCGTGGCTTTATCCACAAAAACCGCCGACTGCGCGCCTCGCGAAAGGGCTTCAATGCCCAGATTCCCGGTCCCGGCGAAGATATCCAGTACCTTCCGTCCCGCAACCATGGCCCCCAGGATATTAAACAGCGACTCCTTCACCCTGTCCGCCGTAGGCCGTGTCACCTCTGCCCCCTTGGGCGTTTTCAAGCGGCAGCCACGGGCCGAACCGGTAATTATGCGCATCCTTTTCACTCCCTAAACACAGAAACACTATTATTTTAACATATTTTTTATAAATAGTGAACTACTATTACATAAGGAAAGGAATTTTATCGCTCCATATCCGCATAGTTTACAGGAACAATGCCTTTTTCGTCCAGCAGTGCCTTGAGTTTAGGCGAGCAGCTGGCCGCATATTCGGCTTCGTAGTCATGTTCCCAGCCACTGTATTTGACGAGTTCGTTATTGGACAATCCCGGATGCAGCATGACCTCTGTCACGCCGGCCGGCATTTCCTCAACAATAGATAAAACCGTAGCCTCATCCACGGCATCCCCGGCCACCTTGCCGGAAAAATAATCCGGGGTCGCAAAGCCGCGCCCCTTGGCCTGCCGTTTGCCAAAAGCGGAAATTCCCCAGAGGCCCCAGCGGCCAATAATCTGCCCCAATCCGCCTGTGAAGAAATCCATCGGCCGTCCGCTGACCTTAGGCGTGCGCACCCGCTTGATGCCATGTTCTTCCAGTATATCCAACACGATAGGGAAAATTCCCGGCAGGATATGGATGTGCTGATGACTGTCAGCATGGGTGGGCGTAATGCCCGCCGCTAAAACCTTATCGAGCTGTGCCGTAAGTTCTGTGCGAACCTCGGCCAGCGAAATCCCGCCCTGCAGATATTTTTTGACAAAAGCCGTGTGATTCGGCAGGAATTTGCCCTCCGGCGTAACGAGTGTGGGAATTTCTCCTGCCGGCGAAACGGGATTGCCATCCACCAGCGTAAAATGAATCCCCACTCCCAACTGGAGATATTTCTTGGCCAGCGCCACTGCCTCAGAAAAGCAGGGTTCTCCGGGCATCAAGCTGGCAGAACGCAGGCAGCCTTCCGCTACACCTTTTTCCACCGCGCCATTTATCAGCGAATGTCTGCCAAAGTCATCGGCATTCAGCAATAATCCACGCTGCATTACACTTCACTCTCCCTGTCCGGCAGTTTTCTCCCGTTCTTCACGCGTCAAATATAACGGACGATTCTTCACTTCTTTGAAGATACGGCCGATATATTCGCCCATGATGCCGAGAATCATCAACTGCACACCGCTGAACAGAACCACACAGACCATAATGGTAGTCCAGCCGGTAACCACGTTGCCATGCAAAAATTCCCAAATCACATGCCCCAGCAGCAAAATGCTGAACAAGGCAAACACACTGCCCAGATAGAAGGAAAGGCGCAGGGGAACAACAGAGTACCCCAAAATGCCATCCATGGCCAGCTTGCTCATTTTTTTCACGGAGAACTTGGATTCCCCGGCGAAGCGTTCCGGCGCCGTAAAGGGCAAAATGGTCTGCTTAAAGCCCAGCGTGCCAACCATGCCGCGGATAAAACGGTCATGTTCACGGTAGCGGCAGAGTGCATCGCAAGCCTTTCTGTCCAGCAGACGGAAATCCGAACCGCCAGGATAAACCTTCGTTTCCGACATCATATTCAGGAAACGGTAATAATACTTGGACGTGAGCTTCTTGAAGAACGAGACACCTTCCGTAGCTTCACGGATGGTCTGCACGACCTCATAGCCTTCCTCCCACTTGCCCAGCAATACCGGCAAGAGTGCAGGCGGATGCTGCATGTCCCCGTCCATGGTAATCACCGCATCCCCTTTGGCATGATCCAAACCGCAGGTCAGGGCAATCTGATGGCCGTAGTTGTGCGACAGGAAAATCGGTTTGACCTGTTCGTACTGCACAGACAACTCATCCAGAATTTTGCTGCTGTCATCACTGGAACCATCATCTACAAAAATAAGTTCAAACGCATAGCTGGTTTTCGTCATTACCTCATGTACAGCCTGCGTAAAATGAACCAGATTTTTTTCTTCGTTAAAAACTGGTACAACAATCGATACTTTTTTCATTGCTACTTAACATCTTCTTTCACTTTGCTGCGGGCCGGTAATAAACCTGATATTCACCAGCTGCCCCCAACGATTGCCACTGACCCGGAATCGCTTTCTTCAACGCTTCATAATTATTCCCGCCTGTAATCACCATTACCGGGCTATCGTCCGAAACCTCGTCATAAGCCGTTAAGGACATGACATTCTTGGCATCCCAGGATATCTCTTTATTTTTCTTAGCATTGATGCGCTCCCTGCTTTCCAGGCGGCGGGGTATCGTCTCCGTATAGAACGCAAAGGAAGCGGGCTCGCCGCAGTTAAAACAGTACACCTGCGTATCAGCAGTCAGATGCGGCTTCACCATCACAGCTATATCATGAGCAGAACGCTCATGCATGATGGGCGCAGCCACGAGGAACAACAAGGCCACATAGGTTACGGCCATTGCACCGGCCATACGGGTAAAGAATTTGGTATGCTGCTGGAACCAGGACACCATCAACAGGGCGACCGGTATCATATACGGAAAGGTATAGCTGACATATTTAGTCGCAAAGCTCTGGAAAACCACAAATACCGTCACGGCCCAGAGTAAAAGGAAACGCTCTCTGGGCATCTGCGGCAGGCAGGGACGTTTCTTAAACCACTGTCTGATTTTTGCCGGCACAAAGACAAAGGACCAAGGGAAAAAGCCTGCCATAAAAATCAGCGTATAATAATACCAAACATCATCCCGCGGATGTTCCGAAACAGTTGCCCGAAGCACATTGTGAACGCCCAGGAAGGTCAGAATAAAATCGCTGCCATGCTGCAGGTACATGGGTACATACCAGAGGCTGACAACGGCAAAGAACAGCACAAAGCCGCCCAGCGTGTGACGATTAAACAGGAATTTGAAATCCCGCTGCCAGAGCAGAAACAGCATGATGATAAGTCCCGGCAGGCACAGGCCGATAGGCCCCTTGGTCAATACCGCAATGCCGGAGGCTGCAAAAGCCGCATAATACCATTTTACATTCTTTTCTGTATAGGCAATGTAAAAGCCAATCAGCGATACCGACTCGGCGATAAAGAGCGTCATATCCGTGATGACAGCATGCCCCAGATACCAGTATTCCAGGGAAAGCATCATCAGTACAGCAGCGTACAGACCCGTCCGCTGATTGTAGAAGCGTTTACCGGTCCAATAGGTCAGCATAATGCCGCACCAGGACATGATGGCCGGGAAAAAACGCGCCGAAAAATCCGATAAGCCAAACAGCTTAAACGCCGCAATCAATTCCAGATAGAACATGATGGGCTTGTCGTACCAATAATTGCCATAAATCTGCGGTGAAAAATAATCGCCTGCAGCCAGCATTTCTCTGGCCGTTTCTGCGTAATTTCCTTCCACCGGGTCAGTGATGACCAAAAAATTATTCCCCAATACATATAGTAATAACCAGGCTAAAGTCAGCCCCACTATTACCTTATGCTCCTGCTTCATACAACGTCCTCCAATTTTCTAAATTCTCCGTATATTATTCAATCTCTAAAGCGCCGATCAAAGGCAAACCATTTCACCAAAATATAAGTCACCGGCATCCCCAAAACTGCCGCCAGCAGGAAGCTCACCAAAGGCGGCGCACCCAGCCAGTTATAGAACACGACCACAATTACGTTCTCGATAACAGCATTTGGTATATAGGAAATCATAAATTTCACATACCGCCGCCAGGACAGTGGTTCTGGGAAAATCCACCAGCTGTTCAGGGCATAAGCCAGCATATTACTCAGAAGATACCCAAGGTTAAAAGCCAGATTGCCATCTATGCTGAGCATCATCAACAGCATGGCAAACAGCGAACAGTCAAAGGTGTTAATGACCCCCACTACGAGGAACTTAAAAAAAGCAACGGTGAAAAATTCACTTGCCATATTATGCAGCCAGGTCAATTTCACTCCCACTCCTCCATTTTCAAAACTATTTCTTATAGTATCATCATTTTGCTGAGATGTAAATGAGGCCGCCCATTTTTATGGACAGCCTCAACAAAATTTTCTTATGCCGTTGTAAAGGTAAACTCACCATTAGCAAAGCCGATATTCACCGTATCGCCTTCCTGCACATCCCCGCGGATAATGGCCTTGGAAAGAGCCGTTTCGACGGTATGTACCAAGAGTCGGCGCAAGGGGCGGGCACCAAAGTTGGGGTCAAAGCCCTGCTCGGCCAGCGCCGTAAGGGCATCTTCATTCCAACCCAAGGTGATTTTGACCTGGTGTTCAAGCCGCTCGCCCAGAGCTTTCAGCAGAATCCCGGCAATATTCTTCACCTGTTCCTTGGCCAGTGCCTTGAACACAATGATATCATCCACACGGTTCAGGAATTCCGGACGGAAGTAATCCTTGAGGATATCCTTGACCGCCGTCTGGGCTTCTTCATAATCCTTGTTGAGAATTTCGTGAGAGCCCAAGTTACTGGTCATAATGATGACCGTATTCTTGAAGTTCACCACGCGGCCCTTGCCATCAGTCAGGCGGCCATCATCGAGAATCTGCAGCAGCACATTGAACACATCACGGTGTGCCTTTTCGATTTCATCGAGCAGGATTACGCTATACGGACGGCGGCGCACTGCTTCGGTGAGCTGGCCGCCTTCATCATAACCCACATATCCCGGAGGCGCACCGATAAGACGGGCCACGCTGTGTTTTTCCATGTATTCGCTCATATCAATACGAATCATGCTGCGCTCATCATCAAAGAGCGCTTCGGCTAGCGTCTTGGCCAGCTCCGTCTTACCTACGCCCGTCGGCCCAAGGAAGATAAAGGAACCAATCGGGCGGTTGGGGTCCTTGATGCCCGCGCGGGCACGCAGAATGGCTTCGCTGACGGCTTTGACCGCTTCATCCTGACCGACTACCCGCTCATGGAGCACATCTTCCAGATGAATGAGTTTTTCCCGTTCGCCCGTGAGCATCTTGCTGACGGGAATGCCCGTCCAGCGGCTGATGACCTTGGCGATATCTTCCTCGCCCACTTCTTCTTTGAGCAGGGTTTCGCCCTGGGCGCGGGCGGCAATCTTTTCTTCTTCCTCTTTTAACTGCTGCTGCAGCTGCGGAAGCTTGCCGTATTTGAGTTCCGACAGGCGGTTGAGGTCATAGGCGCGTTCCGCGCTTTCCATCTGACTGTTGACCTCGTCGATTTCCTTCTTGATGGCCCGCACGCGCAAAATGGCCTGCTTTTCGCTGTCCCATTTTGCTTTGAGCGTGTTTTCCTGTGCCTGCAAATCGGCTTTTTCTGCGGTAATTTCCGCAAGTTTTTCTTTGGATGCCGCGTCGGTTTCCTTCTTCAAGGCCTGTTCTTCGATTTCAAGCTGCATGATTTTGCGGCGGATTTCGTCAATCGGTGCCGGCATGGATTCGATTTCCGTACGCAGCTTGGCGGCTGCTTCATCCACAAGGTCAATGGCCTTATCCGGCAGGAAACGGTCGGAGATATAGCGATCAGAGAGGACCGCTGCCGATACCAGAGCCGCATCGCGGATGCGCACGCCATGATGTACTTCATAGCGTTCTTTGAGCCCGCGCAGAATGGAAATCGTATCTTCCACGCTGGGCTGGCCGACCATGACCGGCTGGAAGCGGCGCTCCAACGCCGTATCCTTTTCGATATACTTGCGGTATTCATTGAGGGTTGTCGCACCGATGCAGCGCAGTTCCCCGCGGGCCATCATGGGCTTCAAAAGGTTGCCCGCGTCCATAGCGCCTTCGGCGGCACCGGCACCGACAACCGTATGCACCTCGTCGATAAAGAGCAGAATTTGACCATCGGATTTGACGATTTCATTGAGTACCGCCTTCAAGCGTTCCTCGAATTCGCCACGGAATTTCGCACCGGCAATCAAAGAACCCATATCGAGCGAATAGAGGGTCTTGTTTTTCAGCGATTCCGGCACATCCCCGGCCACAATACGGCGGGCAAGACCTTCAACAATCGCCGTCTTGCCTACGCCCGGTTCACCAATCAACACAGGGTTATTCTTCGTGCGGCGGGAGAGAATTTCAATCGTGCGGCGGATTTCCTCGTCACGGCCAATCACCGGGTCAAGCTTGCCCTGCCGCGCAGCTGCCGTCAAATCACGGCCAAATTTTTCCAGCGATTTATAGCCTTCCTCGGGATTTTCGCTCGTGACATTCTGCTTGCGGTACTTTTTGATGGCGCCCTGAATATTGCTCTTGGTCAGCTTGAACTCCTTGCAGATGGACTGCACATCACTGCTGCCATCTTCGGCCAAGCCTAAGAGCAGATGTTCCGTGGAAAGGTAATCGTCCTTCATGGACTTGGCAAATTCCTCGGCCCGCGCCAGTACGCGCACCATATCCATGCCCATGGAAAGGCGGTCTGTGCCCCGGACGCTCGGAATCTTGCCCAGTTCCTGTTCCAAACGGGCTTTGAGCATCGGCAAATCCGTCTTGCACTCATTAAAGATATCCGTCAAAAGTCCTTCCGGTTCCTTAGCCAGTGCCAACAGCACATGCAGGGATGTGATTTCCTGATGGTAGCGCATCGCCGCCATCTGTTGGGCAGCCTGCAAAGCCGCCATGGTTTTTGCGGTGTATTTTTCCTGTCCCATAATATTTCCTCCGTAACTTCGCGGTTATTACCAACATCATCTTTACCCTTATTATACAGGATAAAGTCAAAAAGTCAAATACTATTTCTGACTTTTTGACTTTAATTCTAGTTTTCTTCTCCGATTTCATGTATAATAGGAAACATGATAAATGCAGGAGGATTGCAATATGACACAGAATGAATTTCATAAATTGGTACATCTCGTAATGGACTCCAAGGCTCATCCGCCCGAAAATCTCTTTGCCGGTGGCATGGACAGTTGGCGGGCACGGGCCAGACTTGCCCACTTCCTCGCCATGGACGAAATCGACAAGAAGGACGAAGCCAGCGAACTTTTCCACAGCGTGGTCGAAGCTAATTATAATGAAGAAAACAGCGAAGAAGTCGAAGAATACGCCTTTGCCCTGCAGAAGTTAAGCGCCTTGGAAAAGGAACAGGGGAAGTTTGACGAAGCCCTCTCCCATATCAATCAAGCGATTGAAGCTGCCGAAGGCACTGATTTTCTCTACAAGTACATCCTGCGCGGCGAGCTTTGGGCTGACCGCTGGAACCTCATGCACAAGATGAACCTCACCGCCGATGCTGAAAAGGAAGTCGATGAGCGCATCGAGGCCTATAAGGACATTCCCATCGAGCACAACAGCTACCTCTATTACGGCTACCGCTTCAAGGCTCAGCTGGCCGCTACCCGCGGTGTAACGCTCGTGGCCAAGGATTATATGCACATGGCCATTCACGCCATGGAAATTCCCGAAAAATATCAGGCAGGGCTCGAAAAAGCCTTTGCCGCTACCCATGATAATGCGGCGTGGATTCTGACCGAAGTGGATAAAGCAACGCCGAATCCGGATATGCTGCATTGGGATATATAAAATACCACCATTGATTCGATAATATTGTCCATTCCATAATAAAAGCCCGGTATAACTGTTTCTTCCACTGAGAAGCTGCGCTTCAAACGCTCCAGAAACAGTTATACCGGGCTTTTTGTTATAATATTGCTTTATTAACAGTCTTTTTCGCAGTCTTTTCCACGTCTATTCATTGACCGGTCAAAAGCTCAATACTTCTTCCAGTTCATTTTTAATAACCGTTACCTGCGGGCCGTAGATGACTTGAACGCCAGTGCCACTCTGCAGGACACCGCGGCAGCCGCTTTCTTTGAGCATGCGTTCACTGACCTTACTGCCGTCCTTAACGGTGACGCGCAGACGGGTTGCACAGCAATCCAATTCCACAATGTTGGCCCGGCCGCCTAAGCCATTGATGATTAATTCTGTGCGCTCTGCATCCTTATGGCCGGCCACCTTCTGAATGTCGGCTGCTTCCAGCACTTCATCCTCATCTTCGCGGCCCAACGTCTTGAAGTCAAACTTCAGAATCAGGTACTTGAAGGAGAAGTAATAGAGGAAGAACCAGGGAATGCCCACCATGGGAATGTAAATCCAGTTGGTCTTGTCTGCCCCCTGCAGGATACCAAACAGAATCAAATCGATGCAGCCGCCGGAGAAAGTCTGGCCGACAGTAATCTGCAGGATATGCGCGAGCATGAAGGCACAGCCATCAAAGAAGGCATGGAGAACATAGAGCATCGGTGCCACAAACAGGAAAGAGAACTCGATGGGTTCCGTGATGCCCGTAAGGAAGGAAGTCAGACCAGCCGACAGCAGGAGGCCGCCCACCAGTTTTTTCTTCTCCGGTTTTGCCGTATGATACATAGCCAGGCAGGCACCCAAAAGACCAAACATCATAGTGATGAAACGGCCGGACATAAACCGGGAAATGCCGATGTAATACTGCGTCGTATTCGGGTCACCAAGCTGGGCAAAGAAAATCCGCTGCGTTCCTTCCACCAGCTGACCCTGAATGACTTCCGCGCCGCCCAGAGCCGTGGTCCAGAAGGGAAGATAGAAGATGTGATGCAGACCGAACGGGCCAAGCATACGCAGCACGAAACCATAAATCAACGTGCCGATATAACCCGTGGATTCCACGAGACCGCCCATGCCAAAAATCAGCTGCTGAAAATGCGGCCAAATCACAAACATGGCCACGCCCAAAAAGATGGCGGAAAAGGACGTCACGATAGGCACGAACCGCGAACCACCGAAAAAGCCTAAGAACTGCGGCAGTTCAATCTTGTTGAAACGGGTATGCAATAAATACGTCATGATACCTACGGCTACACCGCCAAATACACCCGTTTCCAAAGTCTGAATGCCCAGGGCCATCCCCTGACCGACCCCGGCTAAATTATCCTTAGCCAGCGTTCCCGTAATCTTCAGCATAGCATTGATGGTGGAATTCATAACCAACAGTGCCAGTGCTGCCGACAGTCCTGCCGTCCCCTTATCGGAGCGGGCCAGACCTACCGCAATACCGATGGCAAACAGAATCGCCAGATTGGCAAAAACCACATTGCCTGCTGCCGCCATAATGGTGAACACATTCTGCAGCCAGCCAATATCCAGGAACGGATACGCCTTCACCGAATTGGGATTGGACAAAGCCCCACCAATCCCCAGCAAGATACCCGCTGCCGGCAATACCGCAATCGGCAGCATAAATGACTTGCCAAAGCGCTGTGCTTTAGCAAACAAGGAACTGTTGCTCCCCTGATTCTGTGCAAACAAATCCATGAATAATCCCCCTTATAAAATTATATGCTTCACACAGACAAAGCCTGCGCGAATCTTGCCGTAATCAGCTGCGGTCGCGTAATGGCTGAGCCCACAATCGGTGCATAGGCACCTGCCGCCATGACCCGCTGAATATCCGCCGACTCATTGATGCGGCCTTCGGCAAATACCGGAATGTCCAAATCCCGGCTCAATGCCGCCACAAGTTCCACATCCGGGCCGGAAAGCTGTGGCGAATACGGCGTATAGCCGGATAAAGTGGTCGAAATGGCATCTGCCCCCAATTTTGCCGCAGCCATGCCTTCCTCGTAGGTGGAAATATCCGCCAGTACCAGCCTGCCGCCTTCATGAATTCTAGCCAGCAAATCCGGCAGCTTTTCCCCATGTGGCCGTGTTCTGTCCGTCATATCCAGCGCAATCATCTCACAGTCTGTCGTGAGCAAATCCTCCACCTCGGCCATGGTAGGCGTGATGTATATGGGGGAATCCTCATAATTCCGCTTGACCAAACCGATAACCGGCAGGCCGGTCACCTTTTGGATTTCCCGGATATCATCACTGCTCTGGGCCCGGATGGCCACTGCCCCTCCTTCCTTAGCTGCCAGCGCCATGCGTCCCATGATAAACGAACTGTGCAGCGGTTCATCGGGCAAAGCCTGACAGGATACAATGAGCTTTCCCTGCACATCTGCCAAAAAACTCATCCAATCGCTCCCTTCATTCTTTATAGGTTATATTGACACCGCGGATAATGGGCGGCAGCAAAGCAGCCGCCTCCCTGTCCACGATAACCACCACATCCCGGTGCAGCTGCAGGATGGAAGCCGGAGCCTCCGGGGTCACATCCCCGCAAACAGCCTTGCGCACCGCTTCGGCCTTGTTGCGGCCATTGGCCAACAGAATGACATGTTCGGCCATCATAATCGTCTTGATGCCCATGCTGATGGCATACCTTGGCACCTCCGCCGCACTCTTGAAAAAGCGGGAATTGGCCTGAATGGTTTCCTCGTCCAGCTCGACCTTATGCGTGGTAGCCGCAAACTTCAAATCCGGCTCATTAAAGCCAATATGCGCATTCTGACCAATGCCCAGCACCTGCAGGTCAATGCCCCCTCTGGACTCAATCAACTGTTCGTAGCGTTCCCCTTCTGCCACCATATCCTCTGCCATGCCGTTGGGCAAAAAGACATTTTCCGGACGGATATTGATATGCCGGAAAAAATTTTCCTGCATGAAGTAGTGGTAGCTTTGGGGATTGTCCGGGCTCATGCCGATGTATTCATCGAGGTTAAAAGTTGTCACCTCGGAAAAATCCAGCCCCACACTTTGGTGAACTGCCACCAGCCGCTGATACATGGAAACAGGCGTACTGCCCGTGGCCAGCCCCAAAACACTGTTTGGCTTCAGGTATACCTGCCCCGCCACAATATTGGCAGCCTCCATCCCCATCGTTTCGTAGGAATCGGTAACGATTAAACGCATAACTATTCCTCCCCATTTAACATGCGCACGGCCTCTGCTGTACGCCGTTTATTTTCCAAAGCCTGCTCCGGCATCTTCTTGACCACCTGGGTATAGAGCAAATCCATCACGAAGAACTGCGCCAGCTTCGCCTTGATAGAGCCGGTTTCGAGCAGAGATTCCTTGGCTTCATAGATGATGCAGGCGTCGATAAATTCCTGCTGCCCCGCTGCTCCATCAGCCGTAACCAGCATGCAATATGCTCCCTGCTTATGTGCCAGCTGTAATGTCTGCAAAAGTTCCGGTGACTGCCCAGACTGTGACACGGCCACAATCACATCCCCTTTGCCCGCTAGCGCCGCCATCATAAACATATCGTGACTGTTGTCGAGTCCCGCACTTTCGAGGCCAATCCGGTAGAACTTATACGCCGAATCCCGTGCCGTAAAACCGGAATTGCCCAAGCCGATAAACCGAATCCTTCTGGCCTCCAGCAGCTTCTGGGCACAATTTTCAATCAGTCCCTCCGGCAGGGCCGCCAAAGTCCTCTCCAACGTGCTGACATTCGCTTCGAGCAGCTTGCGGCCTGTCACCAATGCCGATTCATGCGCGTCAATGTCACGGTTGATGATAAAATTCCGGCTGTTCTCCGTAAGCTCGGCCGCCAGTGCCACCTTAAACTGCTGCAGACTGCCATAGCCCATCTTCTTGACGAAGCGGGTCACCGTCGCTTCCCCTGTGCCACAGGCCTCCGCCAGCTGAGAAATCGTCATATGAGGCACCTTTCCGGCATTCTCCCGCAGATACGCCAGCAATTTTTGATCCAGCTTGGAAGGCCGGAATGCAGGCCTGTCCATCTGTGGCAATATTTTCATGTCACACCTCATTACGCGAAAATTTATTTCATATTTTAATTACATAATACCATTTCGATGCAAAATACGCAAATTATTTTCATATAAACAAAAATTGACAAGTCAATTTGACTTGTCAACATTGCTTAGCATGGCCTTTTCTTTTTTCTTCTTATCCCGCCGTTCCTTGAAGAAACGCTTCATGATCCCCGCGCATTCCTCCTGCAGGACGCCTGCTGTAATCTCAGGGCGATGGTTCAACTGCTCATTGCCGGGAATATTAAACACGGACTCGCAGGCTCCCGCCCGGCTGTCGGTACTGCCGTAAACCACCCGATCTACACGGCTCATGACGATGGCACCGGCACACATCGGGCAGGGTTCAATGGTGACATAAAGGGTCAGCCCGGACAAGCGCCAGCGGCCCAAATCCCTGCAGGCATTCTGTATGGCAATCAGTTCGGCATGCGCCGTGGCATCATGCCAGATTTCGCGCATATTGTGCCCACGCGTTACGATTTCGCCCGTCTCATTTTCCACCAGCACGGCACCGATGGGAACTTCCTCCAAATCGTAGGCAATTTGTGCCTCTTTGAGCGCCTCTCGCATATAATAAACATCATCTTGCATGAATGAATCTTTCCTCCTGCATAAAGAATCTCCCTGTACTTATTCTAGCACAGGGAGATTTATTTGACTATGGTTATACCGTTGTATTAATCTTCCCTTCAATATCGCTGATATCCACCATCTCACGATAAAACAGGGACTGGGTAGGACGCGCGGAGAGCTCCAGCCGGTAGGCATTGGGAACTCCGAGGCCTGCCTCATTAGCGGGACGAACTTCTTTGTCCATTTCTTTTGTCAGAGCTTTTTCAAAGGATTGTTTGTTTTTCTTGGACTCATTATAGCCTTCCTTCCGTTCAAATGAACGGTCAATAGCCGACTCCACGCCCTTTACCCGGGCCACGCGCTCAATCCGGTCTAACATATGGCAGCACCTCCTTTTCCGCAAACTGCCTTACACAGTATATATCGTCTTTCTACAGCTGAAACTTAATAGTTTTACAAAATAAAAACTGCCCCCGAAGGGGCAGCCTTGAA
Organism: Selenomonas sp. FC4001; assembly: GCF_000701565.1. NCBI lineage: Bacteria > Bacillati > Bacillota > Negativicutes > Selenomonadales > Selenomonadaceae > Selenomonas > Selenomonas sp. FC4001. The sequence continues at coordinate 24,336 of NZ_JNJF01000015.1, read as the reverse complement.
TTTCTTATTTCAGCGCATCGCCGAGTTTGGAGTTGGTGTTGCGGGCTGCAGCTACGCTTTCATCAAACTTAGCTTTTTCGTCGCCTTCCAGCTTGTACTCAACGATTTTTTCCATGCCGTTCTTGCCGAGGATAACGGGTACGCCGATGCAGAGGTCTTTTTCACCGTATTCGCCATCGAGGTATACGCAGCAGGGCATGAGTTTCTTGGCATCGAGAGCAATTGCTTCAACCATTGCAGCAGCAGCAGCGCCCGGAGCATACCAAGCGGAGGTGCCGAGGAGGCCAGTCAGCGTAGCGCCGCCAACCTTGGTCTGAGCAACAGCGTCATCCAGCTGTTCTTTCGTAAGGAGCTGGGTAACAGGAATGCCACGATAAGTAGCCAGGCTCGTCAGAGGAACCATGGTCTTGTCGCTGTGGCCGCCGATAACCGTGCCATCGATGTCGGTCGGAGTTGCCGGATAGCCAGCTTCCTGCAGAGCCTTGGACAGGAAATAACGGAAACGGCTGCTGTCGAGCATACCGCCCTGACCGAGAACGCGGTTGCGCGGCAGCTTGGAATCTTTGAGCGTCAGGAACGTCATAGCATCCATCGGGTTGGAGATGATGATGAAGATAGCGTTCGGAGAATATTTCAGCGCCTGGTCAACAACACCTTTGACGATTTTTGCATTTACGCCGATGAGTTCTTCACGAGTCATGCCCGGTTTACGCGGCATACCGGAAGTAACAACCACAACATCGGAACCTTCCGTCGGTGCATAGCCGTTTTCGTCACCGATTTCAGCCGTAACGCCCGTTACCGTGGTGTCAAAGTTCAGAAGATGTGCCGTCTGCATGATGTCCATAGCCTTGCCTTCAGCAAAACCTTTCTTAATGTCCACCAGCATAACTTCGCTGCAGAAATTCTTTACTGCCAGCACATTTGCTACGGTAGCGCCTACGTTACCTGCACCAACAACTGTTACCTTCATAATCAAATGCCTCCTTAGAATTAGAAAGCGACTCCCGAAACCAACTAAATAACTATAATAGAAACCGCTTTCGGAATGCCATGAATTATGAATCACACTTATGATTCATTACGTGATAATTATAACAAAGTCGGACGAAAAAATCAACAAAAAGCGGCAAATATTTTTATTATTTTTTATCTTATCATAAATTTGTTTAATAGTCTTATGACCTGCTAACAAGAAAAATGACCAGTCAAAACTGACCGGTCATTCCCCTAAAAAGCTATCCTATTGTTCTTCAAACATATCCTTGCCGACACCGCACAGAGGGCAGACAAAATCCTCCGGCAAATCCGCAAAAGCCACACCCGGAGCCAAATCATACTCACTGTCGCCCTGCGCCTCATCATAAATCCATCCACAAACCGTACAAACCCAAGTCTTCATCACAAGCCCTCCTAACACCTACCACCACGAACACATAAATGTATATCGTTGCCCGGCGCTCAAGGACGAGCGCCGTCAGCCGTAAATCCCGTGATGGGATTTCAGGCTGAGGTTTCTTTTGGTACTTTTCTTTGCATCAAAGAAAAGTACACACAACCACTCTGTCATTAGTTAGGAACTTCTATCCAGTTCAGTATAAATCCTGCCAATTAAGAAAATTATTTCGTAAGCCGCGCTTTGACTTCCTGAAAAAACTCATAGGGCACGGCCATATTACCATTCATTCCCGTCCCCATCTCTATCCCGGGCCGGTTCGTCCCATGGAAATCCGTCCCGCCCGTAGGCAGCAAATCATATTTCTGAATCATCTGCGCCGCAAACTCCTCATCTTCGGCAGAGTAATTAGGGTAGAACCGTTCCATACCATCAAGCCCCAAACGATGCAGTTCCACAATGGCCTGTTCCTGTTGCTGGCGGTTGTCCAAACTTCCCAACCCGATATTTTTATGGAAATGTGCCAAAGAAGTTATACCGCCCGCCTCGTGAATAATGGGCAGAGCCTCTTCCGCCGTAATATTGAAATTCAGCCCCATCTCCACCACTGCCGGGTCAAGGTAATTATCCCAAAGCGGCTGGGCCCTGTCGTAAAGATGCAGGGACACCAGATAGCGCATTACCGCATAGCGGTCCAAAAGCCCTTTATAAGTGAATTCCTGTACCTTTTCCAGACTGATGTCCAATCCCTTGCGGCGCACAAACTCGATGATATCCTCAATGCGCCCTTCCTTAATGGCACGGATTTTCTTATACATGGCCTGAAAGGCAGGATTATGCGCATCAAATCCCAAGCATACCACATGAATCTTAAGCCCCTGAAAATCTGCCGTCAGTTCCATGCCATTGATGAATTCCACGCCGGCCTTTTCAGCTGCAGCTGCCGCCTCATCCGAGCCTGCAATCACATCATGGTCCGTCAGCGCAAAGGCTGCCAGTCCCTGCGCCTTGGCATGAACAGCCAATTCTCCCGGCGTAAAGCTGCCATCCGACACCAGAGAATGTACGTGCAAATCAATTTTCTTCATTATATCCTCACTATCCACATCTATAAAAATTTACTTACCTCTTAACTCTGCCTGAGCCGCGAAGAAATTATACACGGCTTCCGCCGCAGGCTTATTCATACCAGGAGCCATAGCCAGCTCCTCCACCGTGGCCGCCTTAATCTTATTGATACTGCCAAAGTGACTCCAAAGAGCCTGCCGCCGTTTCGGCCCAATGCCGACAATATGGTCGAGCACCGATACCAGATTGCGCTTGCCCCGCAGTTTGCGATGATAGGTGATGGCAAAGCGGTGCGCCTCATCACGAATCCGCTGAATCAGATAGAGCGCCTGACTATGGCGCGGCAAAACCACCGGCTCAGGATTTCCTTCGGTGAACACGAGCTCAAACTGCTTGGCCAGCCCCACAACAGGTACGTGCATGTGCCCCGCCACATTGCGGATGATTTCCAACGCCGAGGAAAGCTGTCCCTTGCCGCCGTCGATAATAATCAAATCCGGCAGTTCTTCCTCCGGCAAATCCACATAACGGCGGGTTGTGACCTCCCTCATGGAGAGAAAATCGTCCGGCTTGCCCTCGGTGCTCTGAATCTTAAACCGTCGATAATCGCTTTTCTTAGGCAAACCGCCTTCAAAGACCACCATGGACGCCACCGTTTCACTACCCTGATTATGGGAGATATCGAAACATTCCATGCGGTCGGGCGGTTTTGGAAGCCCCAGATAACGGCCCAGCTCCTCCACTGCGCCCAAAGTTTGGTCATTGGCCTGCTTGATGCGTGCCGCTTCATCATGGAGGTATTTCTCCGCATTGGAGGCAGCCATATCCACAATATCCTTTTTTGTACCACGCTGGGGCAGGATGAGTTGGACTTTGGCTTTCTGTTTCTTCGCCGACAGCCATTTTTCCAATAGCTCCTGCTCCGTCTGCGGAATTTCAAGCGGCAAAAGAATTTCCCGCGGAATAAACGTGGCCCGATGATAATACTGCTGCAAGAAGGCCGCCAGTACCTGCCCGTCGCTTTCATCCTCGCTGCCCTGCAAGAGGAAATGCTCCCGGCCAATCATCTTGCCGCCGCGAATCATAAAGACCTGCACGACAACGCCGATTTCGGAACGGGCCAGCCCTATAGCATCCTGGTCACCAGAGCCGGTGACGATATTCTGCTTTTCGGCCACCTTGCGCACAGCGAGCAGCTGGTCGCGCAGGCGTGCCGCAATTTCAAAGTGAAAGTTCTCGGCCGCCTGCTCCATACGCAGCTGCAATTCACGCTCCACATCTTCCGTGCGGCCTTCCAAGAACAAGAGTACCGCTCGAATCATGGCATCATAATCACCCTTTTCGACCTTGCCTGCGCAGGGTGCCAGACACCGCTTAATATGATACTCCAAACAGGGCCGTTCCTGCAAATGCTTACAGGTACGTAAAGGAAAAAGCCGCCGCAAAAGCTTAAGGCTCTCATGTACCGCCGTGGCATTGGTATAGGGGCCAAAGTACCTTGCTCCATCCTTCAGAATCCTGCGAGTGATAAACACGCGCGGGAAATCCTCCTGCAAGGTCACCTTCACATAGGGATAACTTTTATCGTCCTTGAGGCTGATATTATAACGGGGCCGGTGCTTCTTAATCAGATTGCACTCTAAGATAAGGGCCTCCACTTCCGAGGCGGTCATGATGATTTCAAAATCCGCAATATGGGAAACCATGGCCCGCACTTTGGGCGTGTGGTTCTTGCCGGACTGAAAATACTGCCGCACCCGGTTCTTCAACACAATGGCCTTGCCCACATAGATAATACGCCCCTCGGCATTCTTCATTATATATACACCGGGCTTATCCGGCAGTAATTTTAGCTTCTCCTCAACAATCTCCGTCATAATCTCACTTCCTGCCCATCCTTATTTTCTATAATATCACACTATACACCAAAAATATGAAAATTTCTTGTATACATGATTCTTTATTCTTTTCAGGAATGATTCGATACCTTCACTTTATTATTGACCCTTCTATAAAATTGTGCTACAATTCAATCCATAGTTGTTTAGCAATAGGTCTTAATACCTGTTGCTGTACAATATGATACAACAATCATCAATAATACCAATCTAGTTGTAAAGTTTTAGGAGGTAATCCTATGTTCAAACGCATTTTAATTGCTAACCGTGGCGAAATCGCCGTGCGCATTATCCGTGCCTGCCAGGAACTGGACATTGAAACCGTGGCTGTTTATTCTGACGCCGATGCCAATGCCCTGCATGTGAGACTTGCCGATATGGCTGTCAATGTCGGCCCGGAAGACGCTCTGGAAAGCTATCTCAATAAACCGGCCATCCTCAAAGCTGCCCGTGAAACCCATGCCGATGCCATTCATCCCGGTTATGGTTTTCTCTCCGAAGATGCAGACTTTGCCGAACAGGTAACGGAAGCCGGCATCACTTGGATTGGCCCCATGCCGGAAACCATCCGCCTCGTCGGTGACAAGGACATCGCCCGCGCTTCTATCGCTCCCTCCGGCATTCCGATGGCAAAAGGCAGCGACCCGCTGACGAGCAACGAGGAAGCCATCAAGGTTGCCGCTGAAGTCGGCTATCCCGTTATCCTGAAGCCGGTATCCGGTGGCGGCGGCAAGGGCATGTGCGTAGCACATGACGAAAATGACCTCAAGAACATCCTGAACCTCTTGGTGGACATTACCAAGACCAAATATTACTTTGAGCATTATATCGAGCGCTCCCGCCATATCGAAGTGCAGATTGTGGCCGATAACTACGGTGAAGTTCTCCATCTGGGCGAACGTGAATGCTCCCTGCAGCGCCGTAATCAGAAACTCCTGGAAGAATCGCCGTCCATCGCGCTCACGCAGGATATGCGCAACCGCGTAGGCAGACTGGCGGTAAAGGCTGCTAAGAGCGTTCACTACTCCAATATCGGTACGGTTGAGTTCCTGCTTGACCTGTCCAACAACGAATTCTACTTCATGGAAATCAACCCGCGCATTCAGGTTGAGCATGGCATCACCGAAGCCGTCACGGGTATCGACCTCGTGCGCACGCAGATTCGCATTGCCGCTGGTGAAGCACTGGAAATCACCCAGGAAGATGTGAATTTCACTGGCCACGCTATCGAATGCCGCATCAACGCCGAAGACCCGGAAAACAACTTCATGCCCTGCCCGGGACAGATTACGTTCCTGCATGAACCCAGCGGCCCGCGTGTCCGTTTCGACTCCGGTGTAACGGCAGGTCTTTCCATTGAGCCGTACTACGATTCCATGATTGCCAAGATTATCGTTCATGGCCGCACCCGTGGTGACGCCATCAAAATCATGGAACGCGCCCTTAAGGAATTCCGCATTGACGGCGTCAAGACCACCGTTTCCCTGCACAAAAAAATTCTCAAGGATACCTACTTCCGCACGGGCAACATCGACACCCAGTTCATCAAGAAACGCATGGATGCCTATGAAGCTGCCCCGAAAGATACCAAGGATATGAACGAGGAAGAACTCGCCAACACCATCAGCGAAAGCATGTACTTCGCTTAATATCATCAATACCTGAAAGACCGTTATCGTATTTTCCTTCACTTAGAAGCTACGCTTCAAACGTTACGGAAAACACGATAACGGTCTTTCTTATGCTATGTGCGATAAAAAAAGAAAAACAGGCATCGCCGGAGAATTTCACGGCGATGCCTGTTGTAATGCTTAAATTAAATTATTTGAGCTGAGCAGCAACTTCGGCAGCGAAGTCATCCTGCTTCTTTTCGATACCTTCGCCCAGCTGGAAGCGGGTGAATTCGGTAACCTTAACGTCGCCCAGAACGTCTTTGATGGTCTTTTCGGAATCCTTAACGAAGATCTGTTCGTTGAGGCAAACTTCCTTGTAGAACTTGTTGATACGGCCTTCAACCATGCGTTCGATGATGTTAGCCGGTTTGCCTTCTTCTTCAGCCTGCTTGCGGAGAACTTCCTTCTCGTGTTCGAGAGCGGAAGCATCAACGCCATCACGGTCAACAGCCATCGGAGCAGCTGCAGCGATCTGCATAGCGATGTCCTTGCCGAGCTGTTCGTCGCCGCCCGTCATGTTAACGAGAACGCCGATTTTACCGCCCATGTGGATGTAGCTGGCGAGACGGCCTTCGGTTTCGTAGCAAGCGAAACGACGCAGGGAAATCTTTTCGCCGATGGTAGCCGTAGCTTCGGTAATCAGCGTGGAAACCTTCTTGCCTTCGATTTCGCTGTCGTTCAGAGCGTCCATGTCAGCCGGCTTCGTAGCAACGATGTGCTCAGCAACCTTAGCCAGGAGTTCTTTGAACTGGTCGTTGCCAGCAGCAAAGTCGGTTTCGCAGTTGATTTCAACAACGCAGCCCGTCTTGCCATCAGCAGCAACGAAAGCGCCTACAGCACCTTCAGCAGCTACGCGGCCAGCCTTCTTTTCAGCTTTGGCAATGCCCTTTTCACGGAGCCAGTCAACAGCCTTGGCAGCGTCACCATCGGTAGCCGTCAGAGCCTTCTTGCAGTCCATCATGCCTGCGCCCGTCTTTTCGCGCAGTTCTTTAACCATTGCAGCCGTAATTGCCATTTATTATTTCCTCCCTAAATTCGCAAATAATATAAAAGGGTAAGGGATAATAGTCCCTTACCCCATAAGTTTTACCTTGAGCGAGTAATCAATTACTCAGCGGCAGCTTCTTCAGCGTCGCCGCCTTCACCCTGACGGCCTTCCATGATGGCATCAGCCATGCGGCCAGTCAGCAGTTTCACAGCGCGGATAGCGTCATCATTACCCGGGATTACGTAGTCAACTTCATCCGGATCGCAGTTCGTGTCAACGATAGCAACGATAGGAATGTTGAGCTTACGAGCTTCAGCAACAGCGATGCGCTCTTTGCGCGGGTCTACTACGAACAGAGCACCGGGGAGCTTGTTCATTTCTTTGATACCGCCGAGATACTTTTCGAGCTTTTCCATTTCATGACGGAGGCCCTGAACTTCTTTCTTCGTCAGAACTTCGAAAGTGCCATCAGCTTCCATAGCTTCGAGTTCCTTCAGACGGCTAACACGCTTCTGAATGGTCTGGAAGTTGGTCATCATGCCGCCCAGCCAACGTTCGTTGACATAGAACATGTTAGCACGGAGAGCTTCTTCTTTGATAGCTTCCTGAGCCTGCTTCTTCGTACCAACGAAGAGGATGCTCTTGCCTTCAGCGGCAACGTCACGCAGGAATGCGTATGCTTCATCAACCTTCTTAACGGTCTTCTGCAGGTCGATGATGTAGATACCGTTACGCTCCGTAAAGATGTATTTAGCCATCTTCGGGTTCCAACGGCGGGTCTGGTGTCCGAAATGAACACCTGCTTCAAGTAACTGTTTCATGGAAATAACTGCCATGTTGGTGCACCTCCTGTTTTTTTCTTCTGGGCTCCTCATCCTCTGCACCACCTCCATACCAAGAGGCACAGGGCAGATATCGGTAACCCATGCTTTTTTCTTACACCGCGAAAAATTATATCATAAGAAGAAGCGGGGCGCAATACCCCGCAAAAAATATTTCTCTTTATAATTACGCACAAAGCCCGGTGACTGATAATGCTTTCCCGTCGCGTTAGGCAAGCCTGCATAAGCAGAGGGAAAGTATTATCAGTCACCGGGCGTCTTAGCAGCTAGATGTAAACCATATAGTATTTACTTGCCAGCCTGCATACGATTAATAGCACTGAAAAGCGCCTGAATGGAAGCGGTGATAATATCCGTATCCATGCCGGCCCCCCAATGGATGGTACCTGCTTCATTCTTGATGCCAATATAAGCAATGGCCCGGGAATGCTGGCCGATTTCGAGAGCGTGCTCACTATAGGTAAGGTCTTTGTACGCTATGCCCAGATTCTTCTGCAGGGCATTGGACACGGCATCCAGACGGCCGTTGCCCTTAGCGACAAAGGTTTCCGGCTGGCCGTTTATCTTGATGTCCACGGTGCCGGAACGGGTGCCGTCCGGTTCCTTCTTTAATAAGAAATCAACCAGTTCATAGGGTTCTGCTACATTGACGTATTCATGCTGGAAAATCTGATAGATTTCATCCGGCATAAGTTCCTTGTGCTTGTGGTCGGAAACGGATTTTACGCAGTAACCGAAATCCTCCCGCATCTTCTTGGGCATATCGATGCCGTACTTCTGCTCCATGATAAAGCCCACGCCGCCCTTGCCGGACTGGCTGTTGATGCGGATGACATCGCCATCGTATTCGCGCCCCACATCCTGCGGGTCGATGTACAGATAGGGCAGCGTCCACTTGTCGGGATTCTTCTCAGCCTTCCACTTCATGCCCTTGGCAATGGCATCCTGATGGGAGCCGGAGAAGGCGGCAAAGACCAGCTTGCCTGCATAGGGCTGGCGGTAGCTGACCTGCATGCGGGTCAGGCGCTCGTAGGTATCCACGAGTTCGGACATATTAGAAAAGTCCAGTCCCGGGTCCACGCCCAAGGCAAACATATTCATACCCACGGTAACGATATCCACATTGCCCGTGCGCTCACCATTGCCGAACAGGGTACCTTCCACCCGGTCAGCGCCGGCCAAAAGCCCCATTTCCGTATCGGCTACGCCACAGCCGCGGTCATTGTGGGGATGGAGGGACAGCACCACATTGTCGCGGTATTTCAAATGCTTATTCATATAGGCAATCTGCATGGCATAGACATGGGGCATGGACATTTCCACCGTTACCGGCAGATTGATGATGGCCTTACGGTCTGCCGTAGGCTGCCATACATCGAGCACTGCATTGCAGACTTCCAAAGCGTATTCCGGTTCCGTGCCCGTGAAGGATTCAGGCGAATACTCAAAACGATAGTTTTCTCCGGCTTCTTCCGTGAGCTCTTTGAGGAGCTTTGCTCCTTCCACCGCAATCTGCTTGATTTCTTCCTTCGACTTGCGGAACACCTGCTCACGCTGCGCCACCGAAGTGGAATTATAGACATGAACGATGGCGTTCTTGACCCCTTTCAACGCCTCGAAGGTCTTGCGGATGATATGCTCGCGGGCCTGGGTCAATACCTGAATGGTCACATCATCCGGGATAAGGTCATCTTCCACCAGACGGCGCAGGAATTCATACTCCGTTTCCGAAGCAGCCGGGAAGCCCACCTCAATTTCCTTAAAGCCGACTTTCAGCAGCATCTTGTAGAACTCCAGCTTTTCATCCAGGTTCATGGGGATAATCAGGGCCTGATTGCCATCCCGCATATCCACACTGCACCATACCGGCGCCTTGTCAGGAGCATCCTTCTTTGCCCATTCCAGGTCAATCTCCGGCGGCATGAAATATCCTTTGCTGTATTTCTGATAATTCTTCATCGGCTTTCCCCTCCATATCAAAAAAAATCCCTTCATCTCCTTAAACAAGGAGACGAAGGGATTTACTTTAACGGCTTACAATATTTACGCGTTTCCTTGTGTCGTATACTACAATAACACAAAGAGTCTAATTTGGCAAGGTTTTTGTGTAACTTTGTAAACCGTTTTACTCATTCGCTCAAAGCTGAGCGAATGGCATTGCAGGTTTCCTCATAAACTTTTTCCACCTGCACAGCCAAAGGCTCTAGTTCATCACAGTTCTTACCAGCCCGAACAGCCTGCACCATTTCATCAGCCGCAGCAAAAAGCCGCATAAGGCTGAGATTTCCTGCCGTCCCTTTTAAGGTATGGACATGCTTGCCCGCTGTTTCCAAATTGCCTGCAGCAAAACTTTCCTGGAAGTGGGCAAAGGAGCCATCCCCTAAGAATTTCAGCAAAAATTTGTGGTACAAGGCCACGTTTCCCATAAAGCGTTCCAATCCTTTGTTGTAATCAACACCTGCATCACCGAATACCTGCTTGATGTCCAACTGCTCCATACAGCTCGCTTCCCTTCTACAACACCTATGGCTTCATCCTTACTTGATAAACTGATCAATCGCCTTATTCAACTGTTCCAGAGCCTCCTGGTCGTTATCCCGCACGGCATCCACAATGCAGTGTTCCATATGGTCCTTGAGGATAATCTTGCTGACTCCGTTAATGGCGCTTTTGACCGCCGACAGCTGAATCAGTACCTCGCTGCAGTCACGGCCGTCCTCCACCATGGTCTTGATGGACTCCAGGTGGCCGATAAGCCGGGACATGCGGTTCAGCACTGCTTTGGTATGGGCATGGCTATGGGTGTGACCATGGCCCGGCCCATGGGAATGTGTTACGACTGTGCCGTCTGCCAGCACATGGGTATGTTCATGTTCGTGGTGATCCTGTTTGCTATGTTCCATAACATTATTCTACCGCAATTATAATATTCTCGCCGTTGATGTTCCATTCCTTCTCGTTGCCGGAAAGTTTTCCATAATTTACTTCGTCAGCGAGGGTAATTTCTTTGAGATAGTCCTCATTCTTCGCCACAATGGCCTGCAGTTTTTCATTGCCGGACAGGCTGACTTTGATATGGTCGGTGACTTCAAAGCCATTTTCCTTACGCATGGTCTGTACCTTGCTGATGATTTCGCGAACGAAACCTTCTTCTAAAAGTTCTTCCGTCAGCGTGGTGTCGAGCGCAATGGTTACGCCGTTATAACGCTGGCAGTTGAAGCCTTCGGTCTGCGCCATGGAAACTTCCACATCTTCGGTCGTGAGCGTCACTTCGCCATCCGGCAGAGCCACGACGAGTTTGCCCGTGGCATCGAGTTCAGCCTTGGCCTTATGCCCGTTGAGTTTTTCCAGAGCGGCCTTGACGGCACCAATCTGCTTGCCAACCTTCGGGCCGAGCACGCGGAAGTTCGGCTTGAAGCTATAAGTCAGATATTCTTCCATATCGTCCTTGAACACAACTTCCTTGACGTTGAGTTCGTCAGCCACGATTTCCTTGAAGAAGTCGGAGAGTTCGCGTTCTGCATTCACATACATATGGGCCACCGGCTGGCGGTTCTTGATGTTGGTTTCGTTGCGGGACGCACGACCAAGAACAACGATTTCGAGCACGAGTTCCATGTTCTTTTCGAGTTCTTCATCAATCCAGGCCTCGTTGACCGTCGGATAATCGGCCAGATGAACCGATTCCGGAGCCGTCTTATCAATGCTGCAAACGAGGTTGCGGTAGATGGATTCGGTGATGAACGGAACCATGGGAGCGGCAGCTTTGGCCGTGGTTACGAGTGCCGTCCAGAGGGTCATGTAAGCGTTAATCTTATCCTGCTCCATGCCCTTGGCCCAGAAACGGGCACGGCTGCGGCGCACATACCAGTTGGACAGTTCGTCCGTGAAGGCCTGCAAAGCCTTTGCAGCTTCGGTAACCTTGTAATTTGCAAGGTCGCTGTCCACTTCCTTGACCATGGTATTTAAGCGGCTCAGCACCCATTTATCCATGACCGGCAGCTTGTCGTAGTCGAGCGTGTACTTCGTGGCATCGAAGTTGTCGATGTTAGCATAGAGCACGAAGAACGCATAGGTATTCCAGAGCGTGCCCATGAACTTGCGCTGACCTTCCTGCACTGCATCATCATGGAAGCGGTTCGGCAGCCACGGCGCACTGTTTTCGTAGAAGTACCAGCGGATAGCGTCAGCGCCATGCTGGCCGAGTGCCTGCATGGGGTCAACAGCGTTGCCCTTAGACTTACTCATCTTGCGGCCGTCCTTATCCTGTACATGGCCGAGCACGATGACGTTCTTGTACGGTGCTTCATCAAAGAGCAGCGTGGAGATGGCAATCAGCGAGTAGAACCAGCCGCGGGTCTGGTCAACGGCTTCGGAGATGAAATCTGCCGGGAAGCGCTTCTCGAAGATGTCCTTGTTCTCAAACGGATAGTGCCACTGGGCAAACGGCATGGAACCGGAGTCGAACCAGCAGTCGATAACTTCCGGTACACGGTGCATTTCCTTACCGCATTCCGGGCATTTGATGGTCACGGCATCGATGTACGGACGGTGCAGTTCGATATCATCCGGGCAGTTGTCGCTCATTTCCTTGAGTTCAGCAATGGAGCCAATCGTGTGCTGATGACCGCATTCGCATTCCCAAACCGGCAGCGGCGTACCCCAGTAACGGTTACGGGACAGGCCCCAATCCTGTACATGTTCGAGCCAGTCACCGAAACGGCCTTCGCCGATGGATTTCGGAATCCAGTTGACCTTGTTGTTGTTGGCAATCAGCTTGTCTTTGACATCCGTCATCTTGATGAACCAGGTTTCACGCGCATAGTAGATGAGCGGCGTGTCGCAGCGCCAGCAGTGCGGATAGCTGTGCTCAAACTTCGGTGCCTTGAAGAGCTTGCCGCTCTTTTTGAGGTCGTCGATAATCAGCGGGTCAGCATCTTTTACAAATACGCCAGCCCAGTCGGTTTCTTCCGTCATTTCGCCCTTGTTGTTGACGAACTGCACGAACGGCATATCGTACTTGCGGCAGACGCGGTTATCGTCCTCACCGAAGGCCGGGGCGATATGAACGATACCCGTACCATCGGAAGTCGTAACATAGTCATCGCAGACCACGAAGAATGCCTTTTTCTTGAGTTTGCCGACAGCATAGTCATAGAGCGGTTCATATTCGCGGTATTCGAGGTCCTTGCCCTTGTACTTTTCGAGGACTTCGCGCTCGCCTTCGACACCTTCAAAGACCGTATCCACGAGAGCTTCGGCCATGTAGTAAACCGTGCCGTCAACCTTAATTTTTACATAATCCACTTCCGGATTTACGCAGAGGCCGAGGTTCGAGGGCAGCGTCCAGGGCGTCGTCGTCCAAGCGAGGAAGTAAGCATCTTCGTCTTTAACCTTGAACTTAACCATGGCGGAACGCTCTTTGACGTCCTTATAGCCCTGGGCTACTTCGTGGGAAGACAGCGGTGTGCCGCAGCGCGGGCAGTAGGGAACGACCTTATGGCCCTTGTAGAGCAGGCCCTTCTTCCAGATTTCCTTGAGTGCCCACCATTCGGATTCAATGAAGTCATTTTCGTAGGTGATGTAGGGATGCTCCATATCAGCCCAGAAGCCAACGACATCGGAGAATTCTTCCCACATGCCCTTGTACTTCCAAACGGATTCACGGCACTTCTTGATGAACGGCTCGATGCCGTATTCTTCAATCTGTTCCTTGCCGTTGATGCCCACAAGTTTTTCGACTTCGAGCTCTACCGGCAGGCCGTGCGTATCCCAGCCAGCCTTGCGCAGAACTTTCTTGCCCTTCATGGACTGGTAGCGCGGCAGCATATCCTTGATAACACGCGTCAGCACGTGACCGATATGCGGCTTACCGTTAGCCGTCGGTGGGCCATCATAGAACGTAAAGGTATCGCAGCCTTCACGCTGGTCAATCGCCTTCTGCGCGATGTTATTCTTCTTCCAGAAATCCAGAACTTCCTTTTCTCTGTCCACGAAGTTCAAATTGGTGTCAACCTTGCTGTACAAACGAACTCCTCCTCCAAAAACAAGCAAGATGAAAAATCTCCCGATTTTTCATCAGCCCTTACATGAAATCTAACTGATTCTGCGTCCTGCGGACTTGACTCACTAAGATTTCCTAGTAAAAAAGCCTGCACCCCAAAAACAGGATGCAGGTATACCTACACTTATAAACCACCTATTTTTCACGTACCATCATACGCTATTCCGTAACGGGGAATACCGGCGAAGCTTACTGCCTCCCAAAAGGAATTTCAGCCCGCTGCTCCGAAGTGATTTTCGCCCCCTAATACTCTCTACCGGCTTGCACCTGCCCCGGCTCGCTAAAGATTTCTTTCAGAGGTTACTGTCTTCATCAACGCATTTACACATTAACAGGTCATAGTTTATCATAAATTCCACACAAATACAACGGCAATTTGCAAATTATGCCAAATTGGCAGCTTCACTCTGCAATTCGATAAGGTATCTGCCCACGGCATCCTGCCAGCGCGGCAATGGCTTAAAGCCAGCTTCGACCAGCGCCGCCTTGCTCATGCGGGAATTTTTCGGCCGCACGGCCTTGGTCGGATAAGCCGAAGAATCCACCGGCGTAACCGTAACTTCCCTGCCCGCCTGACGAAAAACTTCCGCGGCAAATTCAGCCCAGGAGCAGAAACCTTCATTGGTCGCATGATAGACGCCGTATTTTTCCGTGGCTGCCATGTCAGCCAACAGCACCGCCAAATCCCGCGTGTATGTGGGCGAACCAATCTGGTCGCCGACCACGGTGAGTTCCTTGTGGGTCTTAGCAAGGTTCAGCATCGTGCGGATAAAGTTCTTGCCGTTAATACCGAACACCCACGAAATGCGGACGATAAAATATTTCTGCAAGAGTTCCTGCACAGCCTGTTCGCCGAGCAACTTCGACTTGCCGTAAACATTCTGCGGACCCTTATCATCAGCAGGTTCATAAGGTTCTTCCCCCTCCCCGGGAAAGACATAATCCGTGCTAATATAAATCATCTTGGCACCGATTTCAGCACAGGCCTTGGCAATATGGCGCGACCCTTCTGCATTGACCGCCATACACTTTTCCTGTTCATCCTCAGCCTTATCCACCGCCGTATAAGCCGCACCATGCAGCACCACATCCGGCGCATATTCCTTGATATATTTTTCCACAGCCGCACCATCGGTCAGAGAAAAATCCTTGCTCGACACGCCCTGCACCTCAACGCCACGGCACTTGAACTCATTGACACAATCATGCCCTAACTGACCAGTCCCCCCTGTGACCAAAACCTTCATTAAGAACATCCTCTCCATTTATATCAAATAATAATTTTCTCAATGTTAGTCATAATTCTACACAAACGAGCAAACTCCTGCAAAAATATATAAGTTGGTGATGTTTTCCGCAGCTTTTGACAAACCTGTCTATGGCGAAGGAAAATATTACCAGTTCCCACGGGCGCCTTAACATATCATTGTGACACACGCAATAAGCCCGGTGGCTGATAATGCTTTTCCGTCGCGTTAGGCAAGCCTGCATAAGCAGAGGAAAAGTATTGTCAGCCACCGGGCGTTTTAGCACATATTTGTAATGCAATCATTACCGGTCACCGCGCGCCTTATCACTGCGGTGTCAACTTACCCCAAACACCGTCCTTATACAACTTCAAGAGCTCAACGGTATAAATCTCTCCGCAAGTCACTTCATCATCCGTATAAACGCGGATATAATTATCCGTGAGCCCATCGGTAACACCATCGGTATTGGTTTCAAACAGCACCCGCATGGTCTTGCCCAAAAAGCTCTTATGGAACTCCTCGGTCTTGCGGGCTGCCAGTTCCTGCATGCGGTGCGCGCGTTCCTTCTTCACCGTCTCCTGAATCTGGTCCTTGCGCTCTGCCGCCGGCGTGCCGCTGCGCTTAGAATACGGGAACACATGCATGCGGGAGAAGTTCATCTTCTCCACAAATTCCAGCCCGCGGGCAAACTGTTCTTCCGTTTCCCCTGGGAAGCCCACGATAATATCTGTGGACACCGCCACCCCCGGCACTTCCCGCTTCACCTGCTCAATCAGGCGGCCAAACTCTGCCGTGTCGTAATGGCGGTTCATATCCTTGAGCACTTCATCGGAACCTGCCTGCAAGGGCAAATGCAGATGGGCACAGAAACGCTCGTCCTCGCGAATAAGGGCAAATAAATCCGGTGACAGTTCAATGGACTCCAAAGAACCCAGACGCAGGCGCTTTAAGCCCTCCACCTTGAGCACTTCGCGGCAGGCATCAGCCAGCGTGACTTCGCCGCCCAAATCCTTGCCATAAGCGCCCAAATGAATGCCGGTCAGCACGATTTCCTTAAAGCCGGCATCCACGAGTTTCTTGGCTTCGCTATGAATCTTATCCAAATGCCGCGACTTCACGGGGCCACGGGCATAGGGAATGATGCAGTAGGAGCAGAAATTCTGACAGCCGTCCTCAATCTTGAGGAAAGCGCGGGTACGCTGAGGCATATCGTAGATGGGGATATCCTCGAATTCACGAGCCTCCATGATATTGCCCACTTCGTCCAATATGCCATCTTCGCGGGCCGCCTGTTCCACGTATTCCACAATCTTACTGCGTTCCTTCGTGCCCAGGACCACGCGCACGCCTTCAATGGCCTTGATTTCTTCGGGGTGAACCTGCGAATAACAGCCGCATACGGCGATAATCGCCTTATCGTTGGTACGCTGTGCACGGCGGATAATCTGCCGGGACTTTCTATCACCCAGACTCGTCACCGAGCAGGTATTTATCACATAAAAGTCTGCCTTTTCCTCGAAGGGTACGATATCGTAGCCGCTTTTCTTGAACAGACCTTCCATGGTTTCCGTTTCAAACTGATTGACCTTGCAGCCCAAGGTCGTAAGTGCCACCTTTGGCAATATACTTCTTCCTTTCTTAACCTAAGTCTCCATTTTCATACTGCGCTATTGTTACTGCGGCAATAGCTGCAGTTTCCGCCCGCAGGATTCTGGGGCCTAAAGTCACCGCCTTACCGCCTGCTTCCTGCACCGCTTGCGCCTCATCAAGCGTAAAGCCGCCTTCGGGACCGATAAGCAGTACCAGCCGCTTGCCTTTAGCTCCCTGCAAGCATGATTTTACCGTGTAATCCTCTTCATTTTCGTAACAAAAGACAATTTCCGTATCTTCGCCGCTAAAATTCTGGAGCAAAGTTGACATGTCAACAATGGCGGAAACCTCGGTCAATGCCGTGCGGCCACACTGCTTAGCGGCTTCTTCGGCAATCTTCTGCCAGCGCTGCTGACGGGCCGCTGCTTTTTTCGCATCATAGCGCACCACGCAGTTATGGCTCTTGACGGGGACGATTTCCGTTACCCCCAACTCTACCGCCTTCTGCACCACATAGTCCATCTTGTCAGCCTTTAAGAGACACTGCGCGAGCACCAGTTCCAAAGGAGATTCGGTATTGGCCGCGAGGCGCTCTTTCAAGACCAGCGTCACTGCATCTTCCCGAAAGGCCGTCATTTCCATGCGGGCTACACTGCCTTCATCATCCACTACCGTGACTTCCTGCCCGGCTTTGGCCCGCATCACGTGCATGAGGTGATGGGCATCACTGCCAGTTATCTCGATGGTGTCGGCAAGCAGCCCTTTATAAAACAGCCGTCTCATTTATTTTCTCCCCGGCTGATGGTCATGGCCACCCAGCCTTTTTCTTCCGTCACCTTGTCCACGACAAAGCCATGTGCCAGGCAGGCTTCCGTCACATCGGCCAGGCGCTCGGAGATAATGCCCGACGCCAGCAGGCGGCCGCCTTCGGCCAAATGTTCATCGAGTTCGTCAAAGAGCATGATGATGATATCGGCGATAATGTTGGCCACGATTAAGTCCGCCTTGCCGTCAAAGGATTTCAAGATATCGCTGACGCCAGTTTTGACCACATCTTCCACGCCGTTCTGACGGATATTTTCCGCCGCTACATCCACGGCTACCTTATCGTAGTCCATAGCGGTAACATCCGTGGCGCCAAGTTTAGCGGCGGCAATCGAGAGCACGCCGGAACCCGTACCCACATCAAAAATCCGCATGCCGCCCTTGACAAGCGTTTCCAATTCCCGCAGGCACATTGCCGTAGTCGGATGAGTGCCGGTACCAAAAGCCGAACCGGGGTCAAGCTCAATCACGATATCGTCAGGGCTGGCTTCGTAATCTTCCCAGGTCGGCTTAATGACCAGCATGCCGCCCACCTTTTCCGGATGGAAATAAGCCTTCCAATTATCCGCCCAATCTTCATCACGGACGGTATTCCAGGAAATCGTGCAGGGGCCCTTTTCCATATCATCATCCGTCATGGATTTGAAGTCCTTAATCCGCAGTTCAAAGGTGCGCAGCTTGTCATCCAAATCCTCGTCCACAGGCAGATAAGCCTTTACCGTCACGATACTGGTGTCTTCCGCCCGCTCAATGCCGGAAAAATCCCACTGCCCCGCATCTATATAGTTGTTCAAAAGCTCCGGGTCTTCAATAACCACACCGGATGCGCCCAGGTCATGATAAATTTCTGCCACCACATCCGTGGCCTCATGGGTAGTCTGAATACTGACTTCCGCCCACTGCATGTACATCGCTCCTTTATATTTTCAGCAATTATCTAATTATATAAGCTTACTCCACCGCCGTCAATCATTTGGGCAAACTCTATAGCCATCAAGCCAGCGACGCCAAAAGGATTTTGACATTTTCCGTGCTGTACTCAATCTGCTCAGACCAACGGCGTATTGACTCGTCAAGTTGACCGGTCAATTGACATGTCAAATAGATAAAATCGGCGTTCATCTGTGCATAGGAAAGCACCGTCCCCCAGCCGTACTGCGGTACATGCTCCAGCGCACGATACAGAATATATTGATAGATACGGTCAAAAACCTGCGGAACTTCACCACCAGCCACAAACGGTGCAGCGCGCAACTGCTCCATCTGTGCCGTCCATGCCGCATCAATTGGCTCGGTCTTTTGCATGCAGGCCAGCACAAAATCTGCATCCTCGGCCGTCATACCTGCCTGATAACATAAATCCTCATCACTTGCCGGCAGTGCCAGGCATTGCAATAATTCATGCAGCGACAGTTTCTCGCCGTTTTCTGTCCGAAAACTCAGTGGCGCAGTATCTGCCAGTAATAATTCACAGCTTTTTTCACAGCTAAGCCCCACACCAGCCAGCTCATAATCGCCCACCATCACAAAGAATCGCGGATGATTCGTGCAAATATCACAAAGGATGGACTCGCCAGCCCTGCGGATGAGTTCACATAAGCCATCCGTACAAAGGAACGGACAGCGCTCATCCCCCCCCAGCCGAAACTGCCAGACGCCATCATTCTCAACGATATTTTGCCGGATTTTCTCACCGAGCGCTCCCTCAATCTGCTGATATTTTGCCGACGTTGCCGCATCAATATCGATTTCCCAGCCAGCACAGCAAGTATGCCGACATTTATCGGCCTTGCAGCAGAAATCCTCATAAAAGTCAGGATATATTGTTGTTGAAAGCAAACCAACACTCCTCATATATACACAGATAAAGATACGCTATATTATAGCACATTTCTCCGCAACATTTTTAGCCCAGGCGGACGAATCGTACGCCTGGGCTTCTTTTACTTATTATCTTTTACTTAAGATTATTTTCTTTGTCGAAGTTCTTCCAGAATTCTTCACGGCTGATTTTCTGCCCCTGCTTGTTGACGTAAATAGTCGGGGTGTCTAAATCTGGAATGGGATTGCCCTGTGGGTCATAACCGCTGATAGCATTGGCTTTGTATCCGGTGTACCCCAGAGATTTCATTACCGCTTCAACCTCTTGCCCGTCCTTGATAAGACCACGTTTCATAAGCTCGAATCCATCTTCCAGAGCCTCTTGGAATGAACCACCTGCCACATTATCAAGCTGTGCGTCGTCCATCTTGCTCATTTTCTTTAATTCAGCTAACGTTGTCATTTGTGATTACTCCCTTCTTTTTTAACCGTTTCCCTGCCATCCGTGCAGGTTTTTCTTCTTTCTAGTCTTTATATCCATGAACTCAAAAATTGTGTGGTGAGTCATGGAAAAAATTTAATTTTTTTTGGCATCTCCATAAGTGATTGCCAACATGGTGATATCATCGGACTGTTCCGCATCTCCAACAAATTTCCCCAAATCCGCCCAGACACAGCCCAAAAGCTCCTGCATAGAACGAGCCTTACCTGCTGCTTCACTATTTAGGAAATCCGCCAGCTTATCCATCGAATACATCCTGCGTTCTTTATTTTCCGCCTCGGTTACGCCATCCGTATAAAGGAAAATGACATCCCCTTTGGTAAGTTGCACTTCATCACTAGCATATTGCCAATCTTCCATCACAGCAAAAGCAAAATTCCGTTTCATGCGCAATGGCTTGAAAACATTGCCATCCTGCTGCTGGCGTAACAACGGCGGATTATGGCCAGCATTCACGAAACGTAACAGGCCAGAACTTAAGTCAAGGACACCGAGGAATACCGTGACAAAAAATGTTTGGTCGTTATTTTCGCACAGGCGTTCATTAGCCTTTATCACGGCTTTTTCCAGTTCATCAGGATTTTCCATGGATAGCAAGCAGAGTTTCAAGCAGTTCTTCGCGGCAGCCATAAATAGTGCCGCTGGAATGCCCTTGCCGGACACATCAGCAATTACAAAAGCCAAATGATTTTCATCCAGCATATAAAAATCATAAAAATCACCACCCACGGTTTTGGCTGGCACCATGGATGCGAACATATCGAAACGGCCACTTCCCAAAGTGAAATCGTTGGGCAGCATGCTGAACTGGATTTGCGATGCTACATTCAGCTCCGTAGCAATGCGCTCCTTATCAGCTGTGATTTTGGTAAGATTGGCAATATACTCCTGCAGTTCATGCGTCATGGTATTAAAGGAGTTCGCCAACAGCTCAATTTCATCGCCAGTATGAACATCAATCTTCTTTTCCAAATTACCCTTTGCTATTTCCTGTACACCAGTTGTCAGTTTATGAATGGGCCGTACAAACTTCTTTGCTAGTACATGGCTAAGGATTAGCAAGAGCACCAATACCACCAGCAAAGCAGCTGCCAGTATCAGATTGAAGTGATGATAGGACGCATCCACGTTGGTTTGAAAATCCTTCAGCATATTCAGGAACATTTCTCGTATACCATCAGCCTGATTATGCACCACATCAATCGGTGTAAGTATGCCTAAGCTCCAACCAATGGTTTTCATTGGGGCAAATGCGAGGTAATAGGGAATGCCATTTACTTCGACATAACGTACACCACTTTTTTTATCGACCATCTCCGTGGCAGCTTTGGCCATAGTGCCGGACAGGGCTTTGCGAATATCATTGCCCGTGGATACAGTGAGGTCACCAGTTTCATGTGAGGAAACGACCACCTCCCCCTTGTCGGTCAATACAAAACATGGATAGGGATTGACGGTTGGATCCATCAGCACATCATGCCAAACATCCAAATACATGCCAAATCCCAAAACTCCGGCAAAGCCATTGTCATCATAGTAGGGTGCGCCACAGGTAATACATGGTTTTCCTGTCACATAGTCCGTATACACATCGCTAAACACCAGCTTATCTGCCTTCTTGGCCGCCAGATACCAAGTACGCTCCCGTGCCTCAAAGATATGCGTTCCATCCATCTCATCACTCGGACCATCGTCAGGCATGATATCGACCGTGAGAAAATAGCCATGCTCCGACGCCGCATAAACCGACACCCGGTGCGGTTTATAGGTTAACGCAATGTTCACCATTTCATCCTGTATCGTCGAGGCAATCCCAATTTCATGCCGCAATGCCTTGTCCTGAGCAATTTCTTCGTTGCTATAAAGGATATAAGCCTGTCCGCTCATAATTTTATCTTTCAGCGGGTCAGCGATAGTTCTCTCATTGTAATACTCCGGATGCTTAGATATCCTCGTCATGCTTTTGGATAAAACCTTAACATCATTGACGACATCAACGATCAAGTCATCAGCTTGATGAGCCTGTGACGCAGCCAATCGCAGCAAAGTGTCTTTTCCCTGATTCTCCGAACTCTGCCATAGTTCAGTTGCTGTTGTTTTGGAAAAATCATTGACCAGCTGCGCCGTAGACTCCTGAATGGCATCATGCGTAAGCAGTGTTATCCCCGTATATATAAGGAAACTTAGACCTATCCCCAATAACATCAGGAGTAATATACGAATTTGTATCTTCATGATAACTCCTCTTTTAGTTAAAACAATTGCTCAGCACGCTTTCCTTATTTAGGGATAATTCTCCACTATGGCTGACAAATCCTTTAATTGACTTTTCCCTGTCAGTGTATACATCCGATTGTCGTGAAGTATCTCGTCTGACCAAGATAGCAAAAGGCACTGTGAAAATGTGGACTATAAATTAATCACACATTTCACAGTGCCTGCTACTGTATTAATCTTTACTTGTTTTATGGCAACTGCTCAGTTGTAGCATAAATGTCAACTAATATATCCATATTAGAATCTTTCAGCATATCCTGTACAAATCCCCTCACACCACACAGCGCAAAGGATTTCTTGACCGCTTTGGCTTGTTTAATCAATCGGAACATTGCACGCAAGCCAGCACTTGAAATGTATTCCAGCCCTGTAAGGTCAAGCGCCAGTTTACTATTCTCTGCCAGCAGCTTTTCCCCTTGCCTGCCTGTTTCATCGGCGTTCATTCTATCCAAACGCCCGCTGATAGATAAGATGACCCAACTGCCTTCCTCTCTGACATCCCAATTCATATTCTCCATAATCTACTCCTTTAATCAGCAACGGATGAAAATCTGTCACATTCCTACAAAAATTATTCATTTTTAATTTTATCGCCTAAATCATCAAAGAACTTTTTGCTGATGCGCCCAAAGATTCCCTGCTGGCCATGGTCTGAACTGTCACGCTTACGCAGTTCGTCCCGGCTCATGACCTTCTTGCCTGTCTTGGCATCATACACATCAAAGCGAACGCGAACCGTGGAGGTCGGTACGGTGCGAGCTGGATGATAGACTGGCACCGTGTAATCATATCTTTCCTCATGCCAGGTTCCATCCGACCATTTTACTTTACGGGTGGAAGTACGCGTTTCCCAAGAAGTATAGGCATCAATGACATAGGAATCATTATGCCATTTCAGCATCTCCGCCATGATGTAGATATCCGCGCCCTCCAGCGGACTGCCGGGCGAAATTGCCACAGTCTTGTCGGCTCTAATCATCTTATACGGCGGGCGGGCTGCTGTTTTAAGGTATTCCTCCAGCATGACCGCCTCAATCAAATCGTTGTCAATTTCTGACTTGTCAACTACGACCACATCATAAACAATGGCCTTCTTCACCCGCGTAAAATCATAGTGTTCATCCACCCAGTTAATCTTCTCTGCACTGGCCGCCAGCGGATAAGCCATGAGCAAACACAGAACAAGCAACCACCGCCAAGATTGAACAACATGCTTAGACATTTCCTTTACCATCTTCAGCCCCCCTCGCAAATTTCTTATCATAATTTCTTATCATATAGTATTTATCGTACAAATGCGCGTACAACTTAAATGTT
This sequence comes from Selenomonas sp. FC4001, assembly GCF_000701565.1. Classification (NCBI taxonomy): domain Bacteria; kingdom Bacillati; phylum Bacillota; class Negativicutes; order Selenomonadales; family Selenomonadaceae; genus Selenomonas; species Selenomonas sp. FC4001. The sequence continues at coordinate 825 of NZ_JNJF01000015.1, read as the reverse complement.
TATAACACAATTCAGGTCATTCTCTATCTGGTACATGATGGATGCGCATATACAAAGAATTTTGACCCTTGAAATTGTAATATGATGGTGTAATAAACGTATATATAGACAAAGGTGATAAGGTCAAAAATAACTAGGCACATGAGATAAGGGGGGGAATGAGCATGTCAAAGAAGGTCGAATTAAACGAAATGGAACTGGAAAAAGCTTCCGGCGGTAATATTATTAAAGATATCACCAATTTCGTTGAAGATGTGGTCGACGAGGTATCGGAAAATATACTTGGGCTAGACACAAAAGAATTCGCGAAAGTTTATGATAAAACAAATTATGGCGGAGATGACAAAGATGATAGCAGCAAACCAGCACCGTCGATATCACATCAAAACAACAGCATAGCAGATCGTGGCCTGTGAAAAATATCATAAAAAACAAAGAGGTTTGCCGACATAAGTTAGCAAACCTCTTTTTCTTAGACCATAGCAGAGCGCAGGCGAGGGTGTGAATAAAAGTCTGTAAATAGGTCTTCTATGACTTTAGCATTTATGTATTTTACGGTTGTAATCTGTCAGGGTACATAATGGTCAACTCGCCCCTTACCTTACCCCAGTTCCGAATTGGCATAGTCCATTTCTTGGTAGCCTCAAACGTTGCCAGATACAATGCCTTCAGCAATGCCTGCTGGCTGGGGAAAACACTTCGCTGGCTGTTCAGACGGCGATATGAGGAATTCAGGCTCTCAATGGCGTTGGTCGTGTAAAAGGCTGTACGGACGTCTGTTGAGAACTTGAATATCGGCGTTATTACATCCCAGTTGTCAAACCA
>NZ_JNJF01000014.1:0-106692 GCF_000701565.1 Selenomonas sp. FC4001 | reverse complement strand
AGATTCCCCACTGCTGCCTCCCGTAGGAGTCTGGACCGTGTCTCAGTTCCAATGTGGCCGTTCATCCTCTCAGACCGGCTACTGATCGTCGCCTTGGTAGGCCGTTACCCCACCAACTAGCTAATCAGACGCAGACCCATCGCAAAGCGATAGCTTACAAGTAGAGGCCATCTTTAATCAGTCTCCCATGCGGGAATCTGACAACATTCGGTATTAGCAGTCCTTTCGGACTGTTGTCCCCATCTTTGCGGCAGGTTGTCTACGCGTTACTCACCCGTTTGCCACTCGCATCTTTCCAGCACTCAATGCTCGATTTCCACTCAACTGTCCAGTTAAGTTAAGCACTAATAAAAGGTGTGGTGACGACTTCGTCGTCACGACGCTCGAAGTTAATGCCTCAAGCATTCAGTGCTGAAAATCTGCTCGTTCGACTTGCATGTGTTAAGCACGCCGCCAGCGTTCGTCCTGAGCCAGGATCAAACTCTCCATAAAATTTTATGAAAAGCCGATATGGCTCTCAATTACTTTAAGGTTCACAAATTGCTATTCGCAATTTGCGCAAGCGACTCACAAGCGACTAAAGTCGCTGTTCGCTGCTTAAAAGAAATTGCCGATTGCTATGTTGTTCATACCAATCGATGTTTTAATTAAGAAGTTTTTACTTCTCAAACATCTGGCTTTAATCATGTTGCATGATTACTTGCATTGTTTAGTTTTCAAAGAACAATCATCTTGAAGGGGCTGTGCCCTCGCGACTCGTATTATATTACACGCTTTATTATCCCCTGTCAACAGTTTTTTGCAAAAAAAATAAAAAAAGTTCCCGCAAGCTGCTTTAAGCGGCTTGCGGGAAGCAATTAATCCACACTGATACCGGCTCGTTCGTAGTATTCGGCCAGGACCTCATCCGTCTTTTTCCCGGTTCTTTCACCGATTTCGTCGGCCATGAGTTCACAGGCATAGCTGAGGTTGGCAAAGAGGTTAATAAGGCTCTGGTACTTGTTGACCTCCGCATAGCTGCTTTCCATCATTTTCATCTGCTCTAACTGCTGCAGTGCTTCCCGCACGGGACGTTTTACATCATCCATAAGTTTGTCCTCCCTATCATAATCATCCTTTTTGCTTATATTCTTGATTTCCCGCTGAATACCTGCCGCTTAGCAGAACTTTTTTCTCCATAAAAAGGGAATAGGGCCATACATAACGAATACACCCACTATATAGAAATTATCATATGAGTTAGGAGGGATTTGTATGGATGCTTTGCTGTTGTCGCGATGGCAGTTTGCCATTACGACCATCTACCACTTCCTATTTGTGCCGCTGACCTTGGGGCTCACCATCTGGGTTGCTCTATTGGAAACGTGCTACGTGCGCACCCAGCGGCCTCATTGGAAGGAGCCCTGCCGCCAGTTGGTGAAATTTTTCGGCACCCTGTTCCTGATTAATTTCAGTCTGGGCGTAGTCACCGGTATCGTGCAGGAGTTTCATTTCGGCATGAACTGGTCGGAATATTCCCGCTTTATGGGCGACATCTTTGGTGCGCCTTTGGCTTTGGAAGCACTGACGGCTTTTTTCCTGGAGTCCACCTTCCTCGGCATTTGGATGTTCGGCTGGGATAAGCTGTCACCGAAAGTTCATTGCCTCTGCGCCTGGCTGATTGCCATTGGCAGCAATTTATCTGCCTTTTGGATTCTCGTGGCCAATTCCTTTATGCAGCATCCGGTGGGCTATGTGGTACAGAACGGCCGCGCTGAGATGAACGATTTTCTCGCCCTGATTACCAATCCCTATGTGGTCGGCGAATATTCCCATGCCCTGTTCTCCGGCATTTCCACCGCAGGCTTACTGGTACTGGCCGTAGCCGCTTGGAAGTATGTCCATGACAAAGCCTCTCATGATGTCTTTCGCCATGTGCTGAAAGCCGGGGCCATCTATCTGGCTGTCGGTGTACTGGGCGTTATGGGCAGCGGTCATATGCATACGCAATATCTGGCCGAAGCCAATCCCATGAAGCTGGCCTCGATGGAAGCTCTTTGGGAAAATGAAAATCCGGCCCCCTTTGCTGTGGCAGCCGTTGTCAATCAGTACGAGAGTAAAAACGACTGTGAAATCAAGATTCCGGCGCTCTTTTCCTTCATGCTCTACAATAAACCGGAAGGCGAAGTCAAAGGCATCAACACCATCAATGCCGAAATGGCCGCCAAATACGGCAACGGTGACTATCGCCCTGATGTCTTTGGCATGTTCTGGAGCTTCCGCATCATGGTAGGCTGTGGCGGCGCTATGCTGCTGATTGCTTTTGCCGTCGGCGCGCTGACGCACCTGAACCGGCTGGAACAATATCCCTGGCTGCTAAAATATCTGCCGCTGACTCTGCCACTGCCTTTCCTGGCTAATACCGCCGGCTGGTTTGTGACCGAAGGCGGCCGTCAGCCCTGGCTCGTTGTCGGCCTGCAAAAAACTGCGGAAGGCCTTTCCCAAAACATCACTAGTCTGGAAGTCTTCCTGACCATGGCAGGCTTCACACTGCTTTATCTGGTTCTCATTGTTGCCGCACTTTACGTGGCCGTGCGTTTTATCAAGAAAACTTCCATTCCTGCTGAAGGGAGGGACGTATGATGGATTATCAGGTTATTTGGTTTATCCTAATCACCGTACTCTTTACGGGCTTCTTCTTTTTGGAAGGCTTTGACTACGGCGTAGGTATGCTGGCTCCCTTTGTGAGCAAGCGCGAGGAAGACCGCACGCTCATCCTGCGCACCATCGGCCCTGTGTGGGATGGCAATGAAGTCTGGATGATTACGGCCGGCGGCGCACTCTTTGCCGCCTTCCCGCATGTATACGCCACCATGTTCAGTACCTTTTATCTGGCGCTCTTCCTGATGCTCGTTGCCCTGATTCTCCGCGGCGTTGCCTTTGAACTGCGCACGAAGGAAAAATGCCCCTGCTGGCAAAAGACCTGGGATGCCGCCATCTTTATCGGCAGTATCGTACCGGCCTTCCTCTGGGGTGTGGCGGTAACGGATTTAGCGGCAGGCCTGCCCATTGGTTCGAATATGATTTATCAGGGCAATTTCTTTGATTTGCTAAGCCTTTACTCCATCTTAGGCGGTCTGGTCTTTGTGCTGGTCTTTGCCTATCATGGCGCCTCCTTCCTGCAGCTGCGCCTCACCGATAAGGGCCTGCTCTACAAGATTCAAGGTCTGGGTAAATGCGCCGGTGGCTCAGCCGTTATGGCCTATGTGCTCTATCTGCTGCTGACCATGGAAAACACCGACCTGTTGGCCCGCCCCTGCGCTTTGGGACTTTTCCTCGCCACGGCAGTATTCTTCCTCGCGAGCCTTTGCCGCTTTGCCAAAAAGCCGGACAAGAGCAGCTTTATCCTCGGTGCATTGGCCATTGCCAGCGTGACCGTTGGCTTCTTTACCGGAATGTTTCCCCGTCTCATGGTGTCGAGTCTCAATCCGGACTGGAGTCTCACCATCACCAACGCTTCATCCACGGAGTACACCTTATCCATCATGACCGTGGCTGCCTTCGTGCTGGTGCCCATCGTCCTCGTCTATCAGATTTGGACTTACTACATCTTCCGCAAACGGCTCTGTGCCGATGATCCTGTTCACCACTAAACAACGTGACGCATGATACAGAAAGGCAGTTATGATTCCACCACGCTTTAAGCTCTACTTCCAAACATACAAAAAGACGCTGCTGTTGCTTGTCCTGGCCCAGCTGGCCTGCGTTGGCCTTTATGCTGCCGCCATGAAAGTTCTGGCCTCTATAACCGATTCTGTCTTTCTGAAACAAAACACGTTACAGGAAGCAGCACCAGTTTTGCTGGTGCTGCTTTTGCTGTTCTTTTTACGGGAAATCATCCTGTATCTGCAAAAGGGCTGGCTGCGTAAAACCTCCCTGCACTGCCGCCAGCAGCTGCGGAAAAAACTGCACCGCCACATGCTTGCCCAGCCCCAGGCACCTGAGGACAGTCCCAAACTTCTGACTCTGGCCTGCGAAAGTATCGATACACTCGATGATGACTGGCAAATTCTTCTGCCCACGCTTATGGCGCTCGTGGTGGATGTTCCCTTCCTGCTGATGGTCTTTGCCTGCAGCGATTTTCTGACCGCTATCATCTGCCTAGTCACCCTGCCCATTGCCCCTTTCCTGCTCTATCTGCTTAGCAGCCTGACCAAAAAGCGCAGTGACGAGGCCTGGCAGAGACTTGCCGAGCTCACTTATGGCTTTCACGAACTCATCTGCACCCTGCCCCTGCTGAAAATCTTCCGCCAGGCAGACGCGCAGCGCAAAACAGCCAGCCAGCTGATTCAGGATTTTTCCACTGCGACCATGCATGTACTGGAGCTGGCCTTTCTGGCCAGTTTTGTACTGGAACTTATCACCACGCTGGCCATTGCCCTGATTGCGGTAACCATCGGTCTGCGCATGTTAAACGCTGAACTGACCTTTGCCACAGGCTTTTTCCTGCTGCTTCTGCTGCCGGAATTCTATCGTCCCCTGCGCCAAAGCGGCACCGCCTTTCACACCGCCATGAACACCAACACCGCTGCCGAAAAAATCCGGCAGGCACTGGCTGATACGGATGCCAAAAAGCTTCATGAACGCCATGCCTCACTGCCCGTCCCGCCCGCCATCACCATCCAGCAGCTCTCCTTTACCTATCCTCAGCGCCATACGCCTGTACTTGAAAATCTCAGTCTTCAAGTGCCTGCGCGACAAATTACCGTACTCACTGGCAGCAGCGGCTGCGGCAAGACCACCCTGCTCACCCTGCTGGCAGGCATATATCTCCCTTCCGCGGGACAAATCTATCTGGAAGACCAGCTTCTTCACACCATGCATCCAAGCAGCCGCGAAAAACTTATCGGCTACCTGCCGCAAGCGCCCCATCTCTATCAAGGAACGCTCAGAGAAAATCTCCTGCTCTTTCAGCAGGCTCCTGACGAGCGCTGTATTCAGGCTCTGCGTCTGGCACAGCTGGAAGATTTTTTCCATGGCCTGCCGCAAGGATTGGACACGTGTCTGGGCGATGGCGGCCAAAAACTTTCGCAGGGACAGCTAAAACGGCTGGGACTTGCCCGGCTGATTCTCCAAAACAAGCCGGTAATGCTGCTCGACGAGCCGACCTCCGGACTGGATGAAACTGCAGAGCAGGCCATCATCCACACCTTGTCTGTATTGGCAAAGGGCCGCACCATGCTCATCAGCAGCCATCATCCGGCCGTACTGGAACTAGCCGATAAAACAATCCATCTCTCCGAACATTCAGCAAAGGAGGCAGGCGCATGCTAAGGAAAATCTTTTCTCTTCTCCATCCCGTCGAAATCTGCCTGCTGCTCAGCCTGAGTCTCTTTGCCCTGCTTGCCAATCTCGGCCTCTTAGGCTCTGCCGCCTGGCTGATTAGCTCCGCCGCACTCCTGCCGCCCCTTTATGCGCTGACCTTGGGCATCACCGCTGTCCGGGCGCTGGGCATTGGCCGTGCTTTGCTCCGTTATGGCGAGCGTTACTTCACCCACAAAACAGCCTTTGCTGTTCTGGGCAGCCTGCGGCTGCGTCTCTACGATGTGATAAATGCACAGGCAAACATCCCGCAAGCAGGCCAAACGCAGGGAACCATCCTCAACGACCTGCTGACAAAAGCGGATATCCTGCGGGACTTTCTGCTGCGGGGGCTGATTTCTCCCGTGGCCATCTGTCTTGCAACATTGCTCACCACGGCGCTGCTCATGCCCCTGCTCTCCTATTATGTCCTTGTACTGCCTGTACTCTGCCTTTGCCACTGCCTTCCTCTTTGGCTGTCTCCATCAAATGCAGAACACAGCAGCCCTTACCGCAGCCAACTGCTGGATTTCGCGCAGGGCAGCCATGAAATGCAAATGGCTAGCAGTTTGGATATTGCCGCCCGCAAACTCGACCATTCCGCCGCCAACTGGCAGAAGCAGCTGCTAAGCGATAACCGCCAAAGCGACAGAATCGACCTGCTGCTCAGCCTGTTGCGCTTTATGAGCTTTGTCTTTCTCTTTGCCCTGCTGATTGGAAAGGTAAATCAAAATCTTTTAAGCGGCGTCACCATGTCACTCTGGCTGTTGGTCCTGCTGGCCCTCTTTAATGAGTTATCAGCACTTCCCTCTGCCCTGCGGCAGTTCCGTCAAGCGCAGAATGCCGCAGACTGGCTGCAGGAAAAACCTTTACCCACAGAAAAAAACGTAGCGGCAACATCAGCGGCTGCTGACCTGCTGACCGTTTCGGCGCTGACCTTTAGCTATCCGCAAAGCCTGCCAATTTTCTCCGGCCTGACTTTTTCCGTGGCCCCCGGTTGTCATACCGCCATCATCGGTGACAGCGGCAGCGGCAAGACCACCTTGGCTTATCTGCTGGCCGGACTCTGGCAGCCCACGGCGGGAACTATTTGCTATAAGGAAACTTCCCTGCCATCAGTCTGTGCCATTCCACAGGGCAGCTTTCTCTTCTCCGGCTCCATCCGGGAAAACTTCCTGCGGCTGCATCCCGGCATCCTTGAAGATGATATGCATAAGGCTTTGCAGTGTGCGCAATTGAGCTCTGTCATCAGCCAGCTTCCCCAAGGCATCGACACCCCGCTAGGGGAAAATGCCTGCTTTCTGTCCGGCGGCGAACGCAACCGCTTAGCAAGCGCCCTGATTCTAGTCAGTTCCTCCCCCATCCTGCTCTTTGACGAGCCTACCGCTGGACTTGACAAGTCAACTGCTGACCGTCTGCTAACCGCCATAATTGACAAGTCAAATTTGACAAGTCAAACCGTCCTCCTCATCACCCATGACCTGCCCCAGCTGCATCGCTTCGAGCAGGTCATCCGCCTGGGCCCATAAGCTTTGACCCAAACTAAATATTGGTTTTTCCCCTTGCCTATGGTAAAATACAACTAACTATATTATTTTAAGGATGTGACTTTTCGTTGGATAGTTCTGACACAGGTTTATTGTTGATATTGTTATGTATTCTGCTGGTGACGTTGGGCTTCTTTTCCCTGATGGAAACCGCTATTGCCGAAAGCCACCGCAGTAAATTGGAAAAAATGCAAGAAGACGGCAATCCGGATGCAGGCAAAGTGCTGGAAATGCTCGAACAGGATGACCGCATGCTTTCCCTGTCCCAGATTGGCATTACCATGAGCAGCATCTTAATCGGGGTCTGCACGGGTGTAATGCTCGCCCCCATGGCAGCAAAATTTCTGCCGGTTCCACATGCGCAAACATTGTCTTTGCTTGTCTGTGTGCTCGTCATTACCTGTCTGGCCCTGCTGCTCGGTGAATTTCTGCCCAAGAAGACCGCCATGCAAAAGCCCGAAGCTATGCTGCTGAAATATCACGGCATTATGCGGCTGCTGGCCCGAATTACCCGTCCCTTTGTATCTCTGCTCTCCGGCACAGCCAATATGATTCTCCTCATCTTTGGCATCAATCCTCATGCCGCCGATACGGTGACGGAAGATGAAGTCAAAGACCTGATTGAGCAGGGTACGGAAGATGGTACCTTTGAAAAGACCGAACAGGCCATGGTGGATAAGATTTTCCACCTCAGCGACCAGACAGCCTATGCCCTGATGACCCCGCGCACCCAGATGCTCTGGTTGGATTTATCCGATTCCCTCTGGGAAAATATGCGGCTCATTCGGGAAACCCCGCAGGATATTTTCCCGGTTGGGCGTGACAGCCTCGACGATTTCTGCGGCGTGCTCTATGCCAAGGATTTACTCAATGCTACGCTTGCCCATGAGGTGCTGGATTTATCCCAGTACATCCGCAAGCCGCTCTTTATCCCCCGTTCCATGGAAACCTTCCGCGTGCTGAAGCAGTTCCGCACTACAGGCATTCATGAAGCCATGGTGCTCGACGAATATGGCGGGGTTATCGGCTTTCTGACCATGGACGATATTTTGCAGGAAATTGCCGGGGAATCCTTTGCCGCCCACGAGGAAGAAGCTGCGCAGCTGACTGTCCGTGACGAAAACAGCTGGCTGGTGGACGGGCTCTATGACATTGATGATTTCAAGGCGAAATTTTCCATCGAGGAACTTCCCGATGAAGACCATGACCACTACCAGACCATGGGCGGATTTTTGACCTCCTACTTTGGCTATATTCCCAAGGCAGGCGAACGCATTGACTGGCAGGACTTCACCTTTGAAGTTGTGGATATGGATGGGGCACGCATTGATAAGATTATGATTACACAAAAAACCGCCGAAGAAACTGCTGCGGCGGCAAGTGAATAATTCTTTACTTACGGTTCACATCGTGGTGCTAAGACGCCTGGTGGCCGGTAATATCTTTCCTTCGCTGAGACAAGCTTGTCAAACGCTACGGAAAGGTATCACCGGCCACCGGGCTTTTTGCATACTCTTTACATATTTTTGCACACTCTTTTGTGGGCTTTATGTTCCTTTTGTTATTTGCTTATTCGCGCTTATTTGCTGGCTATAATGGCAAATAGCGGGAGGGTGTCAAACTGCATATTTTTGTCAGTGCGAACTTGGGGAGCGATTTCTTCTTCTACCGTTACCTGCATGCCCAAATCGCGCAGGAACCGGGCATCCCACTCTGGACGGCGATGGGTACTGATGCGCAGTTCATCTTTTATATCATTGCATTCCGTAACCAGCTCCTGCCGGATGTTGGCATGAACATCGGCCTGGTCTTCCTTACGAGAGAAGGTCACAAGACCATAGTCGGAATCGAAATTCAGGAGTCTGCCGCCTTTTTTCAATACCCGCTGCCACTCACGATAGGCCTGCATGACATCCGGCAGGGTCCAGGTGAGATTGCGGCTGATGACCACATCGAAGGTTTCAGCGGCAAAATCAAGTTCCTGGGCATTCATCTTGCGAAACTCTGCGGAGCAGCCGGCAGCCAAAACATTCTGCTTGGCCTGATGGAGCATATCTGCTGACATGTCAATACCAGTCACCTGATGGCCCATCCGCGAAAGGAGCACGGCAAAAAAACCCGCTCCGGTGCCGATATCCAATATCTTCAAAGGCTTATCGGCAGCCAGTTTCCCAGCCAAATATGCCTGCCAGGCAGCGGCACAGGGACCGCTTAATTCCTTCTGCCGCAGCTTGCTGAAATCCTCACTGCGTTCATCCCAATATGCTTCAATCAAACCATCTAACTGCTGCTCCCTGTCTCTGCGGGATAACTGCCTTTGTGCGTTATTCATCATCATCCATCTCCCATCCCATTTCCATTCTCTGCTTAATATTTTACCTGCTTTCTTCCAAAAAAATAAGCCCCCCAGGGGGTTATAAAATCCCTTGGGGGCTCAAAAATTTATTCACTTTATCATACCAGATTGATGGCCCAGCTAAAGGTTTGCACCAGCCAGGAACCGATGCTAAAACCGCTGTTGACCTGTTCTGACAGCATGGGTACCTGCTCTACGGCTTCGCCGTTATAGCGGACCACAATATTGCCTACCGGCGTGCCTGCCTTCAAGGGAGCAGATACCACCTTGGGCACATCATAGGCCAGGGAATACTTGCTCTTATCCTCGCCGTTAATCAGCGGGTACGCAATATCCTTGGCGGGATAAACATGCGTGGAAGCTTCCTGTCCATTGGTAACCCAAACCCGATGGCGGGTGCGTTCCTTGGATAACGCCTTGGACAGCTTCACATGGGAAAAACCATAATCCAGCAACTTTTCCGCATCCTTAAACCGGTCATCAGGAGTTGGTGTCTTCATCAGCACCACGATAAGTTCCACACCATTACGCTGTGCTCCGGTGGCTAAGCAGCCGCCCGCGGCATTGGTCCAACCGGTCTTAATCCCCGTCATGCCCTCGTATTTGCCCAGCAGCTTATTGGTATTATGCGCGCGGAAGGTCTTATTTCCCGGCGAAGTCCAGTAGATTGTCCGCTGCTCCTGCTTGACAATATCCCGAAACGCCTGATTCTGCATGGCATAGCGGGCCAGCTTAGCCATATCACGGGCCGTGGAGTAATGTCCCTCTGCCGTCAGTCCATTGGGATTAACAAAATGGCTGTCCTTCATGCCCAGTTCCTCGGCCTTGCCATTCATAATATTGGCAAAGGAGGATACACTGCCTGCCATGGATTCTGCCAAGGCCACAGCCGCACCATTATCCGATTCGAGCAACATGCCATTCAGCAGCTCATCCGTGCGGATGGTTTCTCCGGGCAGCACGCCTAAAGGTGACGATTCCGTGTAAGCTGCCGCAGGGGACATGACAATCTGGGAACGCAGATTCATCTGCTCTAGCGCCAAAATTCCCGTCAGCATCTTGGTCATGCTGGCCGGGTACATGCGCGCGTCGGCGTTTTTCTCCCAAATTACCCGGCCTGTGGAAGCCTCCACGATAATGGCCGATTGGGCAGTAATCTCCGGCTCGCCGCCTTCTCCGGCCGCTACCGGCAGCTGTACCGACAGCATGCAGGCAACCAGCAGCAAAGTTGCAATCTTATGCCAGAATTTCAAAGTACCTATCTCCCTTAATCTATAGCAAAAATAAAAAACTAATAAGGCTCTCCCAAAGGAAAGCCTTATTAGTATAGCACGTTATGGCCTTTTATGCATGAATTTTTTTCATGTTTATGATGATGTAATTACATCATGCCCGGCATGCCCATGCCCGGAGCACCGCCAGCCGGCATAGCCGGTTTTTCTTCCGGCTTGTCAGCAACCAGCGTTTCCGTGGTCAGAACCATGGAAGCGATGGAAGCAGCGTTCTGCAGAGCGGAGCGCGTAACCTTAGCCGGGTCAACGATACCAGCTTTGATCATGTCAACGTATTCATTCTTGAGGGCGTTGAAGCCGATGCCGTCGCCAGCCTTCTTCACTGCTTCAACAACTACAGAACCTTCGAGACCAGCGTTGTCCGCAATCTGACGAACCGGTTCTTCGATAGCACGGCGAACGATGTTTACGCCAACCTTTTCGTCGCCTTCCACGTTGATTTTGTCGAGTGCCGGCAGAATGTCGATGAAGGTCGTGCCGCCACCAGCTACGATACCTTCTTCAACAGCAGCGCGGGTTGCGTTGAGGGCATCTTCGATGCGGTATTTCTTGTCCTTCATTTCCACTTCGGTAGCAGCACCGATTTCGATAACAGCAACGCCGCCAGCCAGTTTAGCCAGACGTTCCTGCAGTTTTTCCTTGTCGAAGTCAGAAGTCGTTTCAGCAATCTGCTTCTTAATCTGAGCTACGCGAGCTGCGATAGCGTCCTTATCGCCTACACCATCAACAATCGTGGTTTCTTCCTTCGTGGAACGAATCTGACGAGCGCGGCCGAGGTCGTCAAGCGTTACGCTGTCGAGTTTGCGGCCCAGTTCTTCGCTGATAACCGTACCACCCGTGAGGATAGCGATATCTTCGAGCATAGCCTTGCGGCGGTCACCGAAGCCAGGAGCCTTCACAGCCAGAGCCTTGAAGGTGCCGCGGAGCTTGTTGACAACAATCGTCGTCAGAGCTTCGCCATCAACATCTTCAGCGATAACAGCCAGCTGCTTGCCCTGTTTTACAACCTGTTCCAGAATCGGCAGGATGTCAGCAATAGCGGAAATCTTGCGATCCGTAATCAGGATGTACGGATCATCGAGAACAGCTTCCATCTTGTCCGTATCCGTTACAAGGTACGGGGAGATGTAGCCGCGGTCGAACTGCATACCTTCCACAACGGAGAGGTTCGTAGCCATGGATTTGGATTCTTCAACGGTGATAACGCCGTCCTTACCAACTTTTTCCATAGCTTCAGCGATGAGTTCGCCCGTTTCTTCGTTAGCGGAAGAAATCGTAGCAACCTGAGCGATGTCAGCTTTGCTTTCAATCGTCTTAGCCTTGGACTGGATTTCGTCAACCAGAGCAGCTACAGCCTTGTCGATACCCTTTTTGATGATCATCGGGTTTGCGCCAGCAACAACGTTGCGCATACCTTCACGAATCATAGCCTGTGCGAGGAGCGTTGCCGTCGTCGTACCGTCACCAGCGATATCGTTGGTCTTGGTAGCAACTTCTTTCACGAGCTGTGCGCCCATGTTTTCGAACGGATCTTCGAGTTCGATGTCGCGGGCAATCGTTACACCATCGTTGGTGATGGTCGGAGCGCCGAATTTCTTTTCGAGCACTACGTTACGGCCTTTCGGGCCAAGGGTTACTTTTACGGCGTTAGCCAGTGCATCAACACCGCGGCCCAGAGCGCGGCGAGCTTCTTCGTCAAACAGAATCTGTTTAGCCATTTATATTACCTCCAGAAAATACGCTTATTAGAGAATTGCCAGAATATCGCTTTCGCGGACAATCAGGTATTCCTTATCGTCAACTTTAACTTCGGAACCGGAGTACTTGGAGAAAACAACCGTGTCGCCAGCTTTTACTTCCATAGCAGCGCGCTCACCGTTTTCCAGAAGTTTGCCTGTACCTACAGCTACAACCGTGCCCTTCTGGGGCTTTTCTTTAGCCGTATCCGGCAGTACAATCCCGCTGGCGGTCTTTACATCGCCTTCAGCAACTTCGATGACAACTCTTTCGCCCAATGGCTTAATCATAGGTATCTTCCTCCTATATTATGAAATACGTCGTTAGTTTGTTAGCACTCAAACATCCCGAGTGCTAAGCACAGTTCTTATAGTACCTTTTTTTAGTCAAAATGTCAAGTTGTTATGCTAAAAAAGTCAAAAAAACAAAGTTTATTTCCCACAGCTGTTCGTTGCGCTTAATGCTCAAAAAAAGTATAATGAAAGGGTGATTGAAAATCTCTTAGGGAGTGTCTTATTTTTATGAATCTTTCCAACACGGCCCTGGGCAAAATCGTCGCCCTCACTTTTTTCGGTACAATCCTGACCGTCCTGATTGCCGGCGGCATTTCTGTAACGGTCACCAATCAGAATAAAATCATCATGGGTGTACAGGCCCATGGCACCACCATTGCGGGCATGAGCAAAAGCGAAGCCCATAAATACTTCGCGAGCCTTGCCGCCAGCAAATTGCAGCGCAAAGCAGCCGTACTCACGTATAAGGAACGAAATTTCCAGATTGACCCGGCGGACATCAACCTGCATGGCAACGTGGATGAAGCCGTGGAAGCCGCCTACAGCATTGGCCGCAAGGGAACGGCTGTCGAAAATCTCATCAGCCAGATGTGGTGTGCCATCTTCGGAGCCACTGTCACCATGGATGCCAGCTTTGATGAGCAGCTGCTCCAAAACAAGCTGCTGCAGATAAAAACCGCCATTGATACCCCGCCGATAAACGGCACCGTCACCCTGCAGGCAAACGGCAGTATCCAAAAAACAGCTGCCGTCACCGGACTGACTTTGGATATCGCGCCTCTAGCCGAGGAAATGACGCCGGATTTCAAATCCCTCAATCTCACGGTGCGCAAGGAACTTGTCCCTGCCGAGCAGCCGCCCTTTGTCCAGAATAGTGATTTAGCAGCCATCGATGGTGTCTTAGGCTCCTATACCACCAGCTTTTATCCCGGTGACCGCGGCGATAACATTGGCCTGGCCGCCAGCCATCTGCAGGGCGCATTAATCCGCAGCGGCTCCACACTTTCCTTTAACTCTATTGTAGGCCCCCGCACTTATGACGCAGGTTACAAGAACGCCGGCGTTATCGTCTACGGCCAGCACGCTATCGATGTGGGTGGCGGTGTCTGTCAGGTAAGTTCCACACTTTACAACGCGATTTTGCTGGCAGGCCTTACGCCTGTGGAACGCACAGGTCACTTTGCTTCCTCTGCCTATGTTCCGGCAGGACGGGATGCCACCGTGGCAGACGGTCTCATCGACTTCGTCTTCCGCAATCCCCTGCCCCATCCCGTCTACCTCACCATCGCCAACAGCGGCAATACTCTGACCATTTACGTTCTGGGCACCAAAGCTGACTTGGGCGGCAAGAGCATTGCTCTGGTCACGGAAGGCAGCACCATGCGCCCGTCCCTCTACCGCCTTTGGATGAAAAACGGCGAAGTTGTTGACCGGGAATACCTCCACACAGATGCTTACGAACCATTAAAGCATACCTAATCCATTCAGGTTCATTTATCACAACTAACAATAAAGGCCGGTGCAACTATTTCTGTAATGTTTGACGCGAAGCGTCTCAGTGAAAGAAATAGTTGCACCGGCCTTTTACGAGCTTTGCTTAATATTTAGATGTCAACCAACAGCTTAGCAGATTCCCGTCAGCATATAGAAGATAATGCACAGGAACGGAACCAAGAACTTCATGCCCATAATCATGGCAATGTCAAAGTAAGATTCCTTATGGGACAGACCGCAGATAGCCAGCAGAGTTACCAGTGCGCCGCAATGCGGAACCGGGTCGATACCTACGGAAGCTACCGCCACGATACGATGGAGAACCTCCAAGGGAATCCCTGCGGCGATGGCCATGGATGCCCACTGGTCACCCAACGCCGACAGAGCAATGGTCAAACCACCGGAAGCAGAACCAGTAATGCCGCACATGATATTCGTGGTAATAACCGCCGACAGCAGCGGGCCAAAGGAAGCGGCAATGCCCACCAGCCATTCCGTCACAGGCGCAAAACCTGGCATAGCGGTAATAACGCAGCCGAAGGCATAGCCGGAAGCAACATTGAGCGCAGCAGAGCCAGAGGACAGTGCCGCATAGTTGACGGTTGGCAGGAAACCATCGGTGACTTTCAACCGTTTGCGGCCGATGTAGGCAGCGGCAATACTGCTAAGAATCAAAGCCACGCTGATAGACCAGATGGCCGAAACCTTACCTACATGAGAAGCCAGTAGTGTCAACTTCAAGGGCACAAAGGCAGCCAGACTTTCCTCATTCCAATGGAAGCCCCATTCCCAACCAAAGGGATTCGAGAGAATCACATTGATGACAATAACCATAAGCAGGGGAACCATTGCCCAATACCAGGGAATATTAATTTTCGGATTGCGTTTCTTACGTCCGTCACTGCCATGGTCACCATAACCTTCTCCCTGTGCCTGCAAATGTTTTGCCCTTCGGCCAATCCAGCCCCAGCCAATCAGCAAGAACAACAGGGAAGCAAACAAGCCGATGCCCGGTGCCGCCCAGGTACTTGTCTGAAAATATGAGGACGGAATAATATTCTGAATTTGCGGTGTGCCGGGCAACGATACCATGGCAAAGGAGAAGATACCAACCCAAAGCGCCGCCGGCAGCAACCGCTTGGGAATGTCCGCCTTCTTAAACACCACCGCACCAAAGGGATACATAACAAAGGCCACCACGAATACGGAGAGCCCGCCATAAGTCAAAGCCCCGCAGCCCATCAATACCGCCAGAATTGCCCGCTTTTCCCCAAGCACATCCACAATCTTGCCGGCGATGGCCGAAGCCAGTCCCCCTTTTTCCATCAGCTTAGCGAACACTGCCCCGAAAAGGAATACGGGATAATATGTCTTCACATACTCCGCTAATCTGGTCATATACAGCTCGCTGTACACCGGCAGTATATCAAACATACTGGCCAGCGCCGCCAGCCCCGCGAAAAACGGTGCAATCAGAATAATTGACCAACCGCGGTAAGCAAAATACATAAGTCCTAAAAGTGCTAATCCAATACAAAGTGCTTCCATGGTGTCCAAAGACTCCCCTCAAATTATTATCCACTATCCCCGATAGTCATGGGAACACGTCCCCTATGTAAATGGAAAAAAATAAGCTCCGATAAAGCTATCGGAGCTGCTGCAAGAACGCAGACAATCCATAGAACTGAATGAAATGTATGAGCATTTCTTCCTGTCAGATAAAACCGACAGGAAAAACCTTTCGACGAAATAGGCAAAATAATAGCTCTTCCCGCGTAGGGAAGAGCTCATTTACGCTACTCGAAAATACCCACACTAACCCAGGTTCTAAAAACTTTTCAGTACCGATAAATCTCCATCCCCATCACTCGCAGGTCAAACGGCGATTGTTAATCAGGCAGTTCTCCTGGCTCCAGATCAACATTTATCTGCGCCTTCCCAGGATGAACTCCCAGTGACATAACTATGCAGATAAACTCCCTGTTACAGTGGCGGGACCGCGCCGGCTTATACCGGCTTCCCTATTAAGTCTAAGACACCTGACCCAACCATATTCGATTGTGCTTTCGTTTACAGTATGTATATTAGCATAAATTTTCTTTATTGTCAACGCAATAAATAATTTTCATCTCAGCCAATATACGTTACTTCATTGCCCTTGATGGTGGTGATGTTCCGATTGGGCAGACCATCCGGCATATCCGGATAACCCAGACTGATGGAACCGAAAACCCATTCGTCATCCTTCATGCCGAGTTCATGGAGATAGTCCAGCAGCACCGGATTATCCTGCAGCCAGCGCAGCTGGTTTATCCAGCAGGCGCCCAAGTCCAACGCATTGGCTGCCAACAGCATATTCTCCATGGCGGCACAGCTATCCGCCATATTGTTGCCATAGTCCTTCTTATTGGCTACGACAATCAGCACCGGGGCATTGTACTTGAAGACGTAATTCCCCTTCTTGGACAGCTTGATAGCGCCGCCGATATTGGCTTCATTTTCCGGCGTAATCTCCATCTTGGCAAATTCAGACTGCACCAATTCCACCAATTTATTCAGCACCGCCGCATCGCGAATCACCAAAAAATGATTCGTATTCTTGCTCTTACCGCTGGGTGCCCGGCGGCCTGCTTCGATAACTTTCTCCAGCAGGGACGACTCCACCATCGTGGGCTTAAATTTACGGGTGCTATGCCGGGTCGCAATTACTTCTAAGATTTCTTCCTTCATGATTACCACCTTTACTCTGGGAACTTACGTACATTGTAGGATTCCTTGATTTTTACCGCCAGTTCATCCAAGGTAATGCCGCCAATGGATTCCACTGCGGCAAGCACTGCCCCTTCCACCAACGGACAGTCCAACATTCTTACCTTGCTGTCATCCTTGTCCTCGATAACGATTTCCGTGGTCATTACGGCACTGCCCATATCCATGAGCACGGCCACACCGTCATCGGAGTACACTTCATCGATAGCGTCGCTTATCTTGCTATAGCTTGTCCCCAGGCCGCCATCATCCAGTCCCCCTGCTGCCACTAACGGCGCATTGGGAGCCATCATCTTAGCGATTTCCACAACTCCTGCTGCCAATTTTTCGCTATGTGATACGATTACTATCCCGACCAAATTACTCACCCCACCGTGAAGACTTTCCTTACAAACATTTTTCGATTTCCTGCAGCATATACAGGGAAGACGTAGCTCCCGGGTCCTGATGGCCAATGCTGCGCTCACCCAGATAGCTGGCCCGCCCCTTCGTGGCGATAATGGTCTTGGTGTATTCCACACCTTTGGCAGCCGCCTCAATGGCCTTGGACAGAGCATCCTTGAGTTCGTCACCGCCATCAATTGCCTCAGACAAAGCCTTATAGGCCGGGCACAGGGCATCGAGCATGGTCTTTTCTCCCTCTTCGCTCTTGCCCCGCATCTTGATGCCGCCGATAGCGGCCTCCATGGCCACGGCAAATTCTGCGGCAGTAGCTTCCGTCTTGCCCTTCAACGCATTGCCAGCCTTCATAAAAGCTGTGCCATAGAGCGGGCCGGAAGCGCCGCCCACATTGGAAACCAGCTGCATGCCCGTTCCCTTCAGCAGGCCGCCGATATCGCCGCCTTCCAGTTCCGGCAGTTTTTCCAGCACCGACTTAAAGCCCCGTGCCAGATTGATACCGTGGTCACCATCACCGATTTCATTGTCCAGTTGTGTTAAAAAATCTTTTTCTGTTTCCATCCGTGCTGCAATAGCCCGGATGATTTCTGCTGCTTTTGCTGTGTCTAACATAATGGTCTCCCCTTTTACTTAACGTTTCAAAGCTGGCGTATCGGCCTTGGCATCATACAGAGCTTTCATTTCATCATCAAGGCGCAGGAGCGTCAAGGAGAAGCCAGCCATTTCAATGGAGGTCATATAGTTGCCCACCATGGTGTCATAAACCTTTACGCCCTGCTCCTTGAGGTAATCCTGCACAAAGTTATTGATGACATAGAGTTCCATCAGCGGCGTTGCCCCCATGCCATTGACCATGACCACAACTTCCTGTCCCTTGAAGTCAATGTCTGCCAAAATCTTGTCCAGCAGTTTCTTGGCAGTTTCATCAGCTGTGCTGAGTTTTTCCCGCGTAGTGCCCGGCTCGCCATGAATACCGATGCCGATTTCCACTTCATCCTCTGCCAGTTCAAAGCCCGGCTTGCCTGCAGCCGGCACCGTGCAGGGAGAAATAGCCATGCCCATGGTGCGGACGTTAGCGATAACCTTTTCGGCTACAGCCTTGACTTCCGGCAGACTTGCGCCCTGCTCGGCCTTGGCCCCGGCAATCTTATGCACCAGAATGGTACCAGCCACACCGCGGCGGCCCGTGGTATAAAGGCTGTCCTTTACAGCCACATCATCATTGACTACCACATAATCAGCTTCGATATCCTCATCTTTTGCCATGTCGATAGCCATTTCAAAGTTCATCACATCGCCGGTGTAGTTTTTGACAACGCAGAGCACGCCTTTGTCCGTAGCCACTGCCTGAATACCGGCAAAAATCTTGTCCGGCGTCGGTGAGGTAAATACTGCGCCAGCCACAGCCGCATCCAGCATGCCTTCCCCGACGAAACCGCCGTGAGCTGGTTCATGACCGCTGCCGCCGCCACTGACCAGAGCCACCTTGCCCTCTTTTTTCTGGGCGCGGACAACCACATTGCCCTCATCCAGCTTGCGCAACTTATCGGGAGCCGATTTTACCAGACCAAGAATCATCTGCTCCTCTACGGACTCCACACCATTGATAAGTTTCTTCATTGTCAAAATCCTCCCTTGTGGGCTGCTGCCCTGATTTTATACACAATAACAGACAGTTCCCCCTGAGGAAACTGCCTGCTAGTTATGCCTATTTAATCACCATAACCGGAATGGGCGATTCTTCAATCACCTTTTGACTGACGCTGCCAATAAGGGCTCCCTTGAAGAGACCTAACCCGCGGCTGCCCATGATGATCATGTCGCTGTGTTCCTGCGCGGCTACACGGATGATAGCTTTATGGATACTGCCCGTCTCCACATGCTTGGCTGCCCGCAAATCCTCAGGAATCTTCTCCCAGATGCGGTCAAAGACAATATGGCTGGGGATATCCTTATTGATATTACTGGAAACATAAACAAAATCCAAATCGGCCTTGCATTTTTCCGCCAGGAAAATGGCTTCGTCCACTGCTTTGCAGCCGTTCACCGAGCCATCAACAGGCACGAGGATTTTTTGAATTTTCCCCATAATAAAACCTCCTTAAGAGTTTATTCCGATATTATTACCATTTATGTCTTTATTTCGCGATATACATGCCTAAATCCTGCACGTGTACAAAAAAATCCCTGCTGAAATTTCAGCAGGGATTTACTGTATCTTTATTGGTGCGCTCGGCGGGAGTCGAACCCACGCTTTCAGCTCCGGAGGCTAACGTCCTATCCACTGGACTACGAGCGCTTAACAACAGTATTTATCTTACCATATACCGCTGATTATTGTCAACCATCCGTAAACAATTTCCCGTGCATTTATTAAGTTGTTGCATACTCCAACGCAGATTTTTTCGTATACATGCGGTCGTAATAATCCTTGTATTCGCCGCTGATGATGTTTTCCCACCACTGGCGGTTATCCAGATACCACTGCACCGTAGCCTTGATGCCATCCTCGAACTTCGTCTCCGGCAGCCAGCCCAGTTCTTCGTGAATCTTGGTGGGGTCA
Organism: Selenomonas sp. FC4001; assembly: GCF_000701565.1. Taxonomy (NCBI): domain Bacteria; kingdom Bacillati; phylum Bacillota; class Negativicutes; order Selenomonadales; family Selenomonadaceae; genus Selenomonas; species Selenomonas sp. FC4001. Next base: position 86,902 of record NZ_JNJF01000014.1, on the reverse strand, counting down.
ATCGCATAACGGCGGTCATGACCTTTGCGGTCACCAACGTATTCAATCAAATCTTCGCCTTTACCAAGCTGGTTGAGGATGGTCTTAACCACATCGATATTGGCCCGTTCGTTATGGCCGCCAATGTTATAGACTTCGCCCACCTTGCCCTTTTCCAGAATAAGATTGATAGCAGCGCAATGGTCTTCCACAAAGAGCCAGTCACGAACATTCAAGCCATCCCCATAAACCGGCAGTTTCTTGTCCGCCAAAGCGTTGATAATCATAAGCGGAATCAGCTTTTCCGGGAAATGGAAGGGGCCATAGTTATTGGAACAACGGGAAATGGTCACCGGCACTTTGTAGGTGCGATGGTAAGCCATCACCAGCAAATCCGCCGAAGCCTTGGAAGCCGAATAGGGGCTTGAAGTATGCAGATTGGTAGTTTCTGTAAAGAACAAGTCCGGACGGTCCAGCGGCAAATCACCGTAAACCTCATCCGTGGACACCTGATGATAACGGTCAATACCATATCTGCGGCAGGCATCGAGCAGGACACTGGTGCCAATCACATTGGTCTGCAAAAAGATTTCCGGATTTTCAATAGAACGGTCCACATGAGATTCCGCTGCAAAATTCACAACGATGTCAGGCTTTTCCGTTTCAAAGAGTTTGTAAACAGCCTTGCGGTCAGCGATATCCCCCCGCACAAATTTGAACTTATCGTTCTTCATGGCCTCGGCCAAAGTTTCCATATTGCCCGCATAGGTCAGCTTATCAAAGCAGATAATCTTATCCTCGGGACGTTTTTTCAGCATATAGTAAACAAAGTTGGCACCGATAAAACCAGCGCCACCGGTTACGATTATATTCATTTAGCAATTCTCCCCATATACAAACTGATTATTACTGTCGGCTAACGTCGGGCCAGTCGTATCCTTCTCGCTGAGCACCGGTTCTATGCCAGCCAGCAAAGTGCCCCAATCGACGTTTACTTCCGGCGCATCATAACGCATGCCGCCTTCCGCCGCCTTGTTGTAGACATTATCACATTTATAACGGAACTCCACATCATCGGTCAAGGTCAGGAAACCATGTGCAAAGCCGCGAGGAATATAGAACTGCCGATGGTTTTCTGCGCTGAGTTCCACGGAAACCCACTTGCCAAAAGTCGGGCTGCCCTTGCGAATATCCACAGCCACATCGATAACTTTGCCCTTGGAGCAGGAAACCAGCTTGGCCTGTGCATAGGGCGGATTCTGCCAATGCAGACCGCGTAAAGTACCCTTCTGTGCCGAAAAGCTCATATTATCCTGCACGAAATCATTTGTGATGCCCAATGCTTCATACTTTGGCTTATTATACGTTTCCGTAAAATAACCACGATGGTCGCCAAATACATCCGTCTCAACAATCAGCACACCATCGATACTCGTTTTAATAACCTTCATACCAGCAAAAAACTCCTTACTCCTCAATCATACCGATAAGATACTGACCATACTCGTTCTTCAGCAAGGGCTGTGCCAGTTTCTCCACCTGTGCCGCATCGATATACCCCATCCGGTAGGCAATTTCTTCTATACAGGCAATCTTGAGTCCCTGACGGGCCTGAATGGTGCGCACGAACGCCGCTGCATCCAGCAAGGATTCATGGGTTCCCGTATCCAGCCAAGCATAGCCGCGGCGCATCTTTTCCACCTGCAATTTGCCGCGCTCCAGATAAACCTTGTTCACGTCGGTGATTTCGAGCTCACCGCGCGCCGAAGGTTTAATGGATTTGGCCACATCGACAATATCCTTATCATAGAAGTACAAGCCCGTCACTGCATAGTTGGATTTAGGCTGAGCCGGTTTTTCCTCCAGACTCAGGGCATGGCCGTGTTCGTCAAACTCCACCACACCGTAGCGTTCCGGGTCGGACACATAATAGGCAAATACCGTTGCGCCTTCCTCCGTTGAAGCCGCCCGCTGCACCGATTGCGCTAAATCCGAACCATAGTAGATGTTATCGCCTAACACCAGAGCGCAGCCTTCGCCGCCGATAAACTGCTCACCAATAATAAACGCCTGCGCCAAACCATCCGGACTGGGCTGCACTGCATAGCTGATGTTTATGCCCAATTTGCTGCCATCCCCGAGCAAACTTTGGAACAATGCGCTGTCCTGCGGCGTGTTGATAATCAGTATATCCTTAATCCCTGCCAGCATCAGCGTACTCAGCGGATAGTAAATCATGGGCTTGTCATAGACCGGCATCAGCTGTTTCGATACCACCTGCGTGAGCGGATACAGCCTTGTTCCCGAACCGCCGGCCAGAATAATTCCCTTCCTAATCAAAATAAGCACCTCCCAATTCACTTTATGTTCTATTATACTATATTTATAGCATTTGCACCACCAACACCGCATGCAAAAAAGCCCGCCAGCAAATTGCTGACGGACTTGTATATCCAACGATAATGAAATTAACGCTTGGAGAACTGGGAAGCCTTGCGGGCTTTCTTGAGACCGTATTTACGGCGTTCTTTTTCACGCGGGTCACGCGTAACGAAACCAGCTTTTTTCAGAGCCGGACGGAGTTCAGCGTCCATTTCCATGAGTGCACGGGTGATACCGTGACGGATTGCGCCTGCCTGACCAGATACGCCGCCACCTGCAACATTTGCGATAACGTCATACTTGTCAACAGTTTCCGTAAGGTTCAGAGGCTGACGAACGATGAGTTCGAGAGTCTTCAGACCAAAATATTCTTCCATGGTACGACCGTTGATCGTAACCTTGCCTTCGCCTGGAACCAGACGAACACGGGCAACGGAAGACTTTCTGCGGCCAGTGCCGTAATAGCTTACTTGTGCCATTTATATGTTCCTCCTCCAGATTAGCGAATGTTCAGCTCGAGCTTTTCCGGCTTCTGAGCTGCATGCGGATGCTCGCTGCCAGCGTAAACGCTGAGCTTGCGGTACATCTTAGCACCGAGACGGTTATGCGGCAGCATGCCTTTTACAGCGTGCTCAATAACGCGTTCCGGGAACTTTTCGAGCATCAGGCCAGCGGACGTGAACGTCGTGCCACCCTGATAACCGGAATGACGGAAGTAAGTCTTATCCGTAAGTTTCTTACCCGTAAATTTAACCTTCTCTGCATTGATGACGATGACATAATCACCCGTATCAACGTGCGGAGTAAAGGTCGGTTTATTTTTACCGCGAAGAACTTTAGCAACTTCAGCTGCGAGACGGCCGACAGTCTGCCCTTCAGCGTCTACAACATACCATTTACGCTCAACGTTGGATGCATTTGCCATAAACGTTGTCTTCATGCGATTTCCCCCCTAATAAGTTCAAATAATTTAATCGGTATATGACGTTCTCACGACTGGCTTCCGGGGCTAATGGATGCCATGCCCGTAACATCACATAAAAATATTCTACGCAAAAACAGAGTTCAAGTCAAGAACTTTTTTTGATTTTGCGTAGAATTTTTTTCACAGGAATCAGCAGCTCTTAAAATAAGCAATCGTGCGAGCCAGACCTTCGCCCAAATCCATTTGCGGCTGCCAGTTCAGGTTCTGCACGGCGGCTTCGTTGCAGAGCATAGAGCGATTGATATCCCCTTCACGCGGTGCTGCAAAGTCCGGTTCCACCGTTTTACCCGATGCCTTGGCCATGAGCGCAATGAGCTCGAGCAGGCTGGTTTCCGTCTGATTGCTGAGGTTGTAAACCGCATTGGCCTTATCCGTAGTCATTGCCGCGATAATACCGGAGGCAATATCGCCGGCATAGATGAAGTCGCGAGTCTGCTTGCCATCACCGAACACCGTAATGCCCTGGTCTTTGGCAATGCGCTTGGCAAAGATGCTGATTACCCCGCCTTCGCCAGTATCCCCCTGACGCTCACCATAGACATTGGCAAAGCGGAGGGCCACATAGTCAAGGCCATATAAATCATGATAGAGCTGTAAGTATTTTTCCACCGTCACCTTGGTCAGGCCGTAGAAGGACATCGGTGCCAGGGTTTCTTCCTCGCGAATGGGCAGTTTGTCCTCGGCTACATCACCATAGGAAGCTGCCGTGGAAGCAAAGATGATGCGCTTCACGCCGCTATGACGGGCTGCTTCCAGAACGTTCAACGTACCCATGACATTTTCGGCGGCGTCAAATTCCGGGTCTTTGATGGAAACATCCACCATGGTCTGGCCAGCCAGATGCACGATAACATCAAACCTGCCCTGTTCCATCTTCTCGCGAGCTGACTTGTCACGGATATCCATTTCCCAGCAGGTGCAGGTATCCTTGCCTTCTGGCAGATGCTGCCAGGTGCCAGTGCTCACATTATCAAGCACCGTTACTTCATGGTCAGCCGCCAACAGTTGCCGTACCAGGTGCGAGCCAATAAAACCTGCGCCTCCTGTAACCAATACTTTCATTATATAATCCCCCTCTGCACCTCGTTACCCAGATGAGCAGTGCTGTTCAATAATTCCACTGTAGGATTGGCGTCACTGTCATAACGCACAATATTCACCGCCGTATTGAACTGGCGGATGCTCCAAAGATACTGCAACGGCATATGCAGGGCTGCCGTCAGCATAGTACGCAGCACCGCACCATGTGCCACGACCACAATCGTCTGCCCGTCGTGCTTTTCAATAAGTTCGTTAAGACGTTTCATCGCCCGCTGCTGCACCGCTGGAAAACTCTCACCACCGGGAATTTCCAAAATATCCGGATGCTGCAGGAAATTAGCCATGGCTTCTTCCCACCTATCCACAATCTGCTGATAAGTCAGGCCTTCCCAGTCACCAAAACTGAGTTCCCGGAATGCCGGTTCTGCCTGTACCTTTAAGCCAAACTTCTTCGCGATTGTCTCGGCCGTCACCATAGCCCGGCACAAATCACTGGCATAAATGGCATCCACCTTAGCCACGGGGAAATTATCCGCCAGTTTCTCGGCCTGCTTCTTGCCTTCCTCGGTAAGTTTCACATCCGACTGACCCTGATAACGCCCCGTTACATTCCATTCCGTCTGGCCATGACGGATAAAAATAACCTTTGTCAAACTATTGCCTCCAATGCCTTGAGCATCTGTTCATTCTCCGCGCGGCTGCGCACCGCCACACGAATATATTGTCGGTCTTCCAGCCCCGTATAATTGGCGCAGTCCCGCACCAACACACCCTGCCTGCGCATGCGGGCAGTAAGTTCACCGCTGGTAAGACCTGTCTTTGCCACATTAACCATCATAAAGTTCACGCTAGGCCGGATGGGTTCCAGCCCTTTGATAGCACAAAGGCGCTCATAGAGCCAATCCTTTTCAGCCTGCACAAACTCACGACTCCTTCTATGATACTCTTTTAAGCCCAAAGCCGCAACTCCTGCCGCTTGTGCCAGACTGTTGACATTCCAGACATCCTTGCCTTGTTCCAAACACCGCACTAGGTCAGCATGCGCACTGGCAAAGCCCAGCCGCAGCCCCGGCATGGCATAAAATTTGGTCAGGGAGCGCACGACTAGCAAATGCTGAAATTGACATGTCAAATCCCGGACGCTGTACCTTTCCTCATCCGGCAGAAAGTCCAAAAAGGACTCATCCACCACCGTCCAAATGCCCCGCTTCTCCCAAAACGGCAGGAACTCTGCCAGCTGCTCACGAGCAATCAGCTTACCCGTAGGATTGTTGGGATTGCCGATAAATATGCATTCCACATGTTCGCAGGCCTTTTTCCACTGCTCCATATCCGGCGCAAAATCTGCTTCTGCCTGCAACGGCACGAAGCAGATTTCCGCTCCCACAGCCTCAGCCGTCCGCTGATATTCGCCAAAGGATGGCACAGGCAGTGCCACCCGCTTGGGCCTAACCATATGCACCAGCAGATAAAAAAGTTCCGCGGCACCATTGCCCAAAAGCATCTGGTCTTCGGGAATCCGATAATGCCCGCTAAGCGCTGCTTTTAATTTCCGTGCCTTGGGGTCAGGGTAATGAACAATCCCCTCGATATTTTCCGCAATAACCTGCTTTACCTCCGGTGCCAGCCCCAGAGGATTGATATTAGCGGAAAAATCCAGCCACTTGCCGCCAGCAGGAGCTTCCTCATAAATATTGCCCCCATGCTCAAACTTCTCCACTTACCTGCCCCCGCTTCTTTTTATAAGCCGCACACTGGCGGACAAAATTCTCTGCCGCATCTGGGCAGCCGGCAAAATGCAGATGCAGATAGCTGCCTAAAACATTCTTCACCTGCTGACCTGCCGGATATTCGCTGTTATTCCGCAGTTTCCGGAAGATAAAGGGCGCTTTGTCCTGCGGAATTGGTTCACGTTCCTTGGAAAAATGAAATTCATGGCCCTTAAGCTTCGTACCTGCGCTTCCCAATAGCGAATCTTTCTGCAGCTCGGCCTCCACATAGCCCACCATCTGCAATTTTTCCGTCATGACCGCCTGCCCGGCGAACACGCCCGCCATCGGATGACTGACTCCTGCAAAATCCTGCAGCGAATCCATCAGATACATATAGCCGCCGCATTCTGCCAGAATTGGCATACCATTCTGCGCGGCCTGCTCAACAGCCTGCCGCATAGCCACATTTGCCGCCAGCTGGCCGGCAAACATTTCCGGGAACCCGCCACCGATAAAGAGGCCATCCACGGCCGGCAGTTTTTCATCATGCAGGGGACTGAAGGGAACTATCTCTGCCCCGAGCTTTGCCAGCACTTTCAGGCTGGCAGGATAATAAAAGGAAAAGGCTTCGTCCTTGGCCACGCCGATTCGACAGGAATACGCTCCCGCACCGGACAGCGGACTTTCCTTTATCGCCAGGGGCTCAGCACTGCGAGCCAATTCCAGCAGCCTATCCAAATCCATCTGACCGGCTACGGTCTCGCCCATACGGCCGATAAGTTCCCGTTCCTTGTTTTCCTCCACGGGCACCAACCCCAAATGACGTTCGGGCATACGCAAGCCGTCGTTACGGTGCAAAGCACCGAATACAGGCATATCAATTCCTGCCATAGCTTCCCGAATCATGGCTTCATGGGTGTCGGAGCCTAAGCGGTTCAAGATTACGCCCGCCAGCTTAACCGAAGGGTCATAATCCCGGAAACCTTGCGCAATGGCTGCAGCCGATGCCCCCATGGACTTAGCATCAATCACCAGCAGCACCGGCGCTTTGATGATTTTGGCAATCTCCGCCGTGGAACTGATGCCCTGCCGCCCGCCATCATAAAGGCCCATAACACCTTCGACGATAGCAATGTCAGCATGCTCTGCCTCCGCAGCCAGAATCTCCGGCAGGATTTCTTTCGGGGTCAGCCAACTGTCCAGATTATGCGCCGGCTGGCCGCTGGCCAGAGCATGATATCCCGGGTCAATATAATCAGGGCCTGCCTTGAAGGACTGCACGCTCAGCCCCCGCTGCCGCAAAGCCGCCAGCAGCCCTGTGACAATGGTGGTTTTCCCCGCCCCCGACTGGGTGGCGGCAATCACTAACCGTGGTATATTCTTCATCTTCTGCTAACCTCCACTCCTCCGGGACGCAGATTCGCCAGTCCCCAAAACTTCACCTTGAGTTTTTGGGCTATCTGCTCCGCCTGCCATCTGATTGTTTCCGCCGCTTCATCCGTGCTCCACCACAGTCCCAGCACCGTGCCGCTGTGCGCCGCATTAATCCCCAGCGCCCCTGCTTCTTTTCCGAGCTGCCAAAGCTGCTGCAATTCTTCCTTATATAATAGCCTTTGATTGGCAAAGGCACTTTCCGTCGCCACCTGCGCAATTTTCTCAGCACGGCCCGAATGCATGGCCTGCTGAAAGTCCCGTAGCAGGCTTTGATTATCCTCTGCCTTTTTATCCGACTGATGGAACGCACAGGTATCTACCGTCCCCCCCATATCAAAGACAGCCGCACGCAGGGACGGCACCTGCTCAAAATGGGCCAGCACCTTGCCATTGACATGATTCATCAGCACGATGCCCGGACAGAAAATCCCGTCGGTTGGCTCAATCTCTGTGGCAATATCCATCACGAACTTTGGTGACCACGGTTCGCCTAAGGCCTCCATCACCGCCACTACCACAGCAGCAATATCCGCACTCGAAGAGGCCATGCCTTTGCCTTTGGGAAGTTCTGAGGTCAGTTTTAGTCCATAGGGAAAATCATCCATTCCCAAACGGGCTAATGTCAGCTGCAGGGCCTGCAAAGATTTTTCCCCCAAGCCTGTCAGCCCCGAAAAACTGTCGCTTACCTCTACCGTTGTATATCTGTCAATGGGGCAGGTCCCCAAAAAAGGCGCCCCTTGGGCAAAGCCCTGCACCAATTCCCCACAGGAACCGGGAACACGCACCGTTAAGTCCATAACTGTCACCACATCTACTACTGATTCTGCTGATACGCTTACCCTATGAATTATAGCAAACAGCACCACCTATGTCCAACGCCTGCCGCCAAATAAAAACGACCTGCCTACTGACAGGTCGTAATCCATAACTCAATCCACATCCCGCTCCACTGCCACTTTATGCATGGCCTGAAGCATCAACATAATGGTGGTGGCACCAGGGTCCTGATGGCCAATGCTGCGGGAGCCCAGATAAGATGCTCTTCCCTTGTTAGCCTGAATGGTTTTCGTGTAGAGCACACCATTTTCAGCTGCTTCCGCACCGGCTGCCAAAACCTCCGGCAGGCTGCCGCCCTTCCCCACAGCTTTCTGCATGGCTCTGCCCGCCGGGAACATGGCATCTAACATGGTCTTATCCCCTTCACTGCTCTTGCCCAGCAAAGAGACGCCCATGGTACCTGCATCGAAGGCCATCGCCCAATCAGCGGGGGTAAGAACAGTCTTGCCCATACTGGCCATCCCTGCCCGCAGGAAAAACGTGCCAAACAGCGGGCCAGCGGAGCCGCCGATTTCATTGATACAGCGCATCCCCACCTGATGAAAGATTTCCCCCAGCTGTTCATTATCTGCTGCCAGCTTCGGCAGTTCCTGTAAGACAATGCGGGAAAATCTGGCCATATTTGTACCGTGGTCGCCATCGCCGATGGCGTTATCCAGACGGTTCAGCTCCTCCTCATGCTCAATGATATCCCGGCAGATGGTCTCCAGAGCTGCTAACATATATTCTTTTCCGAACATACAGCATATCCTCCTTCGTCCGTCAACGCCTGATAATGGGCGTTTCCGCCGCCATGTCATAAAGAGCTTTCAAATGGGGGTCAAGCCGCATCAGGCTGATGGAAAAACCACCCATTTCCATCGATGTCATGTAATTGCCAATCATGGTATCGTAAATCTTTATGCCCGCATCCCCCAAATACTGATGAACACAGTCATTGACCACATAGAGCTCCATGGGAGGTGTTCCACCCAACCCATTAATGAGCACCACCACTTCACTGTTCTCGTAGTTACAATCGAGCAGGATGAGGTCCAGCATCTGATGCACCGTCTCTTTGACCGTCATCATACTGCAGCGCAAAACACCCGGCTCGCCATGCAGGCCCATACCGATTTCCATTTCCTGCTCGCCCAGCTCAAAGCTGGGTTCCCCGTCAGCGGGAATGATACAGGGACGACAAGCCACGCCAATGGTCCGCATACCGGAAGCCGCCCACTCAGCCACTTCTTTTACCCGGTAAAGGTCAGAACCAAGTTCCGCCTCAGCCCCGGCAATTTTCATCACCAGCACCACACCGGCCAAACCTCTGCGACCCACGGATTTATTTTTCTGGGTGGCCACATCATCGGCTATAATCACCGACTCCACCGCAATATTTTCCATCTGCGCCATTTCCATGGCCATGCGGAAATTCAGCACATCTCCGGTATAGTTCACAATCAGGCAGAGCACGCCCGCCTCGTTTTGAACTTCCTTAATGCCCTTAAGAATCATATCCGGGGTTGGGGAAGAAAAAATCTTGCCCGGGATACCTGCGTCGAGCATGCCATATCCCACATAACCGTTCGGTGCCGGTTCATGACCACTGCCACAGCCAAAGACCAAAGCCACTCTATCCTTTTTCAAATTCTGCCTGACCATAACATTGCAGTCCGGCAATTGACGAAGAATATTCGGTTTGGACAAAGCCAGTCCCCGGTTGACCTCAGCTTCCAAATTGTCCGGTCTATTGATGAACTTCTTCACGCTCTCACTTCCTTGCTTACATCAGACAGAATTTTATGAACATCCACGTTAAAAAAGCAGAAAATAATCCCATCTCACGATTCTTATTCGTGCCAGAGCAGATTATTTCCTGCTAAATAAAAATATTTTATTAACGCCACAAAATATGCAAGCCGCCGGGAATCCAGGAAGTGCCCCAGAATACCAGCAGCACCACCGTTTCCGTCAGGGTTTCGATAGCGCCATAGGTGTCACCAGTAAGTCCGCCGAGCTTATACGTCAGCCATTTGGCCACGAGCCATGCAAAGCCCAAGCCAATCAGAAGCGCTGCAATGGCGGCCTGTCCCCAGGGAACCACAAAGACCAGCGTGACTGCCGCCGCCAGCAGCACCGTTTCTCTGTCGGCCATTTCCGCAAAGATTTTGCCCATGCCCTCCTTGCGAGCATAAGGGAAGAAAGCAATCGCCATCACCATGGCCATGCGGCCGATAATGGGCATGACGAAAAGTGCCGTCATAATGAGCACCAGCTTCACATCCCGCAGAGCCGACCAATTGACCAAAAAGAGGCATACCAAGGCAAGCACGCCGAAGGAACCCACCCGGCTGTCCTTCATGATTTCCAGCTGCCGCTCCCGTTCCCGTCCGGAAAAGACACCATCCACAGTATCCATAAAACCATCCAGCATCAGACCGCCCGTGAGCAGCACCGGCAAAATCACCAGCAAGGTCGTGACAAGATTGGCCCAGCCAAAGACGGCAATCAAGCACCAGGAAGCCAGCATATAAATAAGACCTAAGATAAGCCCCACCAAAGGAAAGAACTTCGTACTGCGGCCGAAGTCTTCCGCCGTTAAATCCATTTGGTTCTTCAGATGAATCCGCGTCAGGAATTGCAGGGCCGTAATAAATGATTTCATCAAACAGCATCCTCTCTTGTGATTTTTATCACACCTATCATAACCCAAACATGGCGTAACAGATAATGATAAACATCACAGTTGCCGTGTACATCAGGCGGATTGCGCCCATAATATGCTTGATGCCCAAAGTTTCCAACGGCTCACCCATATACTCGCGGAAATGCTGCTGGCCAAAGTAAGAGTTATAGCCTCCCAAACGCACATGGAGGGCACCGGCCACCGTAGCTTCCGCATAGCCGCCATTCGGGCTGGGATGTTTTTTCGCATCGCGGAGCATCATGCGATAGGCAAATTTGTAATCGTAGCCCAGAATCCAGGCCGCAAAGACAAAGAGCACCGCCGTGATGCGGGCAGGGATATAATTCAGCACATCATCGAGCCGCGCCGCCGCCCGGCCAAAGTAAAGATACTTATCGTTCTTGTAGCCAATCATGGAATCCATGGTGTTAGCCGCCCGATAGACCATAGCCAGTGGCACGCCTCCCAGAACAAAGAAGAACAGGGGCGCGATAATGCCGTCCGTGGTGTTCTCCGCAATGGTTTCCACCGTTGCCCGCGCGATTTCCGGTTCGTCGAGCTTGTCCGTGTCGCGGCCTACAATCCAGCCCACCTTCCGCCGGGCTTCCGCCATATCCCCCGCCAGCAGCAAACCATAAAGTTCCTTACCCGCCTTGGCCAGACTCTTGGGCGAAATGGCAAAGGACAGCATGACTGCGCCCACCGCCGTACTGCCAAAGCTCCAAGGGATTTTGTATGACAAGAGCATAATGCCCTCTGCCACAGCATAGGTCAGCCAAAGAACCAGCAGCACCAGCACCGCGCCCCAGGCAAATTTACGGCTATCCTTATCCTCTGGGTGATAAAAGAGACGCTCCCAAAAGGAAATCATCTTCCCCATCAGCACCACAGGATGCCAGGAACTCTTGGGGTCACCGATAATGCAGTCCAGCAGAAAGGCCAAAATTCCCGTCATCATGGGCGCTCACCCATAATTTCAGCCAGTTTTTCCATATCGAGGCTGGCGCGTACCACACTGGCCAGACGGTTATAGGCCCGCTCCTTTTCCTGACGCACACTGCGCTGGATGGGCAGGTCGCCAAGCCCCTTGCGGGCACGCAGGGCGTTTAGAATCTGCCGCCGGAAATCGTCATGGTCAAAGATGCCATGAATGTAGGTGCCCGTCACCTGCCCCTGACCGTCAATTTGACATGTCAAACCTTCGGCAATATTAACGCTTTCATTTGACCGGTCAATTATTTGGAAGGGGTGAGCGGGCGCACCATCAAACTTCGTTTCCCCTGTATGAATCTCATAGCCATAAAGGCCTTTGCCTGTAATCTCTCGGCCCAAGAAGTTCAGCTGTACACAGTCAGCCTGCACCTGACTGGTGAGTTTTTCGGCCGCAAAGGTGGTTTCCATGGGCAGATACCCCAAGCCCGCCACTTCATCGTTAGCCGATTCCGTATGCAGCGGGTCCGCAATCTTTTGGCCCAGCATCTGATAGCCACCGCAAATGCCCCAGAGCGGTGTGCCGCCAGCAACTTTTTCGCGGATAGCATCTTCGAGGCCGCATTCCCGCAGATGCAGCAAATCCTCCGTGGTATTCTTGGAACCGGGCAAGAGAATCAAATCTGGCTCGCCCAAGTCTTCCACGCGCTTCACATAATAAAGGGAAACATCCGGCTCTGCCGCCAGACTGTCAAAGTCCGTAAAGTTGGAAATCTTCGGCGTCTGGATTACGGCGATATGCAAATCTGCCTGCGGCTGGTCCTGTTCCACCACTTTATCATCCAGCGAAACGGAATCCTCATCATCAATGCCCATATCCTCAATATGCGGCACAATGCCCAGCACTGGCTTGCCGGTCTTCTGCTCCAAAAAATCCACAGCAGGAGTCAGCAAGGTCACATCCCCGCGGAACTTGTTGATGATAAGTCCTTTGACCAAAGCCCGCTCGTCCTCGTCCAAGAGTTCCAGTGTACCTACGAGGGAAGCAAGGGCTCCGCCTCGGTCAATATCGGCAATCAAGAGCACCGGCGCATTTAAGTGCTTGGCTACCCGCATATTGACAATATCGTTGGCCTTGAGATTGACTTCTGCCGGGCTGCCGGCCCCCTCGATAACCAGCGTATCAAAATTTTTCTGCAGCCGCTCTAAAGCCTCGGTCACAGCGCCAAAGGCTTTCAACGAATAGCCCTTGTGGTATTCGCGGGCACTCATATTGCCAATGGCCTTGCCGTTCAGTACCACCTGCGAGCAGGAATTGCCCGTGGGTTTTAAGAGCACCGGATTCATATCGACCATGGGTTCGAGTCCTGCCGCTTCGGCCTGCGCCACCTGCGCCCGGCCCATTTCCTTACCGTCTTTGGTCACATAGGAATTGAGCGCCATATTCTGCGCCTTAAAGGGCACGACCTTGCGCCCTTCCTGATGAAAGATACGGCACAAGGCTGTGGTGATAATGCTTTTGCCCACATGAGAGCTTGTGCCCATCAGCATAATGGAGTTTGCCATTTGTTTATCCATCCTTTTCCTGCATAAGGCAGGCATTGAGTTTTTTGATATTAACGGGAATCCCCGCGATAACGGCGTATACATCATCCGCGGCGGCGGCAACCCGCTGATTGCTCAGCCCGCTGGCATCCCGATAAAGCCGGGACAGTTTGTTTTCTGGCACAATACCAGCGCCCACTTCATTGGTGACAAAAATCGTGGAAGTCCCCTGCTCAGCAGCTGCCTGCGCCGCCCGCACCAAGGCGCCCATCTGTTTCTCAACAATCTGATAAGCCACTTCATCGTTTAATTCATCATAGAGGATTCTGCACAGATGATTGCTGAGATACAGCGTAAGACAGTCAAAGAGCAACACTTTATACGACTTTGCCGCCTCGGCAATTGTTTTTTCCGCCTCAAACGGAGCTTCCCAGGTCTGCCAGGAGGATGGCCGCCGCTCACGGTGCAGCTTGACCCGATAGCGCATTTCCTCATCGTAAATCTGCGCCGTGGCAATATAGCCAATAGATGTGCCCATCTCCGCCGCCAGTTTTTCCGCAAAAGCAGATTTTCCCGAACGAGCGCCGCCGGTGACTAAGATAATTTTCCCTGCCATAATCAGCCTCTGTCGTTGTTGATGAGATACATCATGGCATTAACCGCCGCTGCCGCAATGGGGCTGCCGCCTTTCGTGCCTTCAACGGTAATGAAGGGCACCGTTTCCTGCTTCGCAAGTTCCGCCTTGGAATCAGCCGCACCCACAAAACCTACGGGAATGCCCACAATGCAGGCGGGACGCAGATTTTCTTCTTCCACCTGACGCAGAACTTCAAAGAGAGCCGTGGGTGCATTGCCGATGGCAATGATGGCACCATTCATCTCCTGACCAAACTTGCGCATGGCTGCCATCGAGCGGGTAATGCCCTGCTCTTTGGCTGTCTTTGCCACTTCCTCATCGGCAATCAGGCAATGCACCTGCCCGCCGAAGGACGAGAGCTTGCGCTTGTTGATGCCCGTGCGCACCATTTCCACATCGGTGTAAATATCACAGCCGCCCTTTAAGGCTGTCATCGCCTGCTCAATGGCATCTGCAGACATCTTAATGATGGGTGCATAATCCACATCACCTGCCGCATGAATGAGTCGGGAATAAACCTTCACCTGCTCCGGGCTGAGGTTCAGCCCCTCCAAATGCGGCGCAATAATTTCCATACTGCGATTTTCTATCTCCATAGGCTGCTTAATAAAATCCATAATCGTCACCTCATCTTCTCTATCATACATTGTATATATTATCACATTTATCCTGCTTACGCACCCTGCAGATACATTCAAGGCGCGTTCAAGTTACATGTATATACTGTTCACGATTCCGCTGCGCCGTGCGATGGTCGTCCATAGCGACCTGGCCTATCCCGAAGGCGTAGCTGCTGCTGAAATTCTGAAGGTCGGCAGCAATGAGACGGCGAATTCTAAACAGGGCAGCGGTCTCAAAGAAATCATGTCCGGCGGTATCGTGGCCGGTGTCGTCGCCCTGCTTTCCAACGGCTTTCAGGTTCTTTCCGGCGGTCTCTCACTTTGGTTTCATGTGGGTCGGGGCATGACGCAGTTCCCCATCGGTTACTCGACAGCTCTTGTCGGTGCCGGTTATCTTATCGGCATTGCTTCGGGACTGGCCATGCTCGTCGGCATTCTGATTGCCTGGGCGGGCTTTGTACCGTTCTATGCGATTACAAGTGCTCTGCCGGATGGCATGACCATGCAAAAATTTGCCGGTGCGGTCTATCAGGATCGCGTCCGTCTGATCGGCGCAGGCGCCATGGGTGTGGCTGCAGTCTGGACTCTTATCACCCTTGCCCGTCCGGTCATCGATGGCGTCAAGGAATCCATCGCGTCGGTACGCATGCCCAAGGAAGAGCAGGACAGACACCGCATGGATATTGACATGTCAATCAAAAGCATTGGCTGGGTATTTGCGCTGACAAAGCAAAGGTGAGGAAGGCGAGAAAAATGGCATACGCCGTGGCACACTGTTCGCTTCCGGGCTTATCGTCGGCGAATCGCTGATTGGTGTTGCCCTCGCCGGCATCATCGTTGTTTCGGTTACGAGCGGCGGCAGCGACAGCCCGCTGGCGCTCGTCGGCAAGGATTTTGCTGACACGGCTGAATTCTTAGGCCTTATCGTATTCCTCGTAACGCTGGCCATCTTCGGCAAGACGGTGCTCGGCAATAAAAACAACTAAAACCTGAATTTTTACGCTGCTGCGCAGACTCCCTGCGCAGCAGTTTTTTATTGCAAAAAAATAATCCCTGCCTGTGACAGGAATTATTTCTCTGTATCATTGCCTTACAAAGGCCAAAACCTCTGCATAGTCATGGGTTATACACGGATAGTTTAACTTGGGCCTATCAATAAGCACAATGGGCAGATTGAGTTCAGCCGCGGCGGCAAATTTTGTATCCGTACCGCCAATGGTGCCGCTGTTTTTGGTGATGATAACTTCCGCCCCATACTTGCGGAACAGCTCCCGATTGAGTTCCTGGGAAAACGGCCCCTGCAGCGCTACAATATGGCCGGCATCCAATCCCAGCGATTCGCATAAACCGATAACCTCAGCAGTGGGCAGGACCCTTGCCGTGAGCTCGCAGTCCTTTAAGTCCGGACTGTGCACGAATTTATCCAGATTGCGGCTGCCGGTGGTGAGGAATATCTTTTTCCCCAACGCTGCCGCCGCCTGCGCCGCTTCCTCATAGCTGTGCACCACGGTAATCCTGTCGTAGTCGAATTTTGACAAGTCACGCTCGTAGCGGATATAGGGGATGGACAGCGCCTGGCAGACCGCTATGGCATTGCGGCTTACATTGGCCGCATAGGGATGGCTGGCATCCACGAGCAGGCGGATGTCATGCTCCTGCAGATAATCCTTGAGCGCCGCTTCATCCAGCGGCTTATCGTTAATCAGGCATCTCTGACCGCAGGCATGGGCCAGCAGTTCTCCGCCGTAGCTGCTGACCACGGAGGCTGCCACATCATGGCCCTGTTCCAGCAGGAGCCTGACGATTTCCCGGCCATCCTGGGTGCCTGCCAGCACGAAAATCATAAGCCCGGCTCCTTATTGCCATAACCGCGGGGCGTAATCATATAGCCATCCTTCACATAGGTCATGGAGTTACCAATGATGACCAGCGAGAACATATTGATTTCCTGCTTGGTGAAGTCCTCCAGCGTGGAGATAATCTTGCCCTCACCCTCGCGGCTGGCAGCCGTCACGATGCCTACCGGCGTATCAGCCTTGCGGTGCTGCAGCATGATTTCACGCACCCGCTCGATATTTTCCACCCGCTTCTTGCTCTTGGGGTTGTAAAGTGCCGTAACGAAATCTCCCTGTGCGGCCATTTCAATGCGCTTTTCAATGGTCTCCCAAGGCGTCAGCAAGTCCGACAGGCTGATGACGGCAAAGTCGTGCATCAACGGCGCGCCCAATACAGAGGCTGCCGCATTGACGGCAGACACACCGGCAATCACGCCGCCAAATTCCGGGCGTTTATCCTCCGGCTGCTGCAATACCAATTCCAAGACCAAACCTGCCATGCCGTAGACGCCAGCATCACCGCTGGATACCACTACGGTATCACGGCCTTCTGCCGCTTCGGCCACAGCCATTTTGCAACGGTCGATTTCCTGCATCATGGCCGTACCAATAACCTTACGGTCATCTAAGAGTTCCTCAATCAGCTTGATATAGGTATTGTAACCGGCAATTACCTCTGCAGACTCAATGGCCTGCCGTGCCCGCGGGGTCATGTCCAAGAGGCTGCCCGGGCCAATGCCTACAACTGTTATTTTTCCCATAATAAAGCCACCGTCACCTTTTCAAAATTCGTTTTCCGCAAGGCCAGTCTGCCGCCCTTATCACCAACAGAGCAATAAGCAGCTGCTTCGCAGACATTGCCAATGCCGATATTTTCCTTGACGAAGTCCGACTCTTCGAGCTGATGGACTTCAATCATCTTTTCCATCTTATCGTTGTCGTAGAATTTTACGGGACGCACCAGACTGTCACCCGCATAGACGATACCTGCCTCGTGTTTCTTCACGATGGTGCTGGCCAGCTCGTCGATAAAGGAGCGGTCGCGGCCAATCATGCGGCAGGCCGTATCCAAAGCGGACATCACCAGTGCCGCAGGTGTTCCTCTGCGGCAGCCTACCCCGGCAATGAGCCTGCGCGGCGTAAGACAGAGAATGTTCTTCGGCAAATCTGCCAGTTCCGGCAACTGCCGTTCCCCAATAATCACCACTTCCAGCTGCTCCTTTTCCTCAGGGAGTACAGCCAGCAGCTGGCTGGGCACGCACAAATCCGCCCACTGCCCATACTGCTCCAGTTTCCGCTTGTAAAAGACACTATGGGGAAGCGTCCGGTCAATGCGCCAGTGGAGCTTCCGCCCCTCCAGCAGACCCGCATTCATGGTCTTAATGCGCACCTTCGGCCAGGGGCGCAGTCCCAGACGGGTAGCCAGCGCATCCGGAGCCAGCTTTTCATTGATGTCCGTAGCCGTGGTAATCACCGCACCGGCACCAATGGCCTGACAAATCTGACGGGTTAGTTCGTTGGCGCCGCCGACATGGCCGGACAACAGGCTGATGCCGTGCTTGCCCTGCTCGTCAAAGACAACCACTGCAGGGTCCGTAAGTTTGTCCTGCAGCAAGGGTGCAATGGTGCGCACCACAATGCCCGTAGCCATGACGAAAATCAGTCCTTCATAGGCCTGAAAATTCTTTGTCACAGCCTCACTGAGTTTGCCAAAGGTATGCACCTGCATTTTTTTCTTGGCTTCCTCATTCGGCACCAGCTTCTCGCTGACGTAAATGTCCACATATTCATCCAGGCAATGTCTTATGGTTTGAGCGAGCTGCAAGCCCTGCTCCGTAATCGCCATACAAGCTAATCTCATTCTTTCACAGCCTTTCGGAACATATGGGAGAACTCCGGCGCATAAAGACGGGACAAATCGTAATCAGCCCCGAGGCAGTGACTCACCACAATCATGGCCGTGCGGTCGATATCCTTGCCCTCAATGTCCTTGACAATTGTTTCAAGGGTACCCCGCACGATTTTCTGCTCAGGCCAGGAAGCCCGCTGCACGATAGCAATGGGGGTATCTGCCGGATAACCGCCCGCCATGAGTTCTTCCACCACCTTGTCGAGCATCGTGATGGACAGGTAAATGCACATGGTGGACTGATGCTGGGCCAGACTGCGGAGCTTTTCCTTGTCCGGCACCGGCGTACGGCCTTCGTTGCGCGTGATGATGACCGTCTGGCTGATGCCCGGCAGGGTGTATTCCTGCTGCAAGGCTGCTGCCGTGGCAAAGCAGGAGCTTACCCCCGGCACAATGTCAAACTCGATGTTCTTCTTGCGGAAGGCATCCATCTGTTCCTGAATGGCACCATAAACGGAGGGGTCGCCTGTGTGGAGGCGCACCGTCATCTTGCCCTCTTTTTCCGCCTGTTCAATGGTTGCCACCACTTCATCCAGCGTCATGGAAGCGGAGTTATGAATCTGCGCATCCTCGCGGCAGTATTCCAACAACTTCGGATTCACCAATGACCCGGCGTAAATAACCACATCTGCTTCTTTCAGGTAATTGGCCCCTTTGACCGTAATCAGTTCCGGGTCACCCGGGCCTGCTCCCACAATATGTACCATCCTTATTCCTTCTCTCACAAAAATTCAAGTTTCTTTATTTTTTCCAGCAGGTGACAATGTAAATCGGATTGTTGGCCTTGGCCATATCGTAAGTTCCCACCTGCTGCAAGCGCGTTACTTGCACCTGAATGGCCTCGTAAATATATGTATCCGAATGCTCCCGCATGAACTCAATGCACTGCATCAGCGTCTGCACCGTGATGCAGTTGAGCACCAGACGGCCGGATGCCTTGAGCTTTGGCGTTACTTCTGTCAAAATTTCCTGCAGATTGCCGCCGCTGCCGCCAATCAGAATCGCATCTGCCTCGGGCAGGTCAGCCAGTCCTTCGGGGGCTTCGGCCTGAATCACCTTCACATTTTTCACCGCAAAATTGGCTGCATTGGCGCGGATGAGGCCAATCCCCTCACTGCTGCGCTCAATGGCATAAACCTGCCCCTGCGGTGCCAGCCTTGCCGCTTCAATGGAAATGGAGCCGGTACCCGCACCGATATCATAAACCACCGCATCCGGAGCAATCTGTGCCTTCACCAGGCTCAAAATCCGGATTTCCTGTTTCGTCATGGGCACATCCTGACGAATGAATTCCTCATCTGCAATGCCGAGAAAATCCATGCCAACCCCTCCTTATCTGCCTAAAAAGAGACGCAGTACCAGCCATATCGCCACGCCCACGCCCAACAATACCACGATTACTGGCAGAGCCACGAAGAGCAGGAAGCCCAGCACGGCCACCGCGCCCACCAGCATCAAAATCCGCTGCCAGCCTCCGGGGCCGAGCAGAAGTTCCCGCCAGCTAAGAGTGCGCACCGTAAAGACCTGACCAAAATTTCCCGCACGGTGATGAAAACCGCCGGCAGACTGACGGGACTGGCGCTCGCCGCCCTCTTCAATCGTTACACCGTCATAATTATCGCTTTCATTTGGGGACATCACCCGAACTTTGCTTTCATCCTGTTCCATGACTCTCACCTCGTTTTATCCATAATAAAGACTCTTGATAAAGGCCTCTTCCGTCAAATAGCGGGGGTCAAACATCCCACAATCCAGCGTCTCAAAAATCCGCTTCATCGCAGCCCAGACCGATTCGCTGTCGATGCCCAAGAGCTCGTAAATCTCCGACTGGCCGGACAAGTCCACGCCATTTATCTGCGCAAACTTCAACAGCAGCGCCGTAATCAGAATATCGTCGGTCTTATCCAAAGCCGCCACCGTCATATAATCCGTAAAGAATTTGACCAGCAGATTAATCTCAAACTTGCTGAAGCCCACATGCTTGGCCACTCGCCGCAGTAAATCAATGTCCGCCTTGAAATTATCTGCCACCTCGGGATTATCCGGCAGGGGCTGCATCACATGACGGCTCTTGAGCACGTTGAGCTGGGCATAGCTGGCTAAAATCTGCAGGGTATGACGTACCACACCTGCATGACGGGCAAAGAAATCCTTCAGCTCCGCCTGCGGGCTCTGAAACTTGAACAGCTCATACTGCCGTAAAATCACATCCCGCATCCGCTGCTGCAGCTTACGGCTGGCCGTCAAGGTCGTGATGTAATTGAGCAGCATCACCCCATGGGAATGAATATGTCCATAGAGAATACAGTTGTTATAATTGCCCAGCGCCAATTCCGGCACCGGCAGTTCAAAATTCTCGCCCGTGAAGAAGTTACGGCAGCTGACAAAGTCCTCAGCCACCGCTTCAATGCGAAACACGGTGAACCTTGAGCGCAGCAAATCCCGCAAGATATCCTGCTCAGAGGTCGAGAGCTTATCCCGCTCGTGCTCATAATAATGGCGCAGGGGAATAGCATCCGAGCCAATGAGATGATAATCGAACAGAAAAAAATCCCAGAAGCCGAACCAAAAATTACGCCGTTCCTCTTCCGGCAAGGACTCCTGTCCATCATACTCCGGCCCGGCGTACATCACGACCGCCCGGTCCATATCACGGCGGAAAGAAGGCTGTTTATAATAATCGTCAATCCGGTGCAGAAGTTCATCGAGCATCTTGTTGAGGCGCTGCATGGTTTCCGCAGGCACTTCCTCCATATGCTCCAGAGAACTGTAGAACTCGTCACCATCCCGCCTATCCGGCAGGAAGAAATAGCCGCCCTCATAAAGGGAATCCTTGGCCGCCTGCAAGCCCTGCCGGTAATCGTCAGTCTTACAGGTACGCTGAAGATATTCATAGAATTTATCCGCTGCCGCGAAGAACTTAATGATATCCGCCTCCGCCAGCATAAAATCCGCCCGGTCGTTGGCGTAACGATAAATGAGTTCCTGATAATCGTACACCGTCAGCGAGACAAACGAATAGAGATTCAGCTGGTCAACATAGTTGATGAGCAGGGAAATAATGCTCCAAATGCGCTTGAGCTCATCATCATCAGCTCCATGCCAGGCATTGCGGCGCAAATATGCCTCCACAGTCTCCTGTGGCACAATCTGCCCGGCAGCATTATTTTCTTCATAAAAATGTTCGACCAGCGAATATACATTATCCATACAACCGGAACCTCTACAATTCATAAATTAACAAAGTACATTATAACATAACATAAGCTATTGTTCAAAATGAAATGGGCCGCCAAACGTAACCTTGTAAAATCAAAAATTGCTTGTCACGATAAAACTTGTTACAATATAAATTATCGATTCCAAAGGAGCATTCCCACCATGAATAAAAAATATCTCTATATGCTGTCAGCCGGACACCTCAGTGTTGATATCAACTCCGGTTCCCTGCCGGCACTACTGCCCTTCTTCGTCAGCGAATACGGCATGGACTACACCTCCATTGCCGGGCTGATGTTCGCCTCCTCCTTCCTTTCCTCCATCATCCAGCCCCTGTTCGGCTGGCTGGCGGACAAGGGTTCCCGCCAGTGGTTTATGGTCTTAGGCGTGCTGATGGCAGGCCTTTCCCTAGGCGTTACAGGTTTTGTCACCAACTATTGGAGCATCTTTGCCGCCGTCACCCTCATGGGTATCGGCAGTTCCATCTTCCACCCGGAAGCCGCCCGCAACGTCAACGCCATTGCCGGAAAGAAAAAGGGACAGGGCATGAGCATCTTCAGCGTTGGCGGCAACGGCGGCTTCGGCCTCGGCCCGCTTCTGGCTGTCTTTCTCGTCACCACCTTCGGCATGAAAGGCACAGCCTTTTACGCCATTGCCTCCCTGTTCACCGCCGCCATGATTGCTCTGGCTGCACCGGCCATCCGTCGGGAATCCGCCCGGCAGTTAGCTGCCGTGACCAAAAAAGCGGCAGACAATCCCATTCCACGCGAAAACGATTGGCGGGCCTTCTCCCGTCTTTTCCTCGTCATCGTCTTCCGCTCCACCCTCTTTACGGCCATCAGCAGTTTCCTGCCCCTGTTCTGCATTCAGGTGCTCGGCGCCAGCCATGCCGTGGGCAGTGCAACGCTTTCCATCATCTCCATTGCCGGTGTACTGGCTACCTTGGTCGGCGGCTTGCTCGCTGACCGCAAGGGCTATGTCCGCACCATGCGCTATGGTGCCTGCCTGCTGGTGCCCTGTCTTGCTGTCATCGTCTTCACCCAGAACATTTGGGCCGTCTATGCCATGCTGATTCCCATGAGCTTTGCCATGCAGGGCCCCTACGCCGCCTTTGTGGTGCTTGGTCAAAGCTATCTTGCTAAGAGCCTCGGCTTTGCTTCCGGCGTAACTCTGGGCCTCTCCTTCAGCCTTGGCGGCATCATCGTGCCCTCCCTCGGCTGGTACGCTGACAGCTACGGCATTGCCGCAGTGATGCTGGTCATCCTCGCCATCTCCATCTGCTGTGCCGCCGCCACCTTCCTGCTGCCAGAGCCGAAAAAAGCATAAGAAAAATCCCTGACCCGTCAATTGACATGTCAGGGATTTTTCTTATTCCTTGATTTCTCTTAGCATGACCTGCTCGGCTTCATCCGTAGACTGCAGCTGCACGCTGATGGCTTCTTTGGAAGATGTGGGTACGTTCTTGCCCACAAAATCGGCGCGGATGGGCAGTTCCCGATGACCGCGGTCAATGAGCACCGCAAGCTGAATGGTCTTGGGACGACCGTTGTCGATAATCGCATCCAGAGCGGCACGGATGGTACGCCCCGTGTAGAGCACATCATCCACGAGCACTACAGTCTTGCCTGTGATGTCCACCGGCAGTTCCGTAGGCCGTACAATGGGCTGATAGGCCAGCGTTGACAAGTCATCCCGATAAAGGGTGATGTCCAGCACGCCCACCGGCGGCTTTTGGCCTTCGATTTTCTCGATATTAGCCGCCAGACGCTCCGCAATGGGAACGCCCCGGGTACGAATGCCCACCAGAACGATATTTTCCACGCCCTTGTTCTTCTCCACAATCTCATGGGAGATACGGGTCAGCGCCCGGCGGATGCCTTCGCTGTCCATCAGGACGGTCTTATCGGTAAATTCCATCTTCCTCGCCTCCTGTTATTGCTGCGCCTTCATGCGCTTGTTGCGCAGGCCGGTCAAAATCTTTTCCATATCACTGGGCACAGGTGCCGTAAAAGTCATTTCCTCTTTGGTCACGGGATGAGTCAGCGTCAGCTGCAGAGAATGAAGGGCCTGTCCCTGAATGGCAAAGGGCGAAGACTTCTTCGGCCCATACTTGGGGTCATTGACCAAAGGATGACCAATACTGGTCATATGAACACGAATCTGATGGGTACGGCCTGTTTCCAGCTTGCACTCCACCAAAGTATATTCGCCGAACCGCTCCAGCACCTTGAAATGCGTTACCGCAGGCTTGCCATTTTCCCGCACAATAGCCATCTTCTTGCGGTCGGTGGGATGACGGCCAATATCGCCCTTGATAATGCCCACTTCTTCCTTGATGTTGCCATGAACAATGGCCCAATATGTGCGGTGCGCCGTCTTGGTACGAATCTGCTCGGCCAAGTCCAAATGGGCCGTGTCATTTTTCGCACAGACCATGACACCGGAAGTGTCCTTATCCAGACGATGGACAATGCCGGGACGGATTTCCCCATTGATGCCGGATAAATCCTGGCAATGATGAAGCAGCGCATTGACTAAAGTGCCGCTGTATACACCCGAAGCCGGATGCACGACCATGCCCCGTGCCTTGTTCACCACAATGATGTCCTTGTCCTCATAGAGGATATCCAGTGGAATATCCTCGGGCGCAGCGGTGATGGGCTCCGCCTCGGGAACCGACACCTGCACTTCCTCCGTGCCCCGCAATTTATAATTGGCCTTGCGCTGAGCACCATCCACCAGCACCATTCCCTGTTCAATGAGTTTTTGCACATGGGAACGGGAGAGCTCCGGACAGTGTTCCACCACGAACACATCCAGACGCTGTCCCTTTACCTCTGCCTTAAATACCATAGGTTCCATATTATTCATCCGTTTCCTTTTCCTTGTAGAGAATGGCATAAATCATGCTGATGACTCCCAGCACAATGGCAATATCTGCAATGTTGAACACCGGCCATACCCGGAAGTCAAAAAAGTCAATGACCAGCCCGCTGCGCACCCGGTCAATCAGATTGCTGACCGCCCCGGACAGCAATGCCACGCAGCCATAATGAAAGTAAGCGCAATGCTGTTTCAGCTTAGGGTAATAAAAACAAAACACCGCAATCATTGCTGCGCCGGCCAGAATAAAGAACCAGCTTTGATGGGGCAGTATGCCGAAAGCCGCCCCGGGATTCAGGACATAGGTGATATGAAAGAAATTTTTGATGACGGGAACACTCTCTCCCGGCGTCATCGTTAGCGTGACTAAGCCTTTTACCAACTGGTCTAACACCAGCAGTACAAAAAACAATCCCCCTGCCAATGTACCTTAGTCCTCCTGCTTCTCCTCATCAGACTCTTCCTCACCAAGTTCCTTGGCCTCATAGGGAACAGCCTGATGCTCGGACAATGCCTTCTGCAGAGCCTCTGCCTGCGTGCCCATAGCCTTCTTTTCCCGTTCTTCCTTCTCCGGGTCCGGCAGCTCGGAAAGGGTTTCGTTGATGATGGCCAGTTCCGATTCCATGGTAATCTTCACCTTGCGCAGGAAATTATTCTTTTCGCGTACCAGACGATCGTACTCCGCTACAATCACCTGTGCTTTGGCCTTGGCATCTTCGATGATTTTGGCCGCGTTCATCTCCGCTTCCTGAATCTTGTTCTGACATTCCTTAGCGGTGTTTTCCCGGGTTTCCTCGGCATTCTTGCGAGCATTGCTGGTTACTTCCTCGGCAGTCTTCTGCGCCACCAGCAGCGTGTCCTTCAGATTCTGCTCCAACTGATGATACTGCTCATTATCCTTCTGCGCCCGGGCCAAATCTTCCTTCAGACGGTCATTTTCCCGGAAGAGCTTTTCATAATCGTTTACTACTTTATCAAGGAAATCGTCAATCTCATCCTCGTTATAACCGCGGAAGCTGCGCTTGAAATCCTTGTTGTGTATGTCCATTGGTGTAAGCAAAATGATTATCCCCTATCTGTATATATATCTATTATAAATATCGTTTCAAAACTACAACGGTACGCCCTTTTTTCGTCGTACCTCTGACCTCGGCCACTTCCAGCCGGCCTCTGCCACGCATGGAAAGGATGTCACCTTCTTTGACATTCTGGGAGGCGCTTTTGGCGGGCTGCCAGTTGATTTTGAGTTTATC
Source organism: Selenomonas sp. FC4001 (assembly GCF_000701565.1). Taxonomy (NCBI): domain Bacteria; kingdom Bacillati; phylum Bacillota; class Negativicutes; order Selenomonadales; family Selenomonadaceae; genus Selenomonas; species Selenomonas sp. FC4001. The sequence continues at coordinate 61,033 of NZ_JNJF01000014.1, read as the reverse complement.
GGCGGCAATATCAGCAGCCGCTTTGCTGCGGGAGGAGCCGAAACCGGCAGCAGCGATGGAATCCACGCGCAGGGATGCCACAGTCGCACGGATTTCCTTGCAGCGTTCTTCCTTGGGCGCGATGGTACTGAGGTCTGAGCGTTCACATTCCACGCCGACCGCGCCGATTTTATCGAGGTTCGAGAGCAGGAAGTCTGCCATTTTTTCCTCGCAGATAATCTTGACGGAATCATTGGTTACGAGCAAATCGCCAATGGTATCGCGCTCGATGCCTTGCCCCATCAGGGCGCCCAAAACATCCCGGTGACTGAGGCGGGCAAACTGGCCGTTCCATTTGGCTTCAATGCAGTCAATGCCAAAGCTCGTCGGCGTACCGGCAAAATCCTCATGGATGAAGATGGCTCTTGCCCGTTCTGCCCCCTGATAGCCGCCCGCAAAATCCACGCGGATATTGCCGTAGTTAGCGGCCACGGTTTCGGCAATTTCCTGCCCAAAGGGGTCAAGGAAGCCGGAGATGCGGAACTTCTGGGTGCGCAGAACATTTTCTGCTAAATCCACCAATTTGATGACAGTTTCTTCGCCCTCAGTTCCTTTATAAAATCGAATGAGTTTTTCTTTTTGTTCACTTGCCATATGATGTGTCCCTTATTTTTTCAGCCAGGGCATTTCTGCCGAAACTTTCTTCTCCTCTTCCGTATAGCTCACGTTGACATTGCTCGGAGCGCAGAGGAATACATTATGGCCGACCTTCTTGATTTCGCCGTTGAGCGCATAGGTCGTGCCGCTGATGAAGTCGATAATGCGCTTGGCATCGTCAGCCTCGGTCTTTTCAAAGTTAATCACCACGGGTTTTTTCTCCCGCAGATTGTTCGCCACCTGCTGGGCATCGTCAAAGGTCTTAGGCTCGATGACGATAACCTTCATCTTCATATTGGTAACGGTACTGGTTTCCCGGGCAGAAGCTGCCGACTGAAAATCCACTACATTCCGGGAACTGTCGCTGCGATCATGATTCATAGCAAAACTCTCTTCCTCTTCTTCCGGTTCAAAATTCCGTTCTTCCTTAATTCTCTCTTCCTCGTAATCCAGCTTTTCATCCGCCGGATCCATCAGGCCCATTTTTCCACAAACTTTATCTATAATACTCATGATTAGTCCCCTTCATTACTCGTTAATACTGACGCGGCCCAAATATCGCCGTACCGACACGCACCACATTGGCGCCTTCTTCCACAGCGATTTCATAATCATGGGTCATTCCCATCGATAACATATCAATATTCGACGCAGGCAGCCCCATTTCCTTTATCTGCTGATAAATTTTATACATTTCCCGAAAGAGGGGGCGGCATTTTTCTACGTCATCATAGTTGGGAGCCATGCACATGAGGCCCCGCAAACGCAGATTAGGCAGTTTCGTCACCGCCTGCAGCACTTCCTGCAAATCCTCCCGGTAGACGCCAGACTTACTGTCCTCCTTGGCCAGATTGACCTGCACGAGGATGTCCTGCACCTTGTCGATGCGAGCCGCCTCGCTGCTGATGGCCTCCGCCAAATGGAGACTGTCTACGGAGTGAATCAGGTCTGAAAATTTCACCGCCTGGCGCACCTTGTTGGTCTGCAAGTGACCGATAAGATGCCAGGTGACGCTATTGCCGATTTCGTCAAACTTGCCCTTGGCCTCCTGCACACGGTTTTCACCCACATTTGTGGCACCTGCAGCAATGGCTTCCCGCATAGCTGCCACATCGTGATTTTTGGTGACGGCCACCAATGTGACGGCCGCATCTTTCGGCACAGTGGTACGCCGCTGCTTGGCTGCTTCAATCTTTGCTGCAACATTCTGGTAACGCTCTGCTATTTCCTGCCCCAAAACACTCACCCCTGATTTCGTCGAATTATTAGTACTGATTCAGTGCAATGATGGCGGCCATGCGCCCGGTCTGCCCGCCATCCGCCCGATAGGAATAGAACCACTGGTGCTGGCAGTCCGTACAGGTATCAGCCATTTCAATATGATTCTTACAGATGCCTGCTTCGAGCAGCTGCAGACGGTTGGCCTCCCAGAGGTTCACATAGAGCTGGCCATCTTTTTCGGGAATTATGTATTCAACATCCTTTGCGAAGGCTTCGCGGAATTTTTCTGCGACCTCCTCACCTACAGCAAAGCAGCAAGGGCCAATGGATGGGCCAATGCCCACCAGAATATCTGCCGGATTGGAGCCAAACTCCTCCTGCATGCGATAGACGGTTTCCCGGGCGATTTTGGTCACGGTTCCTTTCCAGCCTGCATGGGCAATTCCCACGGCCTGCTTCTCCGGGTCCAAGAAGATAACCGGAACGCAGTCAGCAAAGCAGAGCATCAAGGGCAGCCCCGGTTCATTGGTAATCAGGGCATCGGTACCTGCGATGGCATCCGCATAATCCTTGGCGCCTCTGCCGGCATCCGCCATGCTCACCCGCTGAATGTTCGCTCCATGAATCTGCTGCGGCGTCACCAATTTTTCCGCTTTCAGCTCCAGCGCTTGAAAGAAACGCTGACGGTTTTTCCAGACAATATCTGCTTCATCGCCCACATGCAGTGCCATATTCAGCCCCTTGTACGGCTTGACGCTTTCGCCCCCCAGACGGGCGCTAAAGGCATGCTGGCAGATTTTCTCATCGAAGGAAGTAAACTTCCCCCGCCACAGATTATTACCCATATGTTCGATTGCAAAACTCATTTGCTCACCCCGTTTGCCACTAATCTATATTACCCACATACACCACAGCGATGACAACCGTCAAAGCACTGTATGGTAGGTTTTAATTCTGCTGCTTTTTTCATTTCCTGATAGATGTATTCCCGTGTAAAGCCCATGTCGAGACTCTCCCAGGGGAAAAGCTCGTCTGCTTCCCGCTCACGGTAAAGGTAATCGTCCATAGCGAGTCCGCATTCCTTCATGGCCCGCTTAAATGCCTTGCTGCCGCCATTTTCACAGGCCAGCAGTAAGGCTTCGCCCACCTGTCTATCACCGCGGGCGAGCACTCCCTGTATATAGGCTTCCTTGGGAGATTCCACACCCACAATAATATTTTTGCGCTTACGCAGGCCCTGTGTCAAGGTCTTGGCCGCTTTTTCCACATATTTCTTGTCGGCCATGGGCAGCCACTGGAAGGGGGTAAAGGGTTTGGGAATAAAGGGATTGACACTAAGGGTCAGGGTTCCCTTGCTGCCATGTTCCTCCATATAATCCTTGAGGCGTCCGGCCAAATCCACGATAGCCTCCACGTCCTCGTCCTGCTCAAAAGGCAGACCAATCATAATGTAGAGACGGAAGTGACGGATGCCCGCCGCCAGTCCCATATCCATGGCGTTAAAGAGATGTTCCTCCTCAATCCCCTTGTTGATGATGGCCCGCATGCGGCTGCTGCCCGCCTCCGGCGCCATGGTCAGCGTCTTGAGTCCGCTTTCGGCCAGCGAATCCACCAACTCCTGAGTTACGGAATCCGCGCGGAAGGAAGCCACGGACATCGAAAGCCCTTCCCCCAGGATATCCTTGCAAAGTTCGTTTATCTCCGGATAGTCCGAGATAGCCGCGCCCATCAAGCCAATGCGCTTTTTATACTGCAGGGCGTCTTTGACCTCCCGCGTCACCACGGAAAGCGAGCGATTGCGGGGACGGCGAAAGCAGTAGCCCGCCATGCAGAAACGGCAATGGCGACCGCAGCCCCGAGCTGTTTCAATGAGGTAGAAGTTGAACTCCGTGTTCTCCGTACGCACCACGGTATGGGCAGGGTACGCATCCAAATCCTGCAGCCACTGACGGCTGACTTTGGCAGGAACATCTTGCCCCGGAGCAATGGCCAGCAGGCGGCCGTCCTCCCCGTAGCGATGTTCATAAAGAGACGGCACATAGACGCCCGGCACCTGGGCCAGACGCTGCAGCATTTCTGCGCGGGAAAGCCCCTCGCCGCGCGCCTGATAAAAGACATCCATCAGGGCAGGCATAATGACTTCGCCCTCGCCGATGACGAAAGCATCTATCACCGCCGACAACGGCTCGGGGTTAAAGGTGGCACAGGGGCCGCCGGCAATAACCAGCGGGTCCATATCGCCGCGCTCTGCCGCCCGCACGCGGACCTTGCCCAGCTCTAACATCTTCACCACATTGAAATAGTCCATCTCAAAGGACAGGACAAAGGCAATCATGGCAAACTGCTGCAGTGGCAACTGATTTTCCACACTCATGAGCGGTGTGCGGGTATTTTCATAACGCTCCAGACTCTTGCGCTCGGGCAGGAACACACGCTCGCAAGCGGTATCGCTACGTTTGTTTAAGAGCTCATAGATGATATGGAGCCCTAGATTGGACATGCCTACAAAATAGGAATTAGGATACGCCAGAGCCACAGGCAGACGAGTGCCCAAAGGATAGCGGTAATAACCTTCCTCTGCTGCCAGTTGTTCCTTTAACTCCTGTTTTAACGCCCAAGCCAAATGCCTTACTCCTTTTTCCTTACGCCTTACAACTTACTATTTTTCCTGTTCCTTATGGGCCTGCAATTCCTGCAGTTCCTCCATAAAGCTGCTGATATCGGCAAACTTCCGGTACACCGAAGCGAAGCGGATATAAGCCACTTCGTCAAAATTCTTGAGCTTGCTCATCACGAGCTTGCCGATTTCGGAGGCGGGTACTTCCTGCTCCATGGTATTGCGGATATCTCGCTCAATATCATTGGTGAGGCTGGTAATGCTCTCCAAGGAAATATCCCGCTTATCACAGGCCCGGATGATGCCATTCAAAATCTTTTCCCGCTTAAAAACTTCGCGGCGGCCGTCATTCTTGACCACCATCAGCGGCTGTCGTTCCACCACTTCATAGGTGGTGAAGCGGCGGCCACAGGACGTACACTCCCGGCGGCGGCGGATGGTTGCCCCATCATCTGCCGACCGGGAATCTATTACTCGACTGTCGTTCTGTTTACAATATGGGCATTTCATCGCCGCACCTTCTTTATCGCTTTATTTTTCGGCCGGTTCCCCTTTTGACTTGTCAATTTTGACTTGTCATTTTTTGACTTGTCAAATTGGCCGCCTGCTGGCCGCACCAGACATTTCTTATCAAAGCCGATTAAGTCTGTCCGGCCGGCTTTGGCGAGGGCCTTGCGCACAATGGCCTGATTCTTCGGCAGCCAATACTGCATCAAGGCCCGCTGCATCAGCTTGTCCTCCGGGGATTTGGCCGAATAGACTTCTTCGCCGGTCAGCGGGTCAAGGCCCGTGTACCACATGCAGGTGGAAAGGGTTCCCGGTGTGGGGATAAAATCCTGCACCTGCTGAGGATGATAGCCCTTGTCCCGGATAAATTCCGCCAGCTCAATGGCGTCTTCGAGTTTCGAACCGGGATGACTGGACATGAAATACGGCACCAGATACTGCTTCTTGCCCAGTTTTTTATTCATGGCCGTGAACTTGTCCACGAACCGTTCATAGACCTTGCGGTTGCTCTTGCCCATCATGCGGGTCACCCGGTCAGTGATATGCTCCGGTGCAATCTTGAGCTGACCGCTGATATGATGCTCGCAGAGTTCCTTCAAGAACTCATCCTTAGCCAACAACAGATAGTCAAACCGCACGCCGGAACGCACAAAGACCTTCTTGACACCAGGAAGGGCCCGCAGTTCGCGCAGGAGTTTGATATAATCGCTGTGGTCGGCCACCAGATTCTTGCAGGGAATCGGTGACAGGCAGGGCTTGCCCCGGCAGGTGCCGCGCTCTAACTGGCCATCACAGCTAGTACGGCGGAAATTCGCCGTAGGGCCGCCCACATCATGGATATAGCCCTTGAATCCCTTTTGCTGCGTCAGAATCTTCGCCTCACGCACTAGGGATTCGTGGCTGCGCCGCTGGATAATCCGTCCTTCATGGGAGATAATCGCACAGAAGTTGCAGCCACCAAAACAGCCGCGCTGACTCAAGAGACTGAACTGCACCTCCGCGATGGCAGGTACACCGCCATCCTTGTCGTAAATGGGATGCCAGGTGCGCATATAGGGCAGGTCGTAAATCTCATCCATCTGCTCCTCCGAGAGGGGCTTGGCCGGTGGATTCTGCACCACACACCATTCATCATTCTGCTGGGCAAGCTTTCGCCCACGGAAAGCATCCTGTTCCAAGTATTCGAGCTTAAAGGCCTCGGCAAATTTGCGCTTGTCCGAGCTTACTTCCTGATAGGACGGCAATGGCAGATAATCCCAAACGTAATCCATATTGGGTACCTTGTAGCAAGTCCCCTGCACATCCTGAATATTGCCAATCTCCACGCCCTGCTGCAAATCAGCAGCGACTTCGAGAAGCGCCCGCTCACCCATGCCGAAAATCAGCATGTCGGCACCACTATCTACCAACATGGAACGACGCACGGCATTCGACCAATAATCATAATGCGCCATGCGGCGCAGGCTGGCCTCAATGCCACCGATGATAATGGGCACATCGGGATAAAGCTCCCGCAAGCGGTTGCAATAGACAATGGTCGCCCGCTCCGGACGAAAGCCGGACTTGCCCCCCGGCGAATATGCATCCTGATGGCGCATCTTTTTCGCCGCGGTGAACTTGTTGAGCAGGGAATCCATATTCCCTGCAGAGACAAGAAACCCCAGCCGTGGTTTTCCCAGGCGGTCAAAATTCCTGGTAGAATGCCAGTCCGGCTGGGGAATAATCCCTACTTTATAGCCATGCTTTTCGAGTAATCGGCAAAGAATGGCGGGACCGAAGCTGGGATGATCCACATAGGCATCGCCGGACACAAAGACAAAGTCCAGCTGCTCCCAGCCCCGTTCTTCCATATCCTTTTTGCTGATTGGCAAAAATTCATTCATTATTTCTTGCTGTCCTTCTTATCTGCCTGAGAAGTCTGACCGGCCTTATCCGGTGTGAACGTCTTTTCCACAACCTGGCCTATATCACCAGCCTTGCCCATATCCTGGCCATTCACTTTCATCTCTACAGCCCCGGCATTACCTGCGGTGATAACCACTTTTTCCTTACCCTTCCAGGTTTCGGTCTTGCCCGGTTCAATCGTGCCTTCATAAACAGTCTTGCCATCGGCCACTACCTGCGTCCAGCACTTGTCCGTGAACTTAGCCACGAGCTCTACCCCATCCACTTTCTTGACGGCAGGCTGCTCTTTCGACTGTTCCTTCGCTGGCTGGCTCTTAGCTGCAGGAGCCTTAGCCGTCTGCTGCGTAACGGTCTTGGTCGCAGTTTTTGGCGCATTGCTGTCATCCATGGCGAAGAGATAGTAAATACCGCCGCCCACCAGCAGCACAATCAACGCAATCAACAATGTGTTCTGACGATTGCTCGGTGTGGATACCTGGTCGCGGTACTCGCTGCCCGTAGCCAGCTTGGCCTTTACCTCAGCCTTGTTGGCCTCTTCCGCTTCCGCCAGCTGCTGTTTTACTTCTTCGGCAGCAGCCACCTCTTCCGGATGGTTTTCTTCCATAAACTGGCGCACCACTGCGTCTGCATCAATCTTTAAGAAATTGGCATAGTTACGGATGAAGCCCTTGGCATAAACTGTCCCCGGCAGCTGTCCGTACTCACCCTTTTCAATCGCTTCTATATAGAGGGCACGAATACTGGTGCCCTTGGCAATGTCCTGAATTGTTAAATTTTGACGTTCACGCTCTGCGCGTAACTTATCACCGATCATGTCTGATTTTCCTCCCCATTTATCAAAAGCGCCCTTTACAAGCACTACCAAAAAACATTATACATAAATATACAGCTTAATACAAATTTTTTTTACACGAAAAACAGCCTTCCCTCCCAGGAAGGCTGCTCTTAACGGGCACAGCCAATATTTTTTTTGTTCTGGTCATTGTCCAGCAGATTTTGCAGGGTTATGCTGTCCAGCACTTCGGTGATACTGTCGCAGACCTTCTCCCAAATGCCCCGGGTCACACAGCCGCAGGCCTTGCTGCACTTCTGCTCGGCCGCATCCACCTCTGCCAGCAGGCAGTCCACCACCGCAATAGGTCCTTCCACTGTGGTAATGATGGAGCCGATGGTGATATCCGCAGGCTTCTTCGCCAGCAGATATCCGCCTTGCGCACCACGGATGCTCTGCACAATCCCCGCCCGCCGCAAAGGCACCATGAGCTGCTCCAGATAATTTTCCGAAAGCCCCTGACTCTGGGCTACACTCTTGAGCGAAACCGGCCCCTTGCCATAACGCTGCGCTAATTCATAAAGCGCCGTCACACTGTATCTGCCCTTGGTTGAGATTTTCATAAAGCCACCTCAAAAATCCGCGTAATTTGCTAAAATTTGTCTTATCAATATAGCAGAAAAAGTAACGGCTGTCAAAGAGCGTCTTTACATACGTATTATTACGTAGTATGATCTCCCCAAGAGGTGAACTAAATCATGCCCATGACGCCCCAAAAATGATAAAGCTGCTAAAACAAAACGGCTTTCACCTGATTAAGAGTAACAACGGCTCACATCAAAAATATTACAATCCTACCACTAATATTACGGTTTCTGTTCATTGCAAAGATTTGAAAAAGGGATTAGAGCAGGCACTACTCAAACAGTCGGGTTTAAAATAAGGAGGTATCACTATGAGTAAAAAGTTTTTTACCCTGCTATATTTGAACCTGAGGACACAGGTTTTTCCGTATACGTTCCCGACATTGCAGGGTGCATGACACAGGGTGACTCCCTCGCTGAAGCCCTTGACATGGTACAAGAAGCAATCGGCCTTATGCTGGAAGACATTGAAGAAAAAGATTATCCCGCCCCTTCCAGCCCCACAGATATTGCCACCACGGGCAAGCAGTTTGTGATGATGGTATCCTTCTATAAACTGGCTTACGATAAAAAGTACAATGCCAAGGCCATCAAAAAAAACACTTTCCATGAGTCTATCCCGGATTTTGTGTAAACCTCCCAAGTGATGTAAAATAGAGACATTACTTGGGAGGTATTTTTATGAGCAGGAAAACACTCCCCCCAGAAGAACAGGCCCGCCGGGAGAAGATTCGGGCATTGCTTCAGGAAAGCAACGTTACCAGCATGGAAGACATCCAGAACTTGTTCAAGGAAACCATTGCTGAATTCATGGAGAATAGTCTTGAATCTGAGTTGGATGAATCCTTGGGTTACAGCAAGTATGACTACAAGAACAAGGATACGGACAACAGCCGTAACGGACATAGCAAGAAGAACCTCCTTACCAGTTTTGGCAATGTGGAGATTTCCGTCCCCCGTGACCGCAAGGGGGAATTTGAGCCGCAGCTCGTCAAGAAGAATCAGACCAGCATCAGCCAAGACATTGAAGAAAAGATATTTTCTATGTACGCAAAAGGCATGAGCACCAGCGACATTGAAAGCCACATACAGGACATCTATGGCTTTTCTGTCTCAGACACGACCATCAGCCGCATAACGGACAAGATTCTTCCACTGGTCAGAGAATGGTAGCAGAGGCCCCTTGAAAACCTGTATGCGGTGGTATTTATGGACGCTATTCACTACCATGTACGCAGTGAAGGACAGATTGTCAAGAAAGCCGTTTATATTGCCATAGGCATTAACCTCGATGGCCGCAAGGAAGTATTGGGCATGTGGGTAGGCGAAAACGAGAGTGCAAAATTCTGGGCTAGCATTCTGAACAGCATAAGGAACCGTGGCGTGGAAGATATACTCATTGCCTGCACGGACCTTTTCCTCCGCCATAGAAGCAGTATTTCCAAAAACAGAGATACAGAACTGCATAATCCACCAGCTTCGTAACTCCAGCAAGTATGTGAGCTACAAGGATTTAAAGGAACTGATGGCTGACTTGAAAGAGGTTTACGCTGCTCCTGATGAGAATGCTGCCACAGCAGCACTGGAACGTTTCTCCGACCGATGGGACAAGAAATCCCCCAAGATTTCCCAGTCATGGCTCGATAACTGGGCCAACCTCAGCACCTATTTCAAATATCCGGCTGAGCTTAGGCGGCTTATCTATACCACTAATACCATAGAAGGGTTCAACCGCCAGCTACGCAAGGTGACAAAAGCCAAGTCTGTATTCCCGACAGATGACAGCCTGCTGAAAATGCTCTATCTTGCCATGATGGACATAACGAAGAAATGGACAGGCCGCCGCCAGGATTGGAGCATTATTCACGCACAGCTGGCCGTCTATTTTGAAGACAGGCTTCCGGAATAAAAAAACTGCACGTTCAAGGATTTCTTGACGTGCAGAGCGAAATATGTTTGGTATTAGCAACAAGGGCTTACGGCTCTTGCCTTAATAACAATTTTACATCACGATATGGAGTTTACACAGAATTTTGGACAGCCTCCTTTCCATACCTGCTTGGCTTAATAAATTGGCTATCGAAAAAACATTAACTTCTCCAATCTTTTGCAAAATGCACTGATGCGCGAGTTGAATGTATGAAAACCCCCATGAAGGAATATAGCTTAGTCCTTCATGTTTTTTTCTCTACTACTGCACCTGTGCTTCCAACACTTTGATATGTTCAGCCACATTCTCCTTGGTTACATAAAATCCAAAATTATTACTGCCGCCATGAAACAATCGTTCGATTATCATATCTCCTACTAGTGGACGATAATGGCTTAGTTCATAATAATAGTAATTGTTAGTTGTGATATCATTCAACCCGCTGAAATCATAATAGTCAGTTAACTGTGCTAACTGATATTTGAACTCATTAAATTCTTGCAAATTCGTATCACGGTAAGTAACCGCGTTAATAGGATTGATAAAAAACACTAACTCTATATTGTTTTCGTCACAAATAGCTTTCAACTGGCGTAGTTCTTCTATTGTTGCATGTATACGATTCCCCTCATAACGAGTAGGCTTTTGAGATGCTGTATCAGTCAAATGTTTTTGCACATCTGCTTCTATTTGCTCATCTCGTTCAGGATGCAGGGGACGGCCAGTACCATATATATCATAAATACTACCTTTGCTCTCTACCTGCTTATCAGGTTTCTTTGGTTTCCTCAACAAGTATGAAACATATGTCTTCATATTGCCATCATCCGTATAAGGAATACTCAGCCACTGCTCTTTATGAATCTCGGGATTAATCCTAAAAGAAAAATCATCTAAGCCAACCAGAATTTGCTTTACTACCACACCATGTTTTACAAATAATTGCACATCTGACAACCACTCTGCCGGCAAACCTTGCGTGTAAGTCATATTGTAAAACCTTAAGCCATTACTGACTTTTTCCAAATCAATATTCCCTACTCGAGACGATCCAAAGCAGAAGGCATTGTATTTCTGAGGTTGAGAAAGAATATAGCGCATCTTTACAAAGCGTTGGTTGGGATCTATTCTTTTCTGACTAAAATCTCTATTGAACAAACCAGATGTATCAAGGGTATAGTTCCACCCCATTGTAAACGCCAAGGCAACCAACAGCATTCCCATTAGGCGATAAACATATTTTTTCATCATAACTAACTCCCCACTTAAAATTGGAAATACAGAAACTCTGAATAGTTGTTTAGTTTCCATATCGCCCAAATCAGCATAATTACTGTCGTTAATAACCATTTATTGCTCGCTGTAAATTTCTTCATCAACACCAATGGATTAGGAATAACTGTCAATACAGCTACCACCGCCACAAATTGCGCTAAATGCTTATATTGCTTTATCTCTATACCAACCATACTCTGCACATCAGTCATGCTCCCCAACACTGACATAGCCTCGTTAACATTACCAGCCCTAAAAAACACCCAACAAATCACAACACACAAAAAGGTCATACCCCAATTAAGCATCTTGGGTAAGATTATGCCAGTCTTGCGCCAGGCATGATTAATCATCAGCAGTATACCATGCAGGCCCCCCCAGATGATAAAAGTCCAGCCCGCACCATGCCAAAAACCGATTATCAGCATGGACACAAAAAGGTTACGCATTTTCTTGAATTCACCATGGCGGTTGCCGCCCAGTGGAATATAGAGATAATTTTTCACCCACAAGCCCAAGGTCATGTGCCAGCGCCGCCAAAAGTCAATAATGCTCCGTGCCTGATAGGGTGAGTTAAAGTTCACCGGCATTTTCAGATTAAAAAGCAAAGCCAAACCAATAGCCATTTCACTGTAGCCGGAGAAGTCAAAATAGAGCTGCAAGGTATAGCCCAAAGCCCCTACCCACGCTTCCACACAGGTCAGCGAATCCGCATGGCTAAAAGCTTCGTTAGCATAAATAGCCAGTTTATCGGCTATAACCACCTTTTTGAACAGGCCAAAGGTAAAAACGGTCAGCCCCAATGCGATATTTTCGTAGTTGATGCGGAAGGTCTTGTCCGCCACGAACTGAGGTATCATTTCCTTATGGTTGATAATTGGGCCCGCAATCAGATGGGGAAAGATAGTAACAAACTCACAGTAAGTTACAAAAGACTGATTTTTAGCCTCGCCCCGGTAGGCATCCACCAAGTAAGCTGTCTGGGTAAAGGTAAAGAACGATATGCCCAAGGGCAGGACTATATGAGGCAGGTCAAAGAGATTGACTCCAGCCACAGCATTGACTGTACTTAGGAAAAAATCCGTGTACTTGAAATACCCTAGCAATAGGACATTGACAATAATGCCGAAGGCCAGCCATCCCTTATGCCTATTATTTGCCTCCAACTGCCGCCCCACCAAATAGTTGAAACAAATGGAGCCGAACAACAGTGGCACATACCGAATATCCCAATAACCATAGAAAAAGAACGAAGCTAGCACCAGCCACAGTGTGGCCCACTTCTTCTTCCCCTTATGCCCCAAAAAGAAAAAGCCCGCAAAGGTCAGGGGCAAAAATAAAAACATAAACTCATAGGAATTAAATAACAAATGGAGAACTCCCTTCATGATAGTTTTGTGGATAAAACCTTCACTATCATAGCACAGTTGTCCCCCCCCCGCAAGACAGAAAGACCAGTTGGTTTAACCCAACTGGCCCTTCGTCTTGCTACTGCCTTATTCGAATTGAAAAGAAAATTTTCTTCCTGGGGTAATGTATTTGAGCATAAAAAGTTCACACTCACTGACCCTTCCCACCACATTTACGCGCTTATCGGCGGGCTGGGACTTTTTGATGATTTCCAATTCACCCATATAGCGCAGGTAATCCTTGTTGTCGATGGTGATGGCGCCGCGCCGCCGTTCCTTATTGCGTTCCGGCTCTACGGTTCCCTGCAGGAGACCCCGGCTTTCCTGTGCGCGGATGGCATCACGGGCTTCATCCTCACGTGCTGTGAAGGTATGGTTCAACAGTTCCTGCTGAATTTTATCGCCCGTGAGCAGTTGGGCTTCTACCACCACTTCATTCCCGCGCAGTTTACCGACTGTTGCCAATTCCTCCGGCAGAGGCAGGCTATCACTGAGGAATACGGAATCGACACCGAGCGCTGCCAGATGGCGGGCCGCCCTATCCGTATGCCAGAGGCGATGCGCTTCCAACGTGGGCAAGCCCTCAAAGAGAGGGCCCCGCTGTTTTCCCTGACTCGGCACGAAAGCTCCCACCTTGATGCCGTATTGTTTCAGTAGGTCATTTTTCCGACAAAGGGCCGCCTCACTAAGCCCTGTCCCACGGCGGGGATAGAAATTATGCAAAGCATCCAGATGGGAAAAATCCACACCAGCTGCCTGCAGCTCGGACAAAATCTTTTCCGTAATGGTGCTGGCGTTTAACTGCAGGCGGATGCCCAGCTCATTATGACTGAATTCCGCAATCTGCGCCACCTCATAACCATAATCGAGCCGCAGGGTGGTAATGCCCAACTGCTGAAAAGTTGACATGTCAAATTTCGGCATATCGAGCATAGAAAGTGTCCGTGGCGAAACATCGGAGATTATCTCCATGTCCTGTTTTCTCGCCGCTGCCAGAATCATGGCCAGTTCCTTTTTCAAAACCGCCACATCGGTTTCCGGAATATGCAAGGAGGTAAAGACCCGGCGGATACCGCACCTAGCCGCCTGCTCAAGAAGCTGCAGATTTTCTGTCAGCGTATTGTCCAATCCGGGATAAAGGGAAATACCGTTTTCCATCCGCTTACCTCCTGCTCTTTAAGGCCTGGGCCAGATGACCGTCAGCTTCAGCCAGTGCCGTTTTTCCTTCCGCATAATCCGCCCCGGTGAGGTGAATAAAGATTGCCAGTTTCGCGTTGCCTTTCGCTTCTGCCAGGGCCGCTATGCTTTCTTCGCGGCTGCAGCCCGTGGCTTCCATAACGATGTTTTTCGCGCGCTCCTCCAGTTTCTTGTTGGAGGTTTTGACATCCACCATCAGATTGCCATAGACCTTGCCGAGTTTAATCATCGTACCTGTGGAGAGCATATTGAGCACAAGTTTTTGCGCCGTCCCGGCTTTCATGCGGGTAGAGCCCGTCACCACCTCAGCCCCCGTCACCGGCAGCAGGGCAATGTCTGCAAATTCGGCAATCGCGGCATTGGCTGAGCACGCCAGCGCAATCGTTGCCGCACCGAGCTTACGGGCATATTGCAGACCGCCAATCACATAGGGCGTGCGGCCGGAGGCGGCAATGCCCACCAGCACATCAGCGGCGGTAAAACCTCTTTCCGCCAAATCCTGACAGGCAAGTTCGCCATTATCCTCGGCGCCTTCCTGTGCCTTGAAGATGGCCGGCGTACCACCAGCGATAACCCCCTGCACGAGTTCAGCGGCTACGCCATAGGTCGGCGGGCATTCCGACGCGTCAAGAATCCCTAAGCGCCCGGACGTGCCAGCGCCCAAATAAAAGAGCCGCCCGCCCTTAGCCAGCCTGTCGGTGATGATGTCCACCGCCTGAGCGATTTCCGGCAGGATTTTTTCGACCGCCAAGGCGACCTTTTTATCTTCCTCGTTGATAATCCGCAGCATTTCTACCGTGGGCAGTTCATCGATATGAGCGCTTGCAGGATTGCGGCGCTCGGTACTTATTTTTTGCAAGTCCAACATGGAAAAATTACGACTCCTTTTCTTCTACCGGGTCATCAAAGCCCAGCAAATACGTGGCAATAAAGCCTGCGATATAGGCGACCACTACGCCCAGCAGGTAAATGGGGATATTGTTGGTTGTTCCCGCCAGCGGCAGGCCGGAAATCCCCATAGCCGACGCCCCGACCATAAAATGTGCCTGCACCGCGCCGCCAAAAGCACCGCCAATACAAGCCCCGATAAAGGGACGGCCCAACGGCAGGGTAACGCCGTAAATCAAGGGCTCGCCTACGCCCATCAGCCCTACCGGCAGAGCCGAGGCCACGGTTTTCTTCAGGAATTTATTCTTGCTCTTTACATAGACCGCAATAGCCGCACCGACCTGACCGGCACCAGCCATAGCCAGAATCGGCAGGAGAATCGTCACGCCAAACTGAGAAATCAAATCCGCATGAATCGGCGTCAGGGCCTGATGAATCCCCATCATGACCATCGGCAGCCACATGCCGCCCAGCACAAAGCCCACAGCGGCACCGCCGGAGCCTACGGCGCCCGTAGCCGCCGCACCAATCGCCGAGGAGATTGCGCCACCCAACGGCTGCAGGACAAAAATTGCTGCAACACCCGCGAGCAGGAAAGTCAGTAGCGGAGTCAGGAACAAATCAAAAACCGTGGGAACCAGTTTGTGCAAACGCTTTTCCAGCCATGCTGCCAGAAAAGCCACCAAAATCACGGCGATAACACCGCCGCGGCCGGGAACCAGCTTACTTCCGTCAAACACCACATTGGCCAGCCCCGGATGGCTGATTAGAGCTGCCAGTGCCCCGCCTAAAATCGGCGTGCCGCCAAAAACCTTGGCTGCATTATAGCCTACAAAGAGATTCATGCCCCAGAATACGGCATTGCCCGCCACAGCCAGTAGCTGCCAGGTCGGCGAGGCCGTTATCTCTGGCCAGATTTTGGCCGATACGCCGAGTATCCCCGTGAGCAAGCCGCAAGCGATAAAGGCGGGAATCAAGGGAATAAAGATTCCGGCAATCTTTTTGAGCAGCAGTTTGCCCGGCGTGGCATTTTTCTCCCGAATCTGTTGATGAAGTTCCTTGCCATCGCCAATCTTGGGCTTGCCCTTGGTATTTTCCAATAGTTCATTGACAACCGTAGTCACCTGCGTGGCCGTTCCGGGGCCTAAGATGATTTGCAGTTCTTCCTCGGTGTCGTGGATTCCCATAACCCCCGGCACCTGCTTGACTGCCTCCAGCAGCTTCTCGTCTTTTTTGTTTAACTGCACCCTAAGTCTTGTCATGCAGTTATAGGCCTGCAAGATATTTTCCCGGCCGCCTAATACGTCATAAAGTTGTTTCCCCAGTTCATCCATTTTCATTTCTTACACTCCCCTTAAAATCTATCCGGCCAGCACTTGCGCAGATAATCCCCCATGCGCTTTTCCTGACCGTTGTCGCTTGGCTGATAGTAATGGGCATTTTGTATTTCCTTGGGCAAGTAGGCCTGCTCGGTAAAATGCCCCGGATAGTCATGCGGATAGATATACTCCGTGCCATGCCCCAGTTTTGCCGCGCCTTTGTAATGCGCGTCCCGCAAATGAGCAGGCACTGCACCGCAATTCTTGCTGCACACATCCTGCAGGGCGGCATCAATCCCCATATAGGCGGCATTGCTTTTAGGCGCAGACGCAATATAGGTCACGGCCTGTCCTAAGATAATCCGCGCCTCCGGCATGCCCACAAACTGCACTGCATTGGCCGCATTCATGGCCACGACAAGCGCCATAGGGTCGGCATTGCCCACATCTTCAGACGCGCATATCACCACGCGGCGCGCGATGAATTTCACATCTTCTCCTGCCGCGAGCATGCGCGCCAAATAATGCAGCGCCGCATCCGGGTCGCTGCCCCGCATGCTCTTGATAAACGCCGACACCGTATCGTAATGGTTATCGCCGGTTTTATCGTAACGCTGTACCCTTTGGCCCAAAATCTCCTGCACCATATCCAGCGTAATCTCACCGCCGGTAAGCGGCAGCATGGACGCCGTTCCCTCCAGAATGTTTAACGCCATGCGGGCATCGCCGCCCGCCATCTGCGCCATAGCGAGGATTACTTCATCACTTATATTTATCGGCTGGCCGCCCAGTCCTCTTTCCTTATCCGTTAGTGCCTGCCGCAGAATTTTCACGAGCTGTCCATCCGTCAGTTGATAGAGCCGCACAATCCGCACCCGCGAAAGCAGGGCATGATTGACCTCAAAAAACGGATTTTCCGTTGTCGCGCCAATCAGAATCAACCGCCCATCCTCCACATAGGGCAGGAGCACATCCTGCTGACTCTTATTAAAGCGGTGGATTTCGTCGATAAATACAATCGTGCGCTTTTGGTAAAATTTCCGCGCATCGTCAGCTTCTTTGACTATCTGCCGGATATCGCCAATGCCAGCCGCCACCGCGTTGAGTTTCTTGAATTCACTGCCGGTCATGCTGGCAATCATCTGCGCAAGCGTAGTCTTACCTGTGCCGGGCGGGCCATAGAAAATCATGGAGGATATCTGGTCTTTTTCCATCATCTGCCGCAGGAAGCGACCGCCGCCCACAGCCTCCTGCTGTCCCACGAATTCATTGAAATTACGCGGCCGCATGCGCTGTGCCAGGGGCGCAAACCGCGTGGCACTGCCACTGCCGGTACTGCTTTGGTTTTGCGCGGCCGCCGCAAATAAATCCATTTCCTCAGCCATCGTTATTCTCCTTTGCCCGTGGAACCAAAGCCGCCCTGACGTTCTGCCCCGGCTCCGGCCTGGTCATTATCCGTCGTCAGATAGCCCAGGAAAATGCCCTGCGCGACCCGCTCGCCTTTATGGATAACAAACTCATCTTTGCCCATATTGACCAAAGCCACCATAATATGACCTTCGTTGCCGGGATTGTTGTAATAATCCGCATCAATAATGCCCACACTGTTGGCCAGCATCAGATGATGCTTCACCGCCATGCTGGAACGAATATTGAGGGTCAGCACCTCCCCCGCCTGCATATAGGCTTTCAGCCCCGTGGGCACCAGCACCATGCCGCCAGCAGGAATCACGCAATCCGCCGCTGCCTCGATATCATAACCGGCGCTGGCCCCCGTCTGCCGCTGGGGCAGGTGAACATCCTTATCCTGCCAGTCACTTATCACTTCAAAACCACGTAATTTCATAGGAACTCCTTATCATAGCAAAAGAGGAGCCATTTCCATCAAGACCATGGCCCCTCTGTAAAACATCTATTCCTATTATAACGCCGTTCTTCCCGTTTTACCACAGGCAAAACTTATCCTGCACTCACATAACTTCGCTCGTCTGCGGGGATATCTTCCCAGCGCAGAACATTCACTTCACAGCCATGCGCAATGCCCCAGGCTGCCGCAATTCCTGCGGCCTCCCCCATGCTCATGCAGGTGGGCTGGATGCGGAAGGATGCTTGGGCGGCGAAGCTGCCGCTGGCACAGCGTCCCACCACCAACAGGTTGGACATTTCGTTTGTCACCAACGCACGGTAGGGAATTTCGTAATACTCTCCCTTTTTCAGCTTATCAAAGAAATCCAATTTCACATCGTGAATGTCAATGGGATATGCCGTCCGGCAAACAGCATCATTAAAACGATGTGCTTTTAGGTAATCATTTGCTTCCATGTAGTACTTCCCGCGTATCCGCCATGACTCCCGCACACCAACCATACTTGCCTCACGGCTGATATATGCCTTTTCAAAGCCGGGAATGTTCTTGATAAAGAAGCCAGCCAGACGTCGCATCATCTTCCGGCCGAAAGTCACCGCCCTGCTGTAAGAAACGGCCTCTGTGGAACTAAAGCTCAGTGCCGGCATCTCCGGGCAGTTCATGGACAATACGGTGGGTTTGCCGGTAATCGTAAAGGCTTGGATGTACACAATATCATCCTCGGTCAGTTCGCCCCTGGCAACACCATCCTGAAAGAATTGTTCATTATTTTTCCACTTCCAAAATTGCAGAAATGGACGGCCTTTCTTCCGCAGAGCGTCTTCTGCCAATTTATCAAAAGGCCCCTTCTCTTTCACACCCTTTATGATGAATTGATGATAGAGCCTGTCCATATCAATACCGCCCATTTCAAACCGCAGGCTCATGGGCTGGTTGTGACCGGTCTTTTCTGAGCCCTTTTCCACGGGAACGCCTGCAAACCGTGAAAGCATCGCATCTCCAGTACCATCGATGAACACCCGGGCCTGTATTTTGGCCAGTCCTTCAATGGTCTGAACCACAGCGGCGATAATTCTGCCGCCATCGGTCAACACTCCCACCAGAACAGTGTTATAAAGAATATTGACACCTGCCTCCTCACACATTTCATCGTAGACATAAGAAAGATATTCTGGCACATATTGTCCCCTGCCGCCACCATAATAGGTATCCGTATCTACGCCAAGAAGCGGTGGCACTCCCTGTTTTTCCATGCGCTTGTTCAAATCTGTGATGTAGGGCGTATCACTGTCATCGCAGTAAGTAGGCATGCAGGGGAAAACACATCCTTGAGTGGCCAGCCCCCCGAGTGAAATACCACGCTCCACCAGAACCACTTTTGAGCCTCGGCGTGCAGCCGTAACAGCAGCTGCTGTCCCCGCAGCGCCGCCTCCCACCACACAAACATCCGCAGCAAACAAAACCGGAAGGCCTTCGCCGCTCATTCCCATTTGACCGGCTGCGGCTTCACCGCTATGAGCCTCTGTTCCCACCAGCATTCCCATTGTCCCCACACCCATAAGTTTCATGAAATCACGGCGGGAAATAGGAATAGAAAATGATTTTTCCATAAGTATACCTCCGTCATGTCTTGTAAAAATAAGGAACTGCTGCATAAATACGAAATCATACGCAACAGCTCCTGCCATTTTACCGTTATTTTACTTGTGCTGCCATTTCCTGCATCAGCCAGTCATGAATCGCTTTGTTATCGGCCTTGCCATCAGCGGTATTCTCGTCCAGATATATGGCCTTGAATTTACCATAAATTTCCCCTTCCGAACATAGATGCTAAGTCTGTATAACACTTTATATTTGCTTTAGTTCTATGCAAATTGCCGGAGTCCTGCAAATTGTTTTTTGAATCTTGTGTATTTTTACTTCATCTCCGCTGCTAAGAAAACAAAAATGCGTTGCCAATATTCCTCCCCGGCTTCTTTCATTGCATCCCCATGACCTGCGCCTACCACTACGAATTTTTCTTTTTTGGCGTTGCAGGCGGCAAACAATTCCTCCATCATCGCTGGTGGAACCAAAGTGTCGGCATCCCCATGAATAAACAGGACGGGAACTTTTATACGCGGCATCACCTGCAGCGGTGCGGCAGCAGACACTTTGGCGCCGGTCTTAAAACCGCTGACCACATCTACGCAGGGCATGATGGGAAACTCCGGCAGGCCAAAAATAACCCCTAACTGATTGGCAAACATCTCATAGGCGCTGGTATAACCGCAGTCCTCGATAACCGCTACCAGTCCTGGCATATCCTCTCTGGCTGCGGCCGGCAGAACCGTGGCGGCCCCCATGGACACGCCATGCAGCACGATTTCTGCCTCTGGGTCGTATGCTTTGATTTGCGCGGCCCAACGCGCCACTTCTTCGCTCTCTTTTACCCCCATGGTAATGTACTGGCCTTCGGTCGCTCCGGAGGCACAGAGGTCAGGCGTTAGCACCTGATAGCCCCTTGCCAGATAAGCCTCGGCATAATCTCTGGCATAACGCTGGTCCCGGCCATAACCATGCACGAGAATGGCCCAGCGCTTCCCCGGTTTTTCCGGAAAAAAGTGGGTTGCTGCCAGATTCCTGCCATCTGCGGAGACATTATGCCACGGTTCACTTTTGGCCTTGGGCAGCGCAGGCACTTCCCTGGTCTTGTCGTGAATGCTCACACAGGCGGCGGGTGGTGCCAAGGGGTCCGTATCATTGCCGCGCTTCAGCGCATAGTCCACAAAATAAGCCCCGATGGCATATCCCACAGCCAGAATAGTGATTGCCAAGCTCAGGAAAATAATCCTTTTCTTCTTGCTCATGTCAATGCAGTCCCCCAATATATTTCCTGCAAAAAGCCCCCTTGGTCATAACGAACAAGGGGGTGCTGTTTCTTATGGAATCAGCCTTCTTCTTTTTCACTCATAAAGTTGACGGCTTTGGCCGGCGTAATGGTGGAAATGGCGTGCTTATACACCATCTGCTGCTTACCCAGCACATCCAGCACCACGGTAAAATTGTCAAAGCCCTTTACATTGCCTTTAATCTGAAAGCCATTGACCAGATGAATGGTCACGCCGATATTTTCTTTTCGCACCTGATTGAGGAACGTATCCTGTAAATTGATTGCTTTTGCTGGCATAAAAACCCCTCCATGTAATCACGATATTTATTTAATTCGCCAATTCTGGGAAAAATCCTGCTAAATCGTGGCAAACGCTTTGCAAAAGATTCTCACTTGTCATTTCGTCCGCCATATACCAATGGATGTAAGGCATCTTGCGGAACCAGGTCAGTTGGCGTTTGGCAAAGTGACGAGTGCTTTTCTGAATCAAATCCACAGCTTCCTCACGGGTCATTTCGCCCGCAAGATACGCCGCCGTTTCCTTGTAGCCAATGCCCTGCATGGCCTGCATATCACGGGTTACACCGCCTGCCAGAAGCGTCTTTACTTCCGCTTCCAAACCGGCGGCAAACATCAGCTCCACCCGCTCATTGATGCGCTGATAGAGTCCCTGCCGCTCCCGGTTCAGGCCAATGACATAGACATCATAAGCCAAATCGCCCTCGCTATATTCCTTCTGCTGGGAAATCTGCTCACCGCCAAAGTGCGCCACTTCCAAAGCACGAATCACCCGGCGCAGGTTGTTAGCGTGAATCCGCTCTGCCGCCTCCGGGTCTGCTTTCTGCAGCAGGCCATGAATATAGTCGCGGCCTTTTTCCTCCGCCAGTGCTGTCAACTCCTGCCGATAGTCACTATGGTCAGCCGTTTCATTGAATTCATAGCCCTCCAGCAAGGCCTTGATGTACAGCCCTGTCCCTCCGGCAATGATGGGGATTTTTCCCTGTGCGTTCAGCGCATGGATAAGCTGCTGCCCCTCCCGCACAAAATCCGTCACATTGAAGCTTTCCCAAGGTTCCAGATTGTCCACCAGATGATGGACGATGCCCTGCCGCTCTTCCACGGATGGCTTGGCCGAACCGATATCAAAGCCCCGGTAAAAGAGCATGGAATCACCGGAAATAATTTCTGTGTCTATTTTTTTTGCCAGTTCTATGGATAAATCCGTTTTCCCCACCGCCGTGGGGCCTAAGATTACAATTAACTTTTCTTTGCCTGTCATGCCTGCATTTCCCAAGTGCCGCCGGGCTCTACGATATGTACCTCTGCCCGGGTCATGGCCTCAGTAATCTCCTTGTAATGGCGCACATCCTGATTGATGATGGGCCAGGTGTTGTAATGAACGGGAATGATGTGCCGCGCATTTAAGAGCTGCGCCGCCATGGCCGCATCCTCAAGTCCCATGGTATAATTATCGCCCACAGGCAGGATGGCATAATCCAAATCATCCTTCTTGCCGATAAGCTGCATATCCGAGAACAGCGCCGTATCCCCGGCAAAATAAATCTTCAAACCGCCCATATAGATGACATAACCACAGGCAATACCGCCCGGTACGCCGCTGCTATGCTGCGCCAATGTCATACGCACCTTGCCAAAGGGCAAAGTCAAAGAGCCGCCCAGATTCATGGGATGCTGCTTGAGTCCTGGCACTCGCTCATCACACAGGCCTAACACCTCTGGTATCCCCACCAGTCCGGCACCTGTGCGGTCAGCAATCTCCGGTGCATCCCCCAAATGATCGCCATGAGCATGGGTAATCAGGATGAAATCTGCCTCCACATCCTCAAGCTTCACCGTTGCCTTGGGATTTCCTGTCAGGAACGGGTCACAAAGTACCTTGTACTTGCCATCATCCAACAGAAAACAAGCATGACCATAATACGTAAATTGAACCATCCTTTGCCAGCTCCTTTCCAATACACATTGTCCCATAACCAACTCCATGTTATGCTATAATTATCATTATAACATAAATCGAGGTAAAAGTTATGACGTCAAACGATATTCCCGGGATAAAGCTGCCCCAGCTTCTTATCCAAAGCCCAGCCTTCTGCCAAAAGCCCTGGCTATTGATTACCGGTGGCCGTGCTCCTGCCGCTGCCTGGCTGCAGGAACTTCCGCCTGCTGCCAAAATCTTTGCCGCTGACCACGGCCTTGATACCTGCCATGCACAAAACATACGCCCGGATTACATCCTCGGCGACGGCGACAGCGCCGCCCCTGCCACCTGGGAATGGGGCAAAAGCCTCGGCGTACCCATGGAGGAATTTCCCCCCGCGAAGGATTTAACGGACACTCAGCTGGCTCTAGCAAAAATGAAAAGCGCTCCCGCCATTCTCATCACGGGAGCTTTCGGCGGCCGCTTCGACCACCTCTATAGTCTGATGTTTTCTTGCGCCCAGCAAAAAGTGCCTTGCATTATAAGCGATGAACAGGAAACCATCGCTTTCGTCAAAAAGGATGAGGAACTGACTTTTCATTTCCAAGAACAGCCCCAGGCCATTTCCCTGCTCCCCTTTACCACTGCCTGTACCGGCGTAACTATCAACAATGTCCGCTGGCCCCTTACAAACGCCACCTTAACCCAAACCTTCCCCAACGCCGTCAGCAACGAACTTCTGCCTGACCAGTCAAAACTGACCGTCAATATCAAACAGGGCATTTTAGGTATCTATTGTCATTGGCAGTAGGTAAACAATCCTTATAGGAACTAAGCCCGGTGACTGACGATACTTTTCCGTCGCGTTTGGCAAGCTTGTCTAAGCAGAGGAAAAGCATCGTCAATCACCGGGCGCCTTAGCATATAGATATTAACGCAATCCTCAAAACTTCCTTTGCCGCAGAGCTTCATAGAGCACAATCGCCGCCGACATCCCCACGTTCAGCGATTCCGCCTGCCCATACATAGGAATATAGGTCTTTTGTGCAGCCGCCAAGAGCTCTTGCGTTACGCCATTGCCCTCATTGCCAAGCACCACCGCTGTACCTTGGGTAAAGTCCTGCTGGAAATGCGGTTTGGCCGTTTCATCCAAAGCCGTAGCCAAAAGCTGCAAGCCATTTTCCTGCACAAAATCCGTCAATTCAGCCAGCGTAACACCGCTGTATACGGGCACATGGAAAATACTGCCCATAGTGGAGCGCACGGCCTTGTCACTGTATACGTCCACCGTGCCCTTCAGCAGAATGACACCGTCCGCCCCCACCGCATCTGCCGTGCGGATAATGGTACCGGCGTTTCCCGGGTCCTGCACCCCATCCATCACCACATAGAGCGGCTTATCCCTTTCTGTCCCAGCTGGCAGGGAGGGATTTTTCTGTGCCATCACCAGCATGATACCCTGCGGCGTTTCCGTACCTGCGGCCTTGGCAAAGATATTGTCCGGCACCTCATAGAGCGGACAATTTTGACCAGTCAATTTTTCCACCAGCTCGGCTCCTCGCTTCTGCTCCAAAATTTGACTAGTCAAAAGTCCGAATTCTATCTGCCAGCCGGCATCTGCTGCCATTTCGCAGAGCCTGATCCCCTCGGCCACAAACAGGCCCGTCTTTTCCCGCTGTTTGCGCTGCTTCAACGCCGCCGCCAGTTTGACCTTTTTGTTGGCAGGGCTGTCAATCCGTTCAATCATCCATACTGCTCCTTAACGTCTTTTCTTTACGGCTTTTATTGTATCACAGCCATAGGCGCAAAAAAAGCCCCAACAGCCTGCTCAAGCCTGTCAGGGCCACGCTCAAATCTTATTCAGATTCAGATATCCGCTTTCCATAAGCCATGGAGATTGCAGTATTCAAAAACGGTCAGAGGTTCATCCCCATCGGCAATCTTAAACACGGCTTCCGGTTTGTCCTCAGAGGTCAGTCGCCGCATCATGCCGCCGTTCTTCGTCTGTACATGAATCCACTCAATGAGGTGCTCCGGCGTCATCGGATGCGCCACCGAGCCCACCGTGACTTTGAGCACACCTGCGGCCTTATCGAACTCTGCCACTGGCACATGCTTCTCCTGTGCCGCATCGGTGGTGTTGGCCGTCAGTTCCTCCATGTCCTGACCACAGCACACCAATGTGCCCTTGCCTTCCTGAATCAGGCCCACAATGTTGCCACAACGGCTGCAACGATAAAATTTACTGGCCATGCTTTTCCCTCCTGTAGTTCCTAATACACATTATCCCACTTAATTCTTATCAATTCTATGCTAAGCCATGCAAATCCTGCCACCAAAAAAATAATATGCAAGTGATTACATTGTCCGCTTCAACATGATATGATAGAGACAAAACAACAGGAGGTGTTTTCTTGTCTGTATCCCCTTTTCAATGCCAAGGCTTTCGCCCCAGCATTGACGAACACTGTACTCATCTGATTCTCGGCTCCATGCCCAGCGTGGCTTCTCTGGAAGCCCAGCAGTATTATGCCCATCCCCAGAACCGCTTCTGGCCCATGATGGCCCGCATTTTGGAACAAGCGGCACCACCGGCTGACTATCCGGAGCGTCTGGCTATGCTCCGCCGCCATCATATTGCCCTTTGGGATTCCATTGCCGTCTGCGAGCGAAAGGGCAGCCTTGATGCCGATATAAAAAATGAACAGGGCAATGACTTCACTGCCCTGCTTGCCCATTATCCTCATATCCATACCATCTGTTTCAATGGCGGCAAATCCTATCAATGCTTCAAAAAATACAACAAGCACCTGCTGAGCCGCCCCGATATCCACTTCCATCAGCTGCCCTCCACCAGCCCGGCCAACGCCCGCTGGAATATGGAAAAACTGACGGCTGCCTGGAGAATTCCCTTTCATTCATAACAACTGCGAAAGGAGTCTTTCCTATGTTCAAAAAACTATTGATGCTTTTATGCGCCCTCTTCATCGCCGCCCCCTCCATGGCCAGTGCCGGCTTTGGTACGGGTATCGGCATCACCTTCCCGGCCTCCGGCTCCAGTACCAAGACCATCGGCAACACCTATGCCGCTCTGCAGCTGGAGCAGCTTACGGAAGAACTGACCCTGCAGGAACGTCATGGCCGCCTGCTGCTGGAACTGAAAGTCAGCAACAACGGCGATACACCTTACACCATCAACCACCGCAACGGACAAATCTACGACTTTCTTATCACCGACAAGAACGGCAAAAAAATGTGGCAATGGTCAGACGGCATGGCCTTCACACAGGCACTCTGCACCACCACCATTGCCCCGCATAGCTTTGAAGTCTACAAAGCCGAACTGGATAGCAAAGACTATCGCAAAATAAAAGACGATGCCGTCCTCGTCACCGCCTATATCTTAGATACCCCCTGCAAACTCTCCGCCAAACTCCCCACCATCATCGCCAGCAACAGCACCCCTGTGCTAATCCACGGCGGCGTGATATTCGGCAGCAGATAATCTGTCAGTCAATACACATACAGCAAAAAAGTCCTGACCATTCGGCCAGGACTTTTGATTGCTGTAATATGTAATTACACGAGCTCGATGATAACCATCGGAGCTGCGTCACCGCGGCGTACGCCGAGTTTCAGGATACGGGTGTAACCGCCCTGACGGTCTGCGTATTTTGCTGCGATTTCATCGAACAGCTTTCTTACTACATCTTCATCAGCAAGGGATGCGATTGCCTTGCGACGAGCGCTCAGGTCACCGCGCTTTGCCAGCGTGATGAGCTGCTCAGCGAACTTGCGGAGCTCTTTTGCCTTTGCTTCCGTCGTTTCAATGCGTCCATATCTGAAGAAGGAAGTAAGAATGCTAGTGAACAGCGCCTTGCGGGCTGCGGAGTTACGTCCTAATTTTCTGTAGCTCATTTATTTCCCTCTTTTCAATCGTTGTTTACTCTCAGCGCTAAACCGAGTTCCTCGAGCTTCTTCTTGACTTCTTCAAGAGATTTGCGGCCGAGGTTGCGGACCTTCATCATGTCATCTTCCGTCTTTTCAGCAAGGTCAGCGACCGTGTTGATGTTAGCACGCTTCAGACAGTTGAAGGAACGTACCGAGAGGTCGAGGTCTTCGATGGTCATTTCCAAAACTTTGGAAGTATCGTCCTCTACCTCTTCGGGGAAGGTTGCCTCCTCCTCTTCGATTTCTTCCGGCAGGCCATCCATGCTCTGGAACAGCTTGAGGTGCATCACGAGGATACCGGCTGCTTTGCTGACAGCTTCTTCCGGACGCAGGGAACCATCGGTCCATACTTCGAGAATCAGCTTGTCATAGTCGGTTTCGTTACCTACACGCGTGTCCTGCACGGTGTAGTTTACACGCTGTACCGGGGAGAAAATCGAATCGATGGGGATTACCCCAATCGTGTCATCCGGCTTTTTGTTCCGTTCTGCCGGAATGTAGCCACGGCCACGGGCAACGGTCATCTCAATTTTGAGTTTGCCCGTTTCGTCAACCGTTGCAATATGGAGGTCCGGATTGAGAATCTCAATGTCGGCATCACAGATGATGTCGGCAGCCGTAACTTCCTTTTCGCCTTCCACATCAATGCGGATAACCTTCGGCTCGTTGCCCTGCATCTTGAGGCAGAGCTGCTTCAGGTTCAGAACGATATTGGTCACGTCATCCCGGACACCCGGAATCGTGGAGAACTCATGGAGCACTCCATCAATACGGATGGAGGTAATTGCAGAACCTTCCAGGGAAGACAGGAGCATACGGCGGAGGCTGTTGCCAAACGTCGTGCCGTAGCCGCGTTCGAGCGGTTCGCAGACGAACTTGCCGTAGCGGTTGTCTTCGCTGATTTCCACAATTTCAATTTTCGGTTTCTCGATGTCTATCATCTGGAATGAACCTCCTCAATAACTAATCGAACACTATGCACACAGGCACAAATATTCATTATTTGGAGTACAACTCGACGATAGCCTGCTCGTTAACAGGAACATCGATTTCTTCACGGTTCGGGAAACGCGTTACCGTACCCGTGAGGTTAGCCTGGTCAGCCTGAAGCCATGCCGGAGCGGACAGGGCATTGCTGCTTTCCTTCAGTTCTTTGAAGAAAGCATTGGACTGGCTCTTTTCGCTAACTGCGATTACATCGTTAGCATGAACCATTGCGGACGGAATGTCTACGCGCTGGCCGTTAACGGTGAAGTGACCGTGACGAACGAGCTGGCGAGCCTGACGACGCGTGTTAGCGAGGCCAAGACGATATACAACGTTGTCCAGACGGCGCTCAAGAAGACCAAGGAGGTTTTCACCAGTTACACCCTGCATCTTCTTAGCTTTATCGTAGTATCCACGGAACTGCTTTTCCAGTACGCCGTAGATGAATTTTGCTTTCTGCTTTTCTTTCAGCTGCATGCCGTATTCGGAAACCTTACGGTTCGTGCGGCGCGGCTGACGCTTGGATTCTTTGGAACGACCGATAACAGCCGGTTCAATGCCGAGTGCACGGCATCTTTTCAGGGCTGGTACTCTATCAATTGCCATACTTCTAATTGCACCTCCTATTAAACTCTTCTACGCTTCGGCGGACGGCATCCGTTGTGCGGAATCGGAGTAACATCTTTGATCATGTTTACTTCGAGGCCAGTTGCCTGCAGGGAACGGATTGCGGCTTCACGGCCGGCACCAGGACCCTTAACGTATACTTCGACCTGCTTGAGGCCATGTTCCATAGCTGCTTTTGCAGCCGTTTCTGCTGCCATCTGTGCAGCGAACGGCGTGCTCTTACGGGAGCCACGGAAACCAAGGCCGCCTGCGCTGGCCCAGGAAAGTGCATTACCGCTCTTATCGGTAAGCGTTACAATCGTATTGTTAAACGTAGAACTGATATGGGCTACGCCATATTCGACGTTCTTACGAACTTTTTTCTTCGTGCGGACTGCTTTCTTAACTGCCACCAGTTAACCCTCCTTTATTTCTTCTTGCCTGCTACGGCCTTTTTCGGGCCTTTACGGGTACGGGCGTTGTTCTTGGTGTTCTGACCACGAACGGGCAGACCAAGACGGTGGCGACGACCACGGTAGCAGCCGATATCAACGAGTCTCTTGATGTTCATCTGACGTTCACGGCGAAGGTCACCTTCTACCATAACGTTATTATCGATGGCATCACGAAGTTTTACAACTTCATCCTCCGTGAGGTCACGCGTACGGGTATCCGGGTTGATACCAGTCTCCTTCAGCAGATCCTTGGAAGTCTTCAGACCAATACCGAAGATGTACGTTAATGCAATTTCAATTCTCTTGTCACGGGGTAAATCTACACCGGCAATACGTGCCATTAATAAAGCACCTCCTTATTTCTTAATTAACCTTGTCTCTGTTTATGCTTCGGATTTTCGCAGATGACCATAACACGGCCTTTGCGCTTAATGACTTTGCATTTTTCACAAATCCGCTTTACTGACGGTTTTACCTTCATTTTCGTTGTGCCCCCTTTTCCTTATTGTCAGTCTCATTTTGCTAGTATAGCATGTTTGCTCCCCCTTGCCTAGTGGCAAAGTGAATTTTTTTATAAAAAATTTGAAATGATAACAAACACAGCAAACTATAAGCAAAAGCGGAGATGACCTTATTTGAATCGGTAGGTTATACGGCCACGCGTTAAGTCATACGGCGTGAGTTCGATAGTGACTTTGTCTCCCGGAAGGATACGGATGAAGTTCATGCGAATCTTGCCGGATACATGCGCCAGTACAACATGACCATTCTCTAGCTCAACCTGGAACATTGCATTTGGCAGTGCCTCCAGGACTTTGCCTTCTACTTCAATAACATCTTGTTTCGACATGTTTTTCTCCTCTTGCAGATGTATAAATTGGTTGGGCCAAAGTCATCTAAGGAGCTTTTGCATTTCTTAGAAATGCCATGCCCAACAACAGGTTGTTAATCAAAATTCTTTAATCATTGTAATGGGCGGCAGTTCCTGCCGCCCTTACAACAATCTCTATCGCTGCGTGAATTTCACCAACGGTTTGACTCAGCCCTTCAGAACTGCAATGAGGTCTGCGGTAACTTTGTCAATCGCCTGTCTGCCATCCACTTCCGTGTAGAGGCCTGCTTTTTGATAGTAATCAATCAGCGGGCGGGTGCTGTCTTCGTATACGGAGAGACGACTCTTCATCGTTTCTTCCGTATCGTCAGCACGCTGGAAGAGTTCGCTGCCGCACTCATCGCAAGTTCCTTCCGTCTTGGACGGGTTGAACTTCACGTGGTAGGTAGCACCGCATTTTTTGCAAATGCGGCGGCCCACAGCGCGTTCGATAAGGTCAGCTGCCGGAACATTGATGTTCAGGACACGCGTCAGGCTTAAACCGAGGTCTTCCAAAATACCTTTGAGGGCATCTGCCTGGTCAACGGTACGGGGGAAACCATCGAGGATAAAACCTTTCTTGCAGTCATCTTTGGCAAGACGCTCACGGACAATGCCGATGGTAACTTCGTCAGGAACGAGCTTACCTGCGTCCATGCAGGCTTTCGCCTGCTTGCCAAGTTCGGTGCCTTCCTTCACAGCTGCACGGAACATATCGCCCGTGGAGATGTGAGGAACACCAAACGCTTTGACCAGTTCAGCCGCCTGCGTGCCTTTACCGGCACCCGGGGGGCCCATTAACAGGATATGCATGTTTTTGCCTCCTTTATTTCATGAACCCTTCGTAGTGGCGCATAACAATCATGGCTTCAATCTGCTTCATGGTCTGAAGGGCAACGCCCACGACAATCAGCAGGGCCGTACCGCCAAAGTATACACCCTGAATATTGGTAGCGGCTGCTACCATATTCGGCAGTACTGCGATGAAGGCCAGGAAAATCGAGCCAGCAAGCGTGATACGAGTCATGACATGATCTAAATAATCTGCCGTTGGCTGTCCCGGACGGATGCCCGGGATGAAACCACCGTATTTTTTCAGATTCTCTGCCATATCCGATATCTTTACAGTAACCGCAGTATAGAAGTAGGTAAAGAAGATTATCATGCCTACATATAATGTAGTCTGTAACGGTTTACCCCACTCCAGATAACTGGCAACGGTCTTTACCCAGGGAATCTCAATAAACTGGGCAATGGTTACTGGAAACATCAGCACGGATGACGCAAAGATAATTGGGATTACGCCCGCCTGATTGACTTTCAGGGGAATGTGGCTGGAATGACCACCGTAGGTGCCACGGGCACCAACCCGTTTCGTGTAGGAAATGGGAATGCGGCGGAAGCCATTTTCTACATGTACTACGAATACCACCATAGCGATTGCAATGAGAGCAAACATAAACACGGAGAAGTAGCTGATGGTTCCAGCCTGGACGTAATGATAAATGGTGCCGATGTTTTTCGGCAGAGCTGCTACGATACCGGCGAAGATGATAAGGGAAATACCGTTACCAACACCGTTAGCCGTAATCTGCTCACCGAGCCACATCAAGAACACCGTGCCCGCCGTCAGCGTGATTGCAATAATCAGGATGTTGACGGGACTTGGATTCAAAATAGCTGCCTTCAGGCCGATGGACATGCCAATCGCCTGGAGGAAAGCCAATACTACCGTGAGGTAGCGTGTAACCTGGGTGGTCTTTTTGTGTCCTTCCTGACCTTCCTTCGACCACTGCTCCAGTGTGGGGATTACCACATTCAGCAGCTGAATGATAATCGCCGCATTGATGTATGGAGTAATGGACATTGCGAAGATGGAGAACTTACTGAAAGCACCACCAGAAAAGAGATCTAACAGACCAAAGAGGTTGCCGTTTGCGAACAACTGCTCAATCGCTGTCGGGTCAACCCCCGGAACGGGGATATGCGTCCCCATCCGGAAGATGGCAAACATAATCAAAGTAAAGGTTATTTTCTGCCTAAGCTCCGGAATTTTCCATACGTTGCCAAGGGCTGAAAGCACCTTACTTCACCTCAATCTTCTCGATCTGGCCGCCTGCAGCGGTGATTTTCTCTTCAGCGGACTTCGTGAAGCCGTTAGCACGAACCGTCAGCTTCTTCGTGAGTTCGCCGTTGCCGAGAATACGGATGCCATCCTGAACGTTCTTCAGGATACCTGCTTCAACGAGAACAACGGGATCAACCGTCGTGCCATCTTCGAAGCGGTTCAGGGATTCAACATTCACTTCAGCGAAGGTCTTAGCCCAGATATTCTTGAAGCCGCGCTTCGGGAGACGACGGTACAGAGGCATCTGGCCACCTTCGAAACCCGTGCGAACGCCACCGCCGCTGCGGGAGTTCTGGCCTTTCATACCTTTACCGGAAGTCTTACCATTGCCGGAACCAAGACCGCGACCTACACGGTTGCGAACCTTGCGGGAACCAGCTGCTGGCTGTAATTCATGTAATTTCATCTGCGTGCACCTCCTGTTCTTATCTTATTCTGCGATTTTTTCTACGGTAATCAGATGCTCAACTTTGTGGAGCTGACCGCGGATAGCCGGGTTGTCCGGCAGTTCAACAACAGAGTTGATCTTGCGCAGGCCAAGAGAACGAACAGTCTTGCGCTGCGTTTCGGGACGGCCGATAAGGCTTCTTTTAAGAGTTACTTTAATTTTTGCCATTTTCGCGCCCTCCTTAACCTAAGATTTCCTGAACCGTCTTGCCACGGAGTTCAGCAACCGTTTCAGCACGCTTGAGGGCCTTGAGGCCTTCCATCGTAGCGCGTACCATGTTGTTCGGGTTGGAAGAACCCAGGGACTTGGTCAGAATGTCATGGATGCCGGCGAGTTCCAATACGGCACGAGCCGGGCCGCCAGCGATAACACCGGTACCTTTGGCAGCCGGCTTCAGCATAACTTTACCAGCACCGAAGATGCCGAGCATCTCATGAGGAATCGTACGGCCATCGAAGAGAGCAACCTCAACGAGGTTCTTCTTTGCATCTTCAACGCCTTTGCGGATAGCTTCGGGAACTTCAGCAGCTTTGCCGAGACCTACGCCAACTTTGCCCTTCTTGTTGCCAACAACAACGAGAGCACTGAACGAGAAGCGGCGGCCGCCCTTGACGACTTTCGCAACTCGATTTATGTATACAACTTTCTCCTCGAACTCTGGAGTTTCGTTGTCCATATTTCTAGCCATTCATTTACCTCCTTCAGTATTGATGATTTAGAACTTCAGACCTGCTTCACGAGCAGCTTCAGCCAGAGCAGCCACACGGCCATGGTATACATAACCGCCACGGTCGAAAACAACTTCGCTGATACCCTTTTCGAGAGCACGCTTAGCAACTTCAGCACCGATAGCCTTAGCTGCTTCGATGTTGCCGCCGTAGTTTTCAAAGCCCTTGTCCTGAGTGCTTGCGGAAACGAGCGTTACGCCCTTTTCATCATCAATGACCTGAGCATAAATGTTTGCCAGGCTGCGATATACGTTGAGGCGCGGACGAGCTGCCGTACCTGCGATATGGTTGCGGACACGCAGATGACGTTTCTGACGTGCCTTATTTTTATCTGCTTTAACCAGCACAGAGATTCACTCCTTTCTCGAATCAGTACCTTATTTCTTGCCCTTAGCGCCGGCTTTACCTTCTTTACGACGGATATGTTCGCCAGCGTATTTGATGCCCTTGCCTTTGTACGGTTCGGGTTCACGGAAGCTGCGGATTTCAGCGGCAATCTGGCCAACAACTTCTTTGTCGATACCAGAAACCGTGATAGCGTTAGCAGAGGGGCATTCGAATTTGATGCCCTTCGGCGGTTCAACAACTACCGGATGGGAGAAACCCAGGGACAGGTTCAGCGCGGTGCCCTTGAGCTGAGCACGGTAGCCGACACCATTGATTTCGAGGTTCTTGGAGAAACCTTCCGTTACGCCGATAACCATGTTGTTAATGAGCGTACGGGAAAGACCATGGAGAGATCTGTGGGTCTTATCGTCGGAGGGACGTTCTACTTTCAGAACGTTACCTTCAACGGTTATTTTCATTTCCGAGCTAATCTGGCGGGAAAGTTCACCTTTCGGGCCTTTAACACTTACCAAATTGTCATCGCCAACAGTGACGGTTACGCCAGCTGGGATTTCAATCGGTGCATTACCAATTCTTGACATCTGTACACCTCCTGACTACTTTTCGATTACCAAACGTATGCAACAACTTCGCCGCCAAGGCCAGCTTTACGAGCCTGCTTGTCGCTCATGATGCCCTTGGAAGTGGAGATGATGGCGATACCCAAGCCGCCGAGAACGCGGGGCAGTTCGCTCTTCTTAGCGTACTGACGCAGGCCAGGCTTGGAAATACGTTTGATACCGGAAATAACCTTCTCACGGTTCGGGCCGTATTTGAGGGAAACAGAGATAACGCCCTGCTTGCCATCTTCAGTGAAGGTGTAGTCCTTGATGAAACCCTCTTCCTTCAAAACTTCAGCGATAGCCGTTTTGATTTTGGAACCCGGGATTTCAACACTTTCGTGGTATACACTGTTTGCATTGCGCAAACGAGTCAGCATATCTGCAATAGGATCAGTCATTGCCATTGAATCGATATCCTCCTTTTACTTAAATCAATCTTACCAGCTGGCTTTGGTTACGCCAGGGATAGCGCCTTTGTAGCTCTGCTCACGGAAGCAGATACGGCACATATCGAACTTACGCATATAACCATGCGGACGGCCGCAAATTTTGCAACGGTTGTAACCGCGAGTGGAGAACTTCGGTTCTTTGCTCCACTTTTCTACCATAGCTTTCTTAGCCAAGTTTCCTTACCTCCTTATGCTTTGAACGGCATACCCATGAGTTTCAGGAGCTCTCTGGCTTCTTCATCCGTCTGTGCCGTCGTAACGATAACAATGTTCATACCACGGAGCTTGTCGATCTTATCGTATTCGATCTCCGGGAAGATGAGCTGCTCTTTCAGGCCGATAGCGTAGTTACCGCGACCATCAAAAGCCTTGTCGCTTACACCGCGGAAGTCACGTACGCGCGGCAGGGCAACGTTCATGAACTTATCGAGGAACTGGTACATGCGCTGACCGCGAAGGGTTACTTTGCAGCCGATGGGCATGCCTTCACGCAGTTTCCAGGCAGCGAGGGATTTCTTTGCACGGGTCAGGAGCGGCTTCTGGCCGGAGATGATCGTCAGATCAGCTACAGCAGAGTCCAGAGCCTTGGGGTTACCAACGGCTTCGCCTACGCCCATGTTGATGATAATCTTTTCAACTTTCGGAAGCTGCATTACGTTCTTGTAACCGAACTTTTCGGTCATAGCCTTGCAGACTTCGTTCTGATATTTTTCCTGTAATCTATCCACTTATGCTCCTCCTTTCCAAATTATTTCGTCTGGTCGATAACTTCGCCGCACTTCTTGCAGGCGCGAACCATCTTGCCATTGACTTCTTTATGAGCAACGCGGGTTGCTTTGGAGCATGCCGGGCAAACCAGCATAACTTTGCAAGCGTGCATGGGCATTTCCTTTACCAGGATACCGCCCTGGGGAGCCTTCTGGTTCGGCTTCGTGTGACGCTTAACTTTGTTAACGCCTTCCACAACAACCTTACCGTGCTTGGGCATAGCAGTGATAACCTTGCCCTGCTTGCCTTTATCTTTGCCGGACAATACAACGACCGTATCGCCCTTCTTAACGTTCATCTTAACGAATGCCAAAATCGCACCTCCTCACAATTAAAGTACTTCAGGAGCCAGGGAAACGATCTTCATGAAGTCTTTATCGCGAAGTTCTCTAGCTACCGGTCCGAAGATACGCGTACCTTTCGGAGTCTTGTCTTCTTTGATGATAACTGCGGCGTTTTCATCGAAACGGATATAGGAACCGTCTGCACGACGCAGGCCTTTCACGCTGCGAACGACAACTGCCTTAACGACATCGCCCTTCTTAACCGTGCCACCCGGAGCTGCGGATTTAACTGCAGCTACGATAACATCACCAATGTTGGCATACTTGCGGTAAGAACCACCGAGAACGCGGATGCACATAATTTCTTTTGCACCAGTGTTGTCGCCAACCTGCAGGATTGTTTGCTGTTGGATCATTGTTGGACCTCCTTCTTCTTAATTTTGGCTTATTTAGCGCGTTCGATGACTTCGACAACTCTCCAACGCTTGGTCTTGGACAGCGGGCGGGTTTCCATCAGGGATACCTTATCGCCTACGTGAGCATCGTTCTTCTCATCGTGAGCATGGAACTTTACAGTTCTCTTAACCGGCTTCTTGTAGAGCTTGTGCTGCTCGAGCTCTTCTACTGCTACAACAACCGTTTTATCCATTTTGTCGGAAATTACTTTGCCGACTTTAATCTTACGTACGTTTCTTTCGCTCATTAGGGAGCCTCCTTCCTTCTGCATATCAGTGTGCGATTAGGCCTTCAGTTCGGCTTCGCGCTGGATCGTCTTAATGCGGGCGATCGTCTTCTTTACTTCTTTGATACGCATCGGGTTCTCGAGCTGGCCAGTAGCGAGCTGGAAACGGAGGTTGAACAGTTCCTCTTTGAGCGAAGTAAGTTTCTGGTTAAGCTCATCAGCGCTCATTTCACGGATTTCATTAACCTTCATTTACTTCACCGCCCTCTGCTTTTACATCTTCTTTAACAACGAACTTCGTCTTGATCGGCAGCTTGTGGCCTGCAAGACGCATAGCTTCCTGAGCAACTTCACGGGATACGCCGTCCATTTCGAACAGTACGCGGCCCGGTTTAACTACTGCTACCCAGTACTCAGGCGAACCTTTACCGGAACCCATGCGGGTTTCAGCCGGTTTTGCCGTTACCGGCTTATCCGGGAAAATCTTGATCCAAACCTGACCGCCACGTTTGATGTAACGGGTCATAGCGATACGAGCAGCCTCGATCTGACGGTTCGTGATCCATGCAGGTTCCAGAGCAACCAGACCATATTCACCATGGCTTACGGTGTTGCCGCGATGAGCTTTACCCTTCATACGGCCACGGAACTGCTTACGGTATTTAACTCTCTTTGGTAATAACATTAAGCTTCGCTCCCTTCAGCTACAGCCTGACGCTGCTTTCTTTCCGGAAGAACTTCACCCTTGAAGATCCATACTTTTACGCCGATACGGCCATAAGTCGTATGTGCTTCTGCCGTACCATAGTCGATATCAGCGCGAAGCGTGTGCAGAGGAATGCTGCCTTCACGATAAGCTTCCTTACGAGCAATTTCGGCACCGCCAAGACGGCCGCTCAGAGCAACCTTGATACCCTTGGCGCCCAGACGCATCGTACGGCCAACAGCCTGCTTCATAGCACGGCGGAAAGCAATACGGCGTTCGAGCTGCTGAGCAATGTTCTCAGCAACGAGCGTTGCATCCATATCCGGCTGCTTGATTTCAGCGATATTGATGTCAACCTTCTTTTCCGTGTACTTCTTCAGACCTTCTTTGATCTGTTCGATACCGGAACCACCGCGACCGATTACCATACCCGGTTTAGCCGTGTGAATCGTGATCTTGAGGCGGTTCTTGCTACGCTCCGTCTCAACGCGAGAAACACCAGCTGCCTGAAGGCTCTGCTTCAGATAATCGCGGATTTTAATATCTTCATGCAGGTTATCTGCAAAATCTTTGTCTGCATACCACTTAGCATCCCAAGTCTTGACGATGCCAAGACGAATACCATGCGGATTTACTTTCTGACCCAATCCGTTTCCCTCCTTCTTAGTTCTTCTCGTCTACGACGATGGTTACATGGGACGTGCGCTTCAAAATCTTGAAGGCCTGCCCACGGGAACGCGGATGGATGCGTTTCATCGTTGGGCCGTCATCAGCGAAAGCCGTCTTGATGACGAGCTTGTCAACGTCCATATCATAATTGTTCTCAGCGTTTGCAACTGCAGAACGCAGAACTTTTTCAACTACTACAGCGCCAGCTTTCGGCGTGAATTTCAGAATCGCAAAAGCCTCTGCGACGTTCTTGCCACGGATGAGATCCAGGACAACACGAACTTTGCGCGGAGTGATGCGAACGAACTTAGCTACTGCTTTAGATTCCACAAGGATTCTCCTTTCGCAAAATTACTTGAGTCCGGTCTTGCGCTCTTCACCAGCATGACCTTTGAAGGTACGGGTGGGAGCGAACTCACCGAGTTTGTGGCCAACCATGTCTTCCGTTACATAAACGGGAACATGCTTGCGGCCATCATGAACAGCAATCGTATGACCTACGAAGTCCGGGAAAATCGTGGAGCTTCTGGACCAGGTCTTTACAACTTTTTTATCGTTAGCTTCGTTGAGAGCCGTGATTTTCTTCATGAGGCTTTCTGCAACGAAAGGTCCCTTTTTAATCGATCTTGACAAAGTGTATCCTCCTTCCGTCAGGCGGCGTTAAGCTGCCTGCCCGATTCTATCATTATTTCGTGCGGCCTCTGACGATGAGACGATCGGAAGCTTTCTTGCGACGAGTCTTGGCACCCATAGCGCATTTGCCCCACTTGGTAACAGGGTTCTTGCGGCCAACAGGGCTGCGGCCTTCACCACCACCATGCGGATGGTCGTTCGGGTTCATAGCAGTACCGCGGTTCTCCGGACGAACGCC
This sequence comes from Selenomonas sp. FC4001, assembly GCF_000701565.1. Lineage (NCBI taxonomy): Bacteria > Bacillati > Bacillota > Negativicutes > Selenomonadales > Selenomonadaceae > Selenomonas > Selenomonas sp. FC4001. The sequence continues at coordinate 22,482 of NZ_JNJF01000014.1, read as the reverse complement.
CAGCCAACGGTTACGGCCAGCCTTACCAATCGTAATGTTTTCATGCTCCAGGTTGCCAACTTCACCGATGGTAGCACGGCAGTTGATATGCACCTTGCGAAGTTCGCCAGACGGCATACGGAGGAGTGCGTAATCGCCTTCCTTTGCCATGAGCTGAGCGGAAGTACCAGCACTGCGAACCAGCTGGGCACCCTTGCCAATCTTCAGCTCTACGTTATGAATGGTCGTACCAACGGGGATGTTCTTCAAAGGCAGGGCATTACCAACCTTGATATCGGAATCCGGGCCGGATACAACTTTATCGCCGACTTTCAGACCGTTCGGAGCGAGGATGTAACGCTTTTCACCATCAACGTAGTTGAGGAGAGCGATACGAGCGCTGCGGTTCGGGTCATATTCGATGGTAGCGACGCGAGCCGGGATACCATCCTTGTTGCGTTTGAAGTCGATTACACGATACAGACGCTTGTGGCCGCCGCCCTGATGGCGAACGGTCAGTTTGCCCTGCTGGTTGCGGCCGCCTTTTTTCACCAGGCGCTCAGTCAGGGATTTTTCAGGTTTGCTTGCCGTAATTTCGTCGAAGGAAGCGACGGTCATGAAACGGCGACCTGCAGAGTAAGGTTTAAAACTCTTTACTGCCACTTAAATTTCCTCCTTGCAAGGGTTTACGCTTCGAAAAGCTCAATGCTGCTGCCTGCAGCGAGTTTAACGATAGCTTTCTTATAATCAGCGCGCTTGCCAACGTTGCGGCCCATGCGCTTCGTTTTGCCAAGTACGTTAACCGTATTGACCTTTTCAACTTTTACGTTGAAGATTTCAGCAACTGCTTTAGCAATTTCAATCTTGTTGGCTGCTTTCGCAACAACGAAGACGTATTTGCCTTCAGCCATGAGCTGAGTCGTTCTTTCCGTAATCAGCGGACGGATCAGGATATCACGTGCTTCCATTATGCGAATACCTCCTCGATACGGGTAACGGCATCCTTCGTGATGAACAGCTTGTCATGATTCAGGATATCATGAACATTGAGGCCCATCATGCTGATTGCCTTAACACCCGGAATATTGCGTGCAGACTTTTCTACGTTTTCTGCTTCATCAGCAGTGATGAGGAGAGCCTTCTTCTCAACGGAGAAATCGCTCATCATCTTAACAACCTGCTTGGTCTTGGCAGCTTCGAATTCGAGGCTGTCGAGAACTACCAGTTCGCCATTCTTCACTTTGTCGGAAAGAGCGCACTTGATAGCCAGACGACGCTGCTTGCGGGGCATGCTGAAAGCATACTTGCGCGGATGCGGACCAAATACCGTACCGCCGCCTACCCACAGCGGGCTGCGCGTGGAACCAGCACGAGCACGGCCGGTGCCCTTCTGCTTCCAAGGCTTACGACCGCCACCGCGGACGAAGCTTCTCGTCTTCGTAGCATGCGTGCCGAGACGCTGTGCTGCGAGCTGCATAACAACGGCCTGATGGAGAAGACCTGCGTTCATCTCTACGCCGAAGATATTGTCATTGAGTTCGATATCGCCAACCTGCTTGTTGGTGATGTCATAAACTGCTACTGTAGCCATAATTTAGGTTTTCCTCCTTCCAATTAGTTTTTGCCCGGTTTAACGGTGTTCTTAATCACAACGAAGCTCTTCTTCGGGCCCGGAATAGCGCCCTTGATGAGAATCAGGTTGCGGTCTGCATCTACACGGACAACCGTGAGGCGCTGAACCGTAACACGTTCGCCACCCATACGGCCAGGCAGCTTCTTGCCTTTCAGCACGCGTCCGCCAGGACCGGAAATCATCGCACCAGTGGAACCCGGTTCACGATGGGATTTGGAACCATGGCCCATGGGACCACGAGCAAAGTTGTGACGTTTGATACCGCCGGCAAAACCTTTACCCTTGGAAGTACCAGTAACATCGACTAATTCGCCTTCGCTAAATATGTCAACGCCGATGGAATCACCGACTTTGTATTCAGAAGCATCCTGAAGACGCATTTCGCGGATAAACTTAACCGGCTTAACACCAGCTTTGTCGAAATGGCCCTTCATCGGTTTGTTTACCTTATGTTCTTTTACTTCACCGAAGCCAAGCTGAACAGCATTGTAACCGTCATTTTCAACCGTCTTGTTCTGGATAACGATGTTGTTGCCAGATTCTACAACAGTAACGGGGACAACCTTGCCCTCTTCCGTGAAGATCTGAGTCATGCCCAGTTTTCTACCTAAAATTGCTTTAGACATTCATTCCACCTCCTCGGATTATAATTTGATTTCGATGTCTACACCAGCCGGAAGGTCGAGACGCATCAGCGCATCTACCGTCTTGTTCGTCGGCTGCAGGATGTCGATAAGACGCTTATGAGTTCTCATTTCGAACTGTTCGCGGGAATCCTTATTGACATGCGGGGAACGCAAAATCGTGTAGATATTTTTCTCCGTCGGGAGTGGAATCGGACCGGAAACCATAGCACCAGTCTTCTTTGCAGTATCCACAATCTTTACTGCGCTCTGATCGAGGGCTTTGTGATCATAAGCCTTCAACCGGATTCTAATCTTTTGGTTCTTAGACAATTTGTTTTCCTCCTTATCGTCCGGACTCTTGGCCCAAACATTTCTCCGTAACAGTTCCCTCGGACAACGCCGAGCCATCTGCCACGTCATCGCGTTGGGGGGTACCATATTATTTCAAACCTTTAAATAAGAGCGACGCGAGCGCCGCTCTTATCTATAGGTTTAATAACTGTAAATTAGGCTTCTACGTCAGTTACGCGGCCTGCACCAACAGTGTGGCCACCTTCGCGGATAGCGAAACGCAGACCTTTTTCGATAGCGATCGGAGTGATGAGTTCAACATCCATCTCGATGTTATCGCCAGGCATAACCATTTCCGTGCCAGCCGGCAGGGTAACTACGCCCGTAACGTCAGTCGTACGGAAGTAGAACTGCGGACGATAGTTCGTGAAGAACGGGGTATGACGGCCGCCTTCTTCCTTAGTCAGAACGTAAACCTGACCTTTGAACTTCGTGTGCGGGTTGATGGAACCCGGCTTAGCCAGAACCTGACCGCGTTCGATTTCCTTACGGTCGATACCGCGGAGCAGAGCACCGATGTTATCGCCAGCAACAGCGCTGTCGAGCATCTTACGGAACATTTCGATACCAGTTACAACCGTGGATTTCGGTTCTTCCTGGAGACCAACGATTTCAACCGTGTCGTTCAGCTTCAGTTCGCCACGTTCTACACGGCCCGTAGCAACGGTACCACGACCAGTGATCGTGAATACGTCTTCGACCGGCATCAGGAACGGCTTGTCCGTGTCACGGGTCGGAGTCGGGATGTATTCGTCAACAGCATCCATCAGCTCATAGATCTTAGCCTGCATGTCAGCATCGCCTTCCAGAGCCTTCAGAGCGGAACCAGCAACAACAGGGATGTCATCGCCAGGGAATTCGTAGCTGGAGAGCAGCTCGCGAACTTCCATTTCAACCAGTTCGAGCAGTTCAGGATCGTCAACCTGGTCAACCTTGTTCAGGAATACAACGATTGCAGGAACGCCTACCTGACGAGCGAGCAGGATGTGCTCACGAGTCTGGGGCATCGGGCCATCAGCAGCGGAAACTACCAGGATAGCACCATCCATCTGAGCAGCGCCAGTGATCATGTTCTTTACATAGTCAGCGTGGCCCGGGCAGTCAACGTGTGCATAGTGACGTTTTTCAGTCTCATACTCAACGTGTGCCGTGTTGATGGTGATACCGCGTTCACGCTCTTCCGGAGCCTTATCGATATCAGCGTAATCTTCGAATTTTGCCATGCCTTTTTCAGCCAGGCACTTCGTGATTGCAGCCGTCAGCGTCGTCTTGCCATGGTCAACGTGACCAATGGTGCCGATGTTAACATGGGGTTTAGTTCTCTCAAACTTTTCTTTAGCCATTTGTGTTTTTTCCTCCCTTATTCGCCTTTGTTTTTAGCAATAACCTTTTCGGCTATATTCTTAGGAACTTCATCATAGTAAGCTACTTCCATGCTGTAGTTCCCTCGGCCCTGAGTTTTGGAACGGAGATCCGTGGAGTAACCGAACATTTCGGAAAGGGGCACGAACCCGTTGATTACCTGAGCACCGTTGCGTGCTTCCATACCATCGATACGGCCGCGACGGGAGTTCAGGTCGCCGATGACATCGCCCATGTATTCTTCAGGAACGGTGACTTCGACTTTAACATACGGTTCAAGAAGAACCGGATTTGCCTTCTCTGCACCGCTCTTGAATGCCATGGAACCGGCAACCTTGAACGCTGCTTCAGAGGAGTCAACTTCGTGGAACGAACCATCGTAAACGATAGCTTTGATGTCCACCATCGGATAACCGGCAACAACACCAGTTTCCATAGCCTGCTTTACGCCGGCTTCGATCGGGTTGATGAATTCCTTCGGAATTGCACCACCGACAACTTTATTTTCAAAGCTGAAGCCTTCACCCGGTTCCTGCGGAATGAGTTCAAGCCAGCAATGACCGTACTGACCATGACCACCGGACTGGCGTACGAACTTACCTTCGGACTTAACCGTCTTGCGAATCGTTTCACGATAAGCAACCTGCGGTTCGCCAACCTTGCAGTCCACTTTGAATTCGCGGAGCATACGGTCAACGATAATCTGGAGGTGAAGCTCACCCATACCGGAGATGATGCACTGACCAGTTTCCTGATCGGTACGTACACGGAAGGTCGGATCTTCTTCAGCCAGTTTCTGGAGAGCTACGCCCATCTTTTCCTGGTCGTTCTTCGTAGCCGGTTCAACAGCAACGGAGATAACGGGATCCGGGAATTCCATGGATTCGAGGATGATGGGATGTGCTTCATCGCACAGCGTGTCACCAGTCGTGGTGTCTTTAAGACCAACAGCAGCAGCGATATCACCGCTGTAAACCTTTTCGATTTCCTTACGATTGTTAGCGTGCATCTGCAGGATACGGCCGATACGCTCTTTCTTGCCCTTCGTGGAGTTGAACACGTAGGAACCAGCATCGAGCACACCGGAGTAAACGCGGAAGAATGCCAGCTTACCAACATAGGGGTCGGTCATAATCTTGAAGGCCAGGGCCGAGAACGGCTCAGAGTCGCTGGACGGACGACGGTCTTCTTCACCGGAATCCGGGTTGATGCCCTTGATAGGCGGAATGTCTACCGGAGCCGGCATGTAATCAACGATGGCATCGAGCAGGGGCTGAACGCCCTTGTTGCGATAGGAAGTACCGCAGGTTACCGGAACGAGCTTGCACTCAACGGTGCCCTTACGGATGACTTTCTTAATCTCTTCTTCAGTGATTTCTTCGCCACCGAGATATTTTTCCATAAACTCGTCATCGAGTTCGGAGAGAGCTTCGAGCAGCTTTTCGCGATACTCTTCAGCTTTTTCCTTCATGTCATCAGGAATAGCAACTTCGTCAGCAACTTTGCCGAGGTCGTCTTCATAAACGATGGCTTCGTTCTTAACGAGGTCGATGATGCCCTGGAAGGTATCTTCAGCACCGATCGGCAGCTGGATAGCTACTGCATTGGCCTGGAGACGTTCATGCATCATGTTGATAACATTATAGAAATCTGCGCCCGTGATGTCCATCTTGTTGACATAAGCCATACGAGGAACATTGTAACGCTCAGCCTGACGCCATACGGTTTCAGTCTGAGGCTCAACGCCACCGCGAGCAGTCAGAACTGCTACGGTACCATCGAGTACGCGCAGGGAACGTTCAACTTCTACCGTAAAGTCCACGTGACCCGGAGTATCAATGATGTTGATACGATGGTCTTTCCAATGACAGGTGGTAGCAGCAGACGTAATCGTGATGCCGCGTTCCTGCTCCTGAACCATCCAGTCCATGGTAGCAGCACCGTCGTGAACTTCACCGATCTTGTGGTTTACACCGGTGTAGAAGAGGATACGCTCAGTAGTAGTCGTCTTACCGGCATCGATGTGAGCCATGATACCGATATTACGAGTTTTTTCAAGGGAATACTCTCTTGCCACTTTTAATATCGCTCCTTATATAATAGAAAAGATTACCAACGATAATGAGCGAATGCCTTATTGGCTTCGGCCATCTTATGCGTATCTTCCTTCTTCTTGATTGCTGCGCCAGTGTTGTTGGCAGCATCCATGAGTTCACCGGAGAGACGCTCGTCCATAGTCTTTTCGCCACGGAGACGTGCATAATTCACGATCCAGCGAATACCGAGAGTCATACGACGATCCGGACGAACTTCAACCGGAACCTGGTAGTTAGCACCACCGACGCGGCGAGCGCGAACTTCGAGAACCGGCATAACGTTCTTCAGAGCCGTCTCAAAAACTTCCAGAGGATCCTTGCCCGTCTTAGCGCGGATCGTCTCAAATGCATCATATACGACGCGTTCAGCAACGCTCTTCTTACCGGAGAGCATTACCTTGTTGATGAATTTTGTAACCGTCTTGCTGTGGTACACCGGATCCGGCAGTACGTCACGCTTAGGTACGGCACCTTTTCTTGGCATTGTTTTACCTCCTTATCATAGTCTTCATTTGCGAAGCTGTATTATTTCTTCTTAGCACGTTTCGCACCATACTTGGAGCGGCCCTGAGCACGATCCTGCACACCTGCAGTATCGAGAGAACCACGGATGATGTGGTAACGAACACCCGGCAGGTCCTTAACACGACCGCCACGGATCAGAACAACACTATGCTCCTGAAGATTATGACCAATGCCCGGAATATATGCAGTAACTTCGATGCTGTTCGTCAAACGAACACGAGCTACTTTACGCAGAGCCGAGTTCGGCTTTTTCGGCGTAGACGTGTAAACACGAGTGCAAACGCCACGTTTCTGCGGGCAATTCTTAAGTGCTGGTGCTTTGGACTTCTCCTGCATGCTCTTTCTGCTCTTACGAACTAACTGGTTGATAGTAGGCATACATGCACCTCCTTCCTTCATATTGAGAATTTATTATTTATTAAAATCGCAAGCAGAGCTTACGATTTTTAACAAATAGGCGTATTACTTAATCGCTGCCGCCGCTGCCGCACCAACTTCGATGTTGCAAGCTGTCCCCAGCTCTTTCATCGAGCTCACGCGGCTGACCGGTACATTCTGTTCCGTGCAGAGCGTTTCCAAAGGTTCGACCACCTTGGCATCTGCATCATCAGCGATAAAGACTTCCGTTGCCGCTTCGCGTTTTACCGCTTTGGCAACCTGTTTGATACCAATGACCCGCTTGGCTGTTTTCAGTGCTTCCAGTGTCATTGTTTTCACTCCCCTGTATCACTAAAATCATGCCCTCGAATCAGGCACTTCTATATATTAGCACCCACTAAAATCCCTGTCAACACTTATTTTACAAAGTTTTTCGTGTACACGTTGCCTCGCGTATCAAAATGCAAAAATTTTTTCAAACTGCCTCTCATTCACGAAAAAACACGTTGCGAACTCCTCTTATTCCGAACAAATTACGCCTATAAATTGTCCAGAATAACCTTCACCTCTTAGCATAGAAATCATTTTGATTCCAAATTCACGAAAAAAGCCCAGGAGCAGATGATACCTTTCCGTAACGTTTGACAAACTTGTCTAAGTGAAGGAAAGATATCATCTGCTCCTGGGCGTCTTATTATATAGAATGAATCTTATCGTTCTAATGCCCTATGCGCAATATCTTTACGATAGAACGCATCCTTAAAGGAAATCTTCTCTACTCCGGCATAAGCCTTAGCTACTGCCGAACGTACATCACCAGCCTTGGCCACCACGCCTAGAACGCGGCCGCCATCCGTGACAATGTTACCGTCTTTATGTGCCGTACCTGCATGGAACACCAACGCACCTGCTGCCTTGGCCTCATCCAAGCCGGTAATCGCATCACCCTTGCGGTAAGACTTGGGATAGCCGCCTGCCGCCATAACCACGCAGACTGCAGCTTCTTTTGACCAGTCAATCTGTACTTCAGCCAAATTACCATCAGCGCAGGCCAGCATGATTTCTACCAAATCGCTGTTTAAGAGCGGCAGAACAACCTGCGTTTCCGGGTCACCGAAGCGCGCGTTGAATTCCACGACCTTCGGCCCGTCAGCCGTAATCATCAGGCCAGCATAGAGACAGCCTTTATAGGTCTTGCCTTCCTGCTCCATGGCTTTGATGGTCGGCACAAGAATTTTATCATAGGTTTCCTGCACCATTTTATCCGTCATGACAGGAGCCGGGGCATAAGTGCCCATGCCGCCAGTGTTGGGGCCTTTATCACCATCATAGGCGCGCTTATGGTCCTGCGAACTGATCATAGGACAGATGGTCTTGCCATCGGTGAAGCAGAGCAATGACGCTTCTTCGCCTTCCATAAATTCCTCGATGACCACGCGCGAGCCTGCATTGCCGAATTCCTTATCTTCCATAATATCCGCAACAGCCTGCAGCGCTTCATCTTCCGTCATGGCCACGATAACGCCCTTGCCCGCAGCTAGGCCGTCCGCCTTGATAACGATTGGCGCCCCTTCTTTACGAATGTACTCCCGAGCTGCCTCTGCCTCGGTGAACACTTCGTACTTAGCTGTAGGAATGCCGTATTTCTTCATCAAATCCTTGGAAAAGGATTTGGAGCCTTCAATCTGTGCCGCCGCCTGCGTGGGGCCAAACGCCTTGATACCTGCTGCCGTGACTGCATCCACTAAGCCATTGGTCAGGGGTACTTCCGGCCCAACTACCACCAGCTCAATCGCGTGCTTTTGCGCAAAATCCACAATCGACGCATTATCCGTAATGGCAATACCTTCCACGCACATCGCCACATCAGCCATGCCCGGATTGCCCGGCAATGCATAAATCTTATCTGCCTTGGGCGACTGAGCGAGCTTCCACGCTAACGTATGCTCCCGGCCGCCACTGCCGATTACTAAAATATTCATGGTTTCGCCCCTTATTTTTCCAGCTGTTTTGCCAGATAATCCTGAATCATCGTGTCGTAGGCCGCCGTATGAGCAAAGGCCTCCTGCGCCAGTTCCATGCGGGTGCGGTCATCGACACTGCCATTTTCCTTAATCTGGGCAATTACTTCATTATATTTAGCCGGATTGGTCACAATGGTCACAAACTTAAAGTTCTTGGCCGAAGCGCGTACCATAGCCGGGCCGCCAATATCAATGTTTTCAATGGCCTCTGCCAGCGTTACATCCGGCTTGGCAATGGTTTCCTTGAACGGATAGAGATTGACCGCCACGAGGTCAATGCCCTTGATGCCATGTTTTTCCATCTGCGCCACATGTTCGGCATTGTCCCGCACCGCGAGAATACCACCGTGAATATACGGATTCAGGGTCTTTACGCGGCCATCCATGATTTCGGGGAAGCCTGTCACATCGCTGACATAGGTCACAGGAATGCCCGCTTCCTTGATGGCTTTCATCGTCCCGCCTGTAGAGATGATTTCCACACCGGCTTCATGGAGCTGGCGGGCGAACTCAACCACGCCTTCTTTATTGGATACGCTAATCAGGGCACGCTTAATCTGCATTTATCTGTTCTCCTTTACGCGTCTTACGCTAAAATCGTCACCTTACGGCCTTCAACCTTTAACTTGCCTTCACAGTACAGGCGGATACATTCCGGATAAATCCGGTGTTCCTCTTTGAGCACGCGGGCACCCAAAGTTTCCTCCGTATCATCATCAAGCACCGGCACCGCCGCCTGCATGATGATGGGGCCGGAATCCGTACCTTCATCCACGAAATGCACCGTGCAGCCGCTGACTTTCACGCCATAGGCCAGTACATCCCGATGGGCATGGGCGCCGGGGAAACTCGGCAAAAGCGCCGGATGAATATTCATGATACGTCCGGCAAAATGCCCTACAAAATACGGGGTAAGTATCCGCATAAAGCCCGCCAGCACCACAAGCGTTACACCTGCGGCTTCAAGCTTTTCAATCAAGGCCTTTTCAAAGGGCTCACGGCCATCAAACTGCTTACGGTCAACACAGACCGCCTCAATGCCGGCTTTTCTTGCCCGGTCCAGCGCATAGGCTTCCTTATCCGTCAGCACGATAGCGATTTCGGCAGGAACCTGCCCTGCTTCAATCGCATCGATGATGGACTGCAAATCTGTGCCGCGGCCGGAACAAAGAACACCTAATTTTTCCTTAGCCAACGAACACACCGCCCTGCAATGTTACATCATGGCCGCCTTTGACGACCTTACCGATTTCATAAACCGTTTCGTCAGCCGCCTGCAAATGTGCTTTGACCGCTTCGGCTTCTTCCGCAGAGACAATCAGAATCATGCCGATGCCCATGTTGAAGGTACGGTACATTTCCGGCCAATCCACATTGCCCCACTGCTGCAGGAGACGGAAGATAGCCGGCATTTCCCATTTGCTCGTGTCAATTTCCACTGCCAAATCCTCGGGCAAAGCGCGAGGGATATTCTCGTAGAAGCCGCCGCCCGTGATATGCACCATGCCGTGAATATCGAATTTTTCAATCAGCGGCAGGCAGGATTTCGGGTACAGACGGGTCGGCGTCAGGAGTTCCTCACCGATGGTCTTGCCGAGTTCTTCCATATATTCATCGCCCTTGAAGCCCTTATGGTCAAAGACAATGCGGCGCACGAGGGAATAGCCGTTGGAATGTACGCCGGAGGACGGCAAACCGAGAATCACATCGCCTTCCTTGACCTTGGCGCTGGTGATGAGCTTGCTCTTTTCCACCACGCCTACGGCAAAGCCGGCAATATCGTATTCCCCTTCGGGATAAAAGCCATTCATTTCTGCCGTCTCGCCGCCAATCAGGGCACAGCCGGATTCCTTGCAGGCGCCTGCTACACCGGTTACGACATCGGCCACCTGTTCCGGCAGGAGCTTGCCCACCGCCAGATAGTCGAGGAAGAACAGTGGTTCTGCCCCCTGCACCAAAATATCGTTGACGCACATGGCCACGGCATCCTGACCAATGGTATCGTGCTTATCGAGCATAAAGGCCAGTTTGAGTTTCGTGCCTACGCCATCCGTGCCGGACACCAACACAGGCTCCTTGTACTTGCCGCTGTTTAAGGCGAACAAGCCGCCAAAGCCGCCCAAGTCACCGAGCACTTCCGGACGGTACGTTGCCCGCACACTGTTTTTGATGAGTTCTACCGAGCGGTTGCCCGCATCGATATCTACACCGGCATCTTTATAGGTAAGTTTTTCCGTCATTATCCTCTTGTTCCTCACTTTTTGCGCTGTTCAAACACATACTTGCTGTCACCGGCCGGCTTTTCGCCATCGGCGATGGGATAGGCACTATTGAAGCAGGCATAGCACATATCGTCAGCATTGACTTCCGACACGCAGGATTTCAGCCCTTCAAGCGAAATGAAATGCAGGGAATCCGCACCGATAAACTCGCGGATTTCCTCAACGCTCTTTGTGGCAGCAATCAATTCCTTGCGCACCGAAGTATCAATCCCATAGTAGCAGGGATAGCCAATCGGTGGGCTGCTGATGCACATATGCACCTCTTTGGCGCCGGCCTGCTTGAGCATATTGACAATCTTGCCGCTGGTTGTGCCGCGAACGATACTGTCATCGACCATGATAACGGATTTCCCCGCCACCACGGAACGGATGGCATTGAGTTTGAGCTTCACGCTGGTATCGCGCTTCTTCTGGGTCGGCTGAATAAAGGTACGGCCAATATAGCGGTTTTTAATCAGCCCTTCCACAAAAGGAATCCCCGACTCATAGGCATAGCCCGTAGCTGCCGTCGTACCGGAGTCCGGCACCGAAATGACGATATCGCCCTTGAACTTTGCCTCGCGCGCGAGTACCCGGCCCATCATAAAGCGGGCATCATGGACGCTCTGACCGTCAATGACCGAATCCGGACGGGCAAAGTAAATGTATTCAAAAATACAGGAAGCCTTCTTCTCGTGCATGGCGAACGGATAAGACTTCACGCCGCTGTCGTCAATGACCACCATTTCACCCGGCGCAATATCGCGAACGAACTCGGCACCAGCCACATCGAGGCCGCAGCTTTCCGACGACAGGATATAGCTGCCTTCCTCCGTCTTGCCCAGACAAAGCGGACGGAACCCCTGCGGGTCACGGGCACCAATCAGCTTATCCTCCGTCATAATGGCGAGACAATAGGCGCCGCGAATCTTCTTCAGGCTCTCGATAATCTTTTCTTCCACGGTTTCTGCCCGGCTGCGGGCAATGAGGTTCACAAAAACTTCCGAATCAATGGACGTCTGGAAAATCGTGCCCTGTTCTTCCAATTCATGGCGGATTTCTGCCGCGTTGGTCAGATTGCCGTTATGCGCCAGCGCAATCTTGCCGCCCGAATAATTCACCATCAACGGCTGGGTGTTGCACAAAAGACTTGAGCCCGTAGTGGAATAACGTACATGGCCGATGGCAATGCACTGATTTTCCATATGGGGCACCTGATGGCGGAATACCTCATTGACAAGGCCCATGCCACGGGTAACATCCATCCAGGCGCCATCGGTAATGGCAATGCCTGCACTTTCCTGACCGCGGTGCTGCAAGGCATAAAGCCCTAAGTAGGTCAACCCCGACACATCTTCCGTGCGGGAAAACACGCCGTAAACACCGCACTCCTCTTTCCATTTCGGTTCTACATTATAGCCATTTTCATACATGGTTATATCAATCTCTCACTTTTTTCTACTAAAAAACAGTCCGGTGCCGCGCAACTTAAAGCTGCGCAGCTACACGGGCTGCTTTCTTTTCCACTTCTTCAACCATTTTTTCACGATATGCCGCAAGCTTTGCTGCAAGTTCAGCATTGCCCACCGCAAAAATCTGCACCGCAAAAATCGCTGCATTCTTGGCACCATTGATTGCCATCGTTGCCACCGGCACACCGGAAGGCATCTGCACCGTGCTCAGGAGCGCATCCATACCATTGAGTGCCGTCGCATTGATGGGCACACCAATAACCGGCAGCGTCGTATAGCTTGCTACTACGCCTGCCAAATGCGCCGCTGCGCCAGCTGCCACAATAAATACAGAAATGCCCTTATCCTTTGCAGACAGAACAAAATCGCGAACCTTGGCAGGGGTGCGATGGGCAGAAGCTACCACGACTTCGGACTCGATGTCAAACTGCTTCAGAATATCTGCCGCCGGCTTCAAAATCGGCCAGTCCGAATCACTGCCCATAATGATTGCTGCTTTCATTAAAGTTTTGCTCTCCCTTCTCTTATGATAATTATCGTTTACATCGTTACCTCATCCGTCACGCTGCGCGTGCCACCTTCCCCAACGGGGAAGGCCTTAAGATTTCTAAATCTTAGTGGGTAAACGTTTTGCCTGTCAGAACTTCGTATGCTTCCTTATACTTGGCAATGGTCTTATCAATGATTTCCTGCGGAAGCTTATAATCGCTGTCCGGATTTGCCTTGAGCCAATCACGCACAAACTGCTTGTCATAGGACGGCTGGCTCTTGCCTGCTTCGTAGCCTTCCAGCGGCCAGAAGCGGGAGCTGTCCGGCGTCAGCACTTCATCACCCAAAACGATATTGCCTTCTTCATCCACGCCGAATTCAAACTTCGTATCGGCAATGATAATGCCCTTCGTCAATGCATACTCTGCGCACTTCTTGTAGATGGCAATGGTGTAGTCGCGAATCTTTTCCGCATATTCCATGCCATGGCCGGGGAATTCTTTTTCCAAAACCTTGGCGCCCTGTTCCAGGGAGACGTTCTCATCGTGGTCGCCAAGTTCAGCCTTAGTACTCGGCGTGAAAATCGGCTCAGGAAGTTTTTCCGATTCCTGCAGGCCTTCCGGCAGTTTGATGCCGCAGATGGTGCCGTTTTCCTTGTAGCTTTCCCAGCCGCTGCCCGTGATGTAGCCGCGTACAATGCATTCCATGGGAATCATGTGCAGCTTCTTGCACTTCATGCTATTGCCCTTGAACTCCTCCTGCTGGAAAAATTCCGGCATATCCGCATTGTCTACAGACAGCATGTGGTTAGGAATGATGTCCTTCGTGAAATCAAACCAGAACTTAGACATCTGGGTCAGGACTGCGCCCTTATCCGTAATCTTGTTCTTCAGAATGTGGTCAAAAGCCGAAATACGGTCTGTTGCCACCATGATGATGCTGCCATCAGCTTCATAGACTTCACGGACTTTACCAGATTTGAAAGGTTTGTAGGTTTTCATGGATTTTATCGTCTCCCATAAAAATATAAAGTTGTTGCGGAACTGTGAAAAGTTCCCTTCCGACTATTCCATAATAACGAGATTTTTTTGACATGTCAATGACTTTTAGGACACATGTCCTTGATTTTTATTTTGCATAAAAAAATAGCTTGACATGTCAAAAATTGACATGTCAAGCCACAGATTCTTAATCAACGGTTTATCGCCATATTGTCAGATTCCTGTTTCTCCTGCTGCGGGCCGCGCTCTTTGGCTACGGCGAGCATGAGTTTGAGTCGGTTGAGCTGGTTGACTTCACTGGAGCCGGCATCGCAGTCGATGGCTGTGATGTTAGCTCCCTTGTAGGCGTTGCGCAGTTCATGCATAACCCCCTTGCCCGTAATATGGTTAGGCAGGCAGCCGAAGGGCTGCAGGCAAACCACATTGGGCACACCGGAGTCGATGAGCTTGACCATTTCGCCGGTCAGGAACCAGCCTTCACCAGCCATATTGCCCAGACTTACATGACGGGAAGCCATGGCCGCCGTTTCGTAGATGGAATGAGGCGGCTGGAAATGTCTGCTTTCCTGCAGGGCCTTCTTCATGGGACGGCGGAAGAATTCCAAGATATTGATAAACATCTTGCCAAAGACTTCTTCCTTGTAAGAGCCTGCCAAGAGATTCCGCTTGGCAATAGCATCATAAGCCGAATAGAGGAAGAAATCCACAAAGTCCGGCATGACCACTTCGGCACCTTCGTCCATCAGGACTTTTTCGATATGGTTGTTGGCCACCGGATGATACTTCACAAGGATTTCGCCCACAATGCCCACCTTCGGTTTCCAAAGTTGTTCATCAATGGGCAGGTGGTCAAACTCCTTGACCATGGCCTTGATATTTTTCCGGAAACGGAAGTAATTGCCGCGGATGATTTCTTCCTTAGCCCGTTCCATCCACTTATCAAACAGGACTTTCGTAGAACCCTTGGTGATTTCGTAAGGCATCATGCGATTGCGCACGTTCATAAGTGTATCACCGTAGACGGCCGCCTTGATGGCATCTACGAGCATGCCACGCCCCATATGGAAGGAATCTGTTTCCTCCTTGAGGCCATGAACCGCAAACACCGGCACCTGCGGGAAGCCGGCATGCTTCAATGCCTGCCGCAAAACGCTCAGATAGTTGGTGGCCCGACAGGCACCACAAGTCTGGAACAGCATGATACTCGTATGGTCGGGGTCGCAGAGTCCGTCCTTCAATGCGGAAATCAGCTGGCCGATAACCACAATGGCCGGATAGCACATATCGTTATGCACATAGCGCAGTCCTGTATCAATGGCATGCTTGTCCGGCATCGGCGGAATCACAGCATTTAAGCCATGCTTGTTGAGCACGGTCTTGAAGAGTTCAAAGTGAATTGGCGCCATCTGCGGGGCCAGCACGGTATGGGTCTTTTTGCAGTCCTCCGTAAAGTGCGGACGCTCGATATCGGGCACCGCCTGATACGCAATCGGCTTTTTGCGGGCCAGCGCCGCCATCAGGGAGCGCAGACGAATCCGCGCCGCGCCAAGGTTCGATACTTCATCGAGTTTAATCATCGTGTAGATGCGCTGATGTTTTTCCAGAATATCCTTGACCTGCTCCGTCGTCAAAGCGTCGAGGCCACAACCGAAGGAGCTGAACTGAATCAGCGTGAGGTTCGGATGTTCAGCCACGAACTGCGCCGCATGGTACAGACGGGCATGATAGCTCCACTGGTTGACTACCTGCAGACGCTGTGCCTTAACCGGCAGATGATAGACGGCATCTTCAGAGAGAACCGGCAGTTTATAGGACTGAATCATCTCGGGAATGCCGTGGTTGATTTCCGGGTCCACATGATAGGGACGCCCCACGAGCATAATCGCCTGCTGTCCGGTACGCTCAATATGTTCCAGAATCTTTCTGCCATAATCGCGCACATCTTCACGGTAACGGGCAATTTCCACATAGGCTGCCTCCACCGCGCTGGCAATTTCCTGTTTGCTGATGTTTTCCCGCTTGCCGAGCTCCTCGAACAGGCGGGCCGTCAGCCGTTTTTTATCGTTTATGGGCACAAAGGGCTGGATGAATTCCACTTCCTGCTGGCGCAGAACATCCATATTCCCACGGATATTTTCCGCATAGGACGCCACAATCGGACAGTTGAAATGATTGTCCGAAGCATGCACCTCGTCCTCCATGTTATAGGGCGCGCAGGGATAGAAAATCTTCTTGATGCCCTTTTCCACCAAGTCCATGATATGACCATGCGTAATCTTGGCCGGATAGCAAAGGGAGTCAGAAGGCACTGTAGCCATGCCCTTATAGTACATCTTCGCACTGGACTTGCCCGACAGTTCCACCCGATAGCCTAAGAAGGTCAGGAAGGTGAACCAGAAGGGATAATCCTCGTACATATTAAGTACGCGCGGAATGCCAATCGTACCGCGGCTCGGATGTTCCAAAGGACGATAGTATTTGAATACGCGATTGTATTTATAGGTGTAGATATTCGGCGTTTCTTCTTCGGTCTGCTTCTGGCCGCCAACGCCGCGTTCACAGCGGTTGCCCGTGAAATACTTGCCGCCATCCGGGAATTTCTGCATGGTAATCAGACAGCTGTTGCCGCAGCCTTTGCAGCGGTAAGAGCTGGTTTCCACATGGAATTCCTGCAGTTTATCCAGTGGCAGGATTGACGAATGCTCCTGCCCGCTTTCCTGCGCCAGAATCGCAGCGCCATAAGCGCCCATGAGGCCGGCGATATCGGGACGGATAACTTCTCTGTCCAGCAGTTTTTCCATACAGCGCAGTACCGCGTCGTTGTAGAAGGTGCCGCCCTGCACGACAATATGGTCGCCGAGTTCCCGCACATCTTTTAACTGCATGACCTTGAACAGCGCATTCTTGATGACGGAAAAGGCAATGCCCGCAGAAATATCGGCGACTTCTGCTCCTTCCTTCTGGGCCTGCTTGACCTTGGAATTCATGAATACCGTACAGCGCGTGCCCAAATCCACAGGTGCCTTGGACTTCAAGGCCTTCTGCGCAAACTGCGCGGGCGTCATGGACAGACCTTCGGCAAAGTTCTGGATAAAGGAGCCGCAGCCTGCCGAGCAAGCCTCATTCAGCGTGATATTGCCGATATTGCCGTCTTTGACGAAGAAGCACTTCATATCCTGACCGCCAATATCGAGCACAAAGGTAACTTCCGGACAGAACTCCTGCGCGGCCCGCAGATGGGCAAAGGTCTCGACCTCGCCGCCATCAGCATGCAAAGCCGCCTTAACGATGGCTTCACCATAGCCCGTGGTCATAGTGCTGGCAATATAAGCACCTTCCGGCATAGCCTTATAGAGTTCCTGCATTTCCCGCACAACCGTAGAAAGTGGGGAACCCTGATTGCTGCCGTAAGACGTATAGAGAATTTCCTTATCCCGGCCAATCGCCGTTATTTTCGTAGTGGTGGAACCAGCATCAATGCCCACGTAAACCGGGCCTTGATAGCTTGCAATATCCCCGCGCTTTACTTTGTCCTTATCGTGACGAGCCTTGAAGGCTTCATACTCCGCATCACTTTCAAACAACGTAAAATCCGCCTGTCGGGTTTCGCTAGCGGCAGCTGTTCTCGCCTCAGCAATGCCCTTTTCCAGACGAGCCACATCCATTTCCTGCGCTTCATCGGACAGAGCAGCCCCCATGGCCACAAAGTAGTTGCCGTAATCCACGTCAACCACATGGTCATCATCGAGCTTCAAGGTTTCAATAAACCGCTTGCGCAGTTCCGGCAGAAAATGCAACGGACCGCCCAAAAAGGCCACATGGCCGTCAATTGGACGTCCCTGTGCCAAATTGCCAATCGTCTGATTGACCACCGCCTGAAAGATGGACAGAGCGATATCAGCCTTTTCTGCGCCGTCATTCATGAGCGCCTGAATATCCGTCTTGGCAAACACGCCGCAGCGGGATGCAATGGTGTAAATCTGCTTGCCTTTCTCCGCCAGTTCATTAAGGCCGGAGGCATCCGTAGAAAGCAACGAAGCCATATGGTCGATAAAGGAACCGGTGCCGCCGGCACAAACGCCGTTCATGCGCTGTTCCGGTGCTTCACCGAAGTAGGTTATCTTGGCATCCTCGCCACCGAGTTCCACCACGGTATCCGTCTGCGGTATGAGATTTTTCACTGCCGCTGCGCAGGCAATAACCTCCTGCACAAAGGGCAGTCCTATACGTTGCGCAATGCCCATACCTGCCGACCCAGTAAGCGCGAAGGTAAACTTCTTCTCTCCCACCAGAGATTTTAACTGCGTCAGATTCTCCTGCAAGGCATTACCTATTTCTGAAAAATGCCGGGCATAGTTCTTGTAGAGAATGTTCTTCTCATGATCAAGCACCACCAATTTAATGGTCGTGGAGCCCACATCTATACCCACATTCAAAAGGGACTTCATAGTTTCACCACCTGAGTTGATTCCATTAAACCTCTTTTTCAGGTTCCTTTCATATTATATAAAATTCAACCATTTGGTGCAAGCTAATTTGTTACGAAATGCACTTAATCAATACTCAACACTGTACAAATATAGCCCGCAGGCAGGGGCAGTCGCACTGGCCTGATGACGGTCAAGGCTCTCCATAATCTCCACAAAGCGTTCCACGCTGATGCGCCCCAAGCCTACGTTTGCCACCGTGCCAATGATATTGCGTACCATATGATAGAGAAAGCCATTGCCATAAATGGTAAATTCGAGCATATCGCCCGGCCGTTCCTCGACCTTGGCCTCATAGATGGTGCGCACCGGACTCATTGGCGCACCGCCTGCAGCCCGAAAGGCACTGAAATCATGCGTACCCTTGATTAAATCGAGCGTCGCCTTCATTTTTGACATGTCAAGTTTGCGCCGTTCATACCAGGCATAGCGGGCCGTCAACGGGTTGGGCGTTTTCCCCTGCTGGATGCGATAAATATAGGTCTTGGCCTTGGCACTATGGCGGGCACTGAAATCCTCATCCGCCTCCCAGGCCTCCTTGACCACGATATCATCCGGCAGCAAACTGTTGACCGCCATAGGCACCCTGTCGATGGGAATACTGCCATTGGTAAAGAAATTGACCACCTGTCCATAGGCATGAACCCCTGCATCGGTGCGCCCCGAAGCTGCCAGCTCAATGGTATCCCCAAAGATAATGGCCAGCTTCTTTTCCAGCACATTTTGCACCGCGACCACTGGCGGGCTCTGGCGCTGGAAACCATGATACGCCGTGCCATCATAGGCCACCTTCAGCGCAATGTTTCGCTTACGGGCCTTCATCTCTTCTTTGTGTTCACTCTTCATAAGGTGTAGCTAACTCCTAATCCCACGCTGACCAGAGAAAAAATGGCAATCGCCACATAATCCAGCCTGCCCAGCTTCATTTCCTTCATGCGGGTACGGCCTTCGCCCCCGCGGTAACAACGTGCTTCCATCGCCAGCGCCAAATCATCTGCCCGACGAAACGCCGACAAAAAGAGCGGCACCAAAATCGGCACCATATTTTTTAGCCGCGACAAGATACTGCCCGTGACAAAATCGGCCCCGCGCGACTGCTGCGCCTTCATGATTTTATCTGTCTCACTGATAAGCGTTGGAATAAACCGCAGAGCAATGGTCATCATCATCGCGAGCTCATGCGCCGGCAGCCCCAGACGCTTGAACGGTGACAATAGGCTCTCCAGCGCATCCGTCAATTTGAGCGGGCTTGTCGTAAAGGTCAGCAACGTGCTGAGTATGATTAAAAGCATCAGGCGCACGCTGATTAACGCCCCCTGCTCCAAGCCCTCCTGCGTGATGACAAACTGCCACACGCGGCATAATTCACGCCCCGGATGACTGAACAGATGCAGCACAAAGGTAAAGAGAATAATCCACCACAGAGGCTTTAGCGAACGCAGTACCATGCGCACCGGCACATGGGAAATCAAAATCAGCAAAGCAGTTACAGCCCCCATGCCAATATAAACAGGTGCACTGGTAAAGACAAAGACTTCAATGAGCAGAACCAGCAGCAGACATATCTTCACACGGGCATCCATTCTATGCAAAAAAGAATCGCCAGGAAAATACTGACCAATCATAATATTATTTAACATGGAATACCTCCCTGAGCGATTGCAGGCCTGCCTCCGGCGTCAACGCATGTTCGTTCACCGGCAGACCGACAGCACGAAGCCTTTGCATAATCTGCATCATCTGCGGCGGTTCCAAACCAGTCTCCTGCAAAAGCTGGGCATCGGCAAAAATTTCTGCCGGCGTTCCCACCGCACGCAGACGCCCGGCCTGCATAACCACCATTTTATCGGCCAGACGTGCAATGTCTTCCATGCTATGGGACACAAAGACAATGGTCAGCTTCCATTTGCGGTGCAGTTTCAGAATGGTAGCCATCAGTTCTTCCCGGCCCCGCGGGTCAAGTCCCGCTGCCGGTTCATCCAGCACAAGATACTTGGGATGCATGGCCAAGACACCGGCGATAGCTACCCGGCGCATCTGCCCGCCGCTTAACGCAAACGGAGACACGTCCTTATACGTTTCATAGGACAAGCCCACCAGTTCCATGGCTTCCTTAACCCGCTCTTTTGTCTCTTCTTCACTAAGGCCCTGATTCTGCGGTCCAAAGGCAATATCTTTTTCTATGGTTTCCTCAAAGAGCTGCGTCTCCGCATACTGAAACACCATGCCCACCTGCTGGCGGGCATGCCATGCTTTGACCTTGTCTTCCTTGTTCTTCCCATGCAGGTTTACGCCGTCCACCAGCACTTCACCAGCAGCAGGCTTGAGCAGGCCATTCAAATGCTGTACCAAAGTGGACTTTCCCGAGCCTGTGTGCCCGGCAATAGCCGTAAAACTTCCCTGCTCAATAACCAGGGAAACATCATCTAAGGCAATGCGTTCATAAGGAGTTTTGGGCATATAGATATAGGTAACATTTTTTAACTCAATGGACATAACGAGCCTCCAGCGCGGCAGTCAAATCATCAGCACTTAAAATATCATGGGGCAGTTGCAGCCCGCCTTGACGCAACTGCCAGGCCAGTTCCACAGCCAAAGGCACCGCCAGGCCCAGCTCATGCATGCGGGGCGCATCCGCAAAAATCTCCTGCGGTTTGCCGCTTTGCACCAGCTGACCTTTCTCCATGACCAGTACCCGGTCAGCCTTGGCCGCCTCATCCATAAAATGCGTGATAACGATAAGAGTCAGCCCGCGCTCTTGATGCAGGCGTTCCACTGTGGCCATCACTTCCTTGCGCCCCTGCGGGTCCAGCATCGCTGTAGCTTCATCCAGTATCAAGCAGTTGGTATTCATAGCTAACGCACCAGCGATAGCCACCCGCTGCTTCTGACCGCCAGACAGTAAATGCGGCGCAAACTTGCGGAAGTTCTCCATGCCCACAGCTTTTAACGACTCCGTTACCTGCTGACGAATTTTAGCCGGCTCCATGCCCAGATTCTCTGGGCCGAAGGCCACATCATCTTCCACCACACCGGCAATCAGCTGATTGTCCGGATTCTGAAACACCATGCCCACCTGCCGCCGAATCTGCCAAACATCCTGCGGATTGCGCGTGTCCAAATTTTGAATCTGGCAGCTGCCCTCCGTCGGCAGCAAAAGTCCATTCAAATGTCGGGCAAGTGTGGACTTACCAGAACCATTGGCTCCCAAAATTGCCACAAACTCTCCCTGCTCGATATTAAAACTCACATCCCGCAAAGCGCAAAATTCCTGCTCTGTGCCCTGACTGTATATATGTGTCAGATTGTTTACCTCTATAAATGCCATTAGACTTCCTCTTTCACTAGAATCACAACACAAAGCTTATTATACAACAAAACTCCCCTTCGTCATAGAACTGACTTAGGGGAGTTTACGTATTATACACTCAAAACTATACAGAAGTTAATTAAAATGCACTTTCGAACACTTTAGTTGAAAGATAAGCCCTCGATTTATTAGTATTGGTCCGCTGCATGCCTTACGGCACTTCCACTCCCAACCTATCTACCTTGTCTTCTTCAAGGAATCTTACTGGATTACTCCATGAGATACTTCATCTCGGGACAGGCTTCACGCTTAGATGCTTTCAGCGTTTATCCCTTCCGGACGCAGCTACCCAGCTATGCTTCTGGCGAAACAACTGGTACACCGGCGGTCCGTCCACTCCGGTCCTCTCGTACTAGGAGCAGCTTCCCTCATGTATCTTACGCCCGCGATGGATATGGACCGAACTGTCTCACGACGTTCTGAACCCA